>CAYILQ010000060.1:0-1670 GCA_964364345.1 uncultured Candidatus Saccharibacteria bacterium | reverse complement strand
AATTTCATAATCAAAACTCGGCGGATACCTCAAGATCGAGTTGATACACTTAATGAGCAAGTCTCGGGTGTTCCAGCTGACGATTAAAATGGAAAGTTTCATTTCATTGGCGCGTGAAAATAGCCCTCAGATACAGCAGATCGTCCTTCTTTATAAACCTTACGACAAAAAGAAAGGCGAGATAAGTGCTGCCTCCAAGTGCTGCCAGAAAGTAAAAATTTAAGCCGCGTAACTGGAGCATAACGACAACCATCAGGGCGGTGGCGATGCCCGGCCAAAAAAGATATCTTATAAAATTTAAAACCGCTTCTCGCTGAGCTATCAATATAAAACTGGTTGCAATCAATACGTATGAGAAAAAAGTGATCCAGGCCGAGGCGATTATGCCCCCGCCGCGGGAAAGAAAAAACCAGTTCGCCCCGGCATTCAACACGGTAACGACCGCCAAAATCACTGCGGTCGCGCTGGTTCTTTTGAGTTGCATGATGACGTTCGGTACGGCATAGATAAACGTTATGGCGGAAACCCAGATCAATATTTGAAAAGGGGCCGCGGCTGCATCGTAACTCGCGTCAAAGAGCGTTCGGATGATTTCGGGTGCGAACACCGTACCGGCCACGCCCAGCGGCAATGCCAACAGAATCAAATAACGGTTGAGGCGGTTGAGAATCGCCGTAACTTCGGGTTTGTTAAGGATTACAGCTTCGGCCAAAAAAGGGAATAGCGAAAGTGCCGCCACAGCTGGGATAAAAGTCAAAAAATCAAGAAACCGATAAGCGGCAGAATAATAACCCAGCTGCTCAAAAGGCAAGTAGAACTTTTGGATGATGGCGTCCACTTTTTGAATCAATAGCTCAAATCCGGAAATCAGCGCAAAAGGCATTCCAAAAAGCAACATCCGGCGCATCAAGGGAAAACTGACTTCGAAAACTGGTCGCGTCCACCTACGGCTCACTACCCAGTAAAATACTACCGACAAAAGCCCAATGACGATATACACCCAAAAAATAAAGATAAAATCTCTTTTCAAGTAAATCGCCAAGGCCATCCACGAGGCGGTGAGTATGGTATTCAAGAAATTCAGGGCGGAGGCGATATCTAGGCGCTGCCAAACATCGGCCAGAACTCGAAACGGGATGGAAAAAGCACCGATCATCAAGCCAATACCCACCAAAAGCATGCCGTAAATCACCCCAGGCTCGTAATCGAAGAGCCGGGGTACAACAACAAAAAAAGCCAGGGTCAAAAACGCAACCAGAATCTGAACAAGCAGATGGTTTGCCAAATATACTCCGGCTAAATCTTTTCGGGGGCTGACCTCCCTGGTGATAAAGCGCGAAATCCCGAAATCAATCAGGATAAAAAATATCGTATAGTAGGCAAGTACCAGCGAGAGTTTTCCAAAACTCTCGGGGCCCAAATACGTCACTAGTCGGATGTAAACAACAAAAATAATTATCCCAGAAACGACTCGGGATAACCCTAGCGAAAATATATTCCGCCCGAGCTGTCGAGACATGACCTAATTATACCACACTAGTACTAGTTCTCCACCACTGCTCCGACTTGGTATTTGGTCAATTCCTCGGCGGGAATCGTCACCACGTCCCGGAAAAGCAGCCGGCGGTTCTGAAAAGCCGTATAGGTCAGGGGCCGCAGCACACCGTCCA
>CAYILQ010000059.1:0-1690 GCA_964364345.1 uncultured Candidatus Saccharibacteria bacterium | reverse complement strand
CGATCTCTTGGTCCGGCCCCTTGACGAACCATGAACCGGATATGAGGGTGGTTTGCGGAGCTAAAGATCCGGGTTCAAATCTCTCCAAGGATACAAACAATAGTGAGTTGAAGGGTGGGGTAAAATGGTGGATAAGTGGCACTATTGACATTACTAATGACTGGTAATATACCTTAGAGTAAGAAATCCTTATTGTCTGCTTCGGCAACAATAAGCAACGAAGAGGGGCTTACGCCCCCCTTTGTTTTTTGTTACAATACTTTGTTACAATACGAGGTATGCGCCGAGTATCTGTCTATATAGACAATAGCAATGTTTTCAAGAACATAAAATCCATTAGACTAAATGGAGACAGGAGTTGGACACAATTGTACGACCCGCTAAAACTCGCGGAGAAACTATCGGGTAATCGTACACTTGTAAGTGTATATTTTTACTGCGTGCCGCCGCCAGCATGGCTCTTATCAGAGGGTGAAAAAAGCAAGCAACGGTACATAACGGCGTCAAAGTATTATTCGGCAGTAGAAAAGTTACAGAAAGTTGAGTTAAAGTATGGGTACTTACAAGGAGACAAATCAGACCCGCACGAAAAAAATATAGACACACAAATTAGTTCCGATATGGTAGCTCATGCGGCATTAGGTCAATATGATACCGCGATACTTGTTTCAAATGACGGTGATTATTTGAGCGCAATCACAAACACTAAAAAACTCGGCAAGCGAGTTGAACTGCTTTTCTTTAGAGGTTATCTATCGGGGGCTTTGAGAAAAAGTTGCGATTTAACACGCCGAGCACGAAAAGCATATTTTGAACCGTTAGCTATCTACTGATAAGGTTGGATAAACCGCAAAGAAAAAAGATTAGATATAGTGAGTGGCAGGATAGGGTAACTAAACAATCAATTGATTTTAGCGATACTTAAAGATAAACTGGGCATAAATAACCGAGTAGTGGCGGTCTACCAATAGGTTCTAACATAGTCCACTACTCCCCGCTTGAGACGGATAATAGACCTGCGCAAAAAAATAGCTCTGATTCCGGAGGCTGGAGCGAAATCACAGACGGAAGAAGCCCAAAGCGGTTTTAACGCGATCTCTTGGTCCGGCCCCTTGACGAACCATGAACCGGATATGAGGGTGGTTTGGATTGTCACGGTACTCATTTTCGCTCTAGCCGCTTTGGCTCAAATTTACCAGAGAAATATAATCACGACGGTGTTCTTTGGGCTTTTGGGAGTGATGATCTTGGTCCAGGCCAAAAGAAAACCGACCACCGGCCAGGTGAAGATTGGGGCTTCAGGCATTAAAATTAACAGCCAGATTCACGAATACCGCGACCTAAAATCATTTTGGGTTGACTACCAGCCTCATCAGGGAATTAAGGAATTGAGTCTTCAGTCAAAAAGATGGTACATGCCCTACATTAAAATCCCGATCGGCGATCAAAACCCTGTTAAAATCCGCGCAATCTTGATACAGTATATTCCCGAGGCTGAACACGAAGACACTCTCGGCGACACCTTGGCAAGAAAACTTGGATTGTGATTATTAAAATGTCCTCATAGCTCAATTGGAAGAGCGTCAGCTTGCGGAGCTGAAGGTTGGAGGTTCGAGCCCTCCTGGGGACGCAACCATGGAAAGCCGCGCCTGGCGCGGCTTTCCATGGTTGCGTCCTTTGTTTGAAAATG
>CAYILQ010000058.1:0-1753 GCA_964364345.1 uncultured Candidatus Saccharibacteria bacterium | reverse complement strand
GCCTGGGGAAGGATTTTGGCGTAGGCGGCAACGATGCCGAAATCCATTTCGGCAACTTTCAATTTAAAATTTTCAATTTTCAAATCATCCGGCTGCAGAACCCTAATGCCATGTTTTTCTGCCAGGAGTTTGGTGGGCGGGGAAGTAACGATCTGTTTGCGGCCGGATGGCCGGTCGGGATTGCAAGCCACCACGGCGGGCGGCATCCCGGCCCTGATAAGCTTTTCCAGAATGATCGCGGCGAATTTTGGCGATCCAAAAAAGGCGTATTTCATTATTTAACAATCGGTACTCTTTCTACTTGCTTGGCTTTATCTATGAAAAGCTTGCCGTTGAGATGGTCTACCTCGTGCTGAAAAACGCGCGCCAAAAGGCCCCAAGCCTTTATTTTCAGCGGCTTATGGTTCTGATCAAAGCCCTTCAGCGTAATCCGCTCCGGCCGTTCCACTACTCCGTAAACTCCGGGAACACTCAGGCAGCCCTCATCTAAGTTGACGGTTTCTTTGGAGGCCAAAATGATTTCCGGGTTGAAGACCGCGTAGAATTTATTTTCCACTCTGGCGACAAACACTTTCACATTCAGGCCGACTTGGTTGGCGCTCAAACCGACGCCCTCCGCTTCTTGCATAGACTGGCGCATGGTTTTAATCAACTCGCGCACTTCCTTTTTACTGTATTTCTTGGAATCAAAAAACGCCGCCGGCCGCCGCAGGAATTTTCCGTCCTTTTTATTTTCTATAGTCACAATTTTCATTGGCCTAATTGCCGAAAAAAGCTTTCATAAAATACGCCCCTTTATTTTTTATTTTTTTATTCTCGGCGACCGCCTTGGCGATGCGTCGCACTTTCGTTTCCCCGTATTCCTTAGCCAGTTTCATATAAAGGCCGCGATATCCCCAGTCGTCTAAAAGCTGTGCCACATCCAACCCGGCCAATTGATGAGGTTGAGAAACCCGTGATTTTTTAGCACGCTCTTCAACTTTTTTCAAGTATTCCTTGCTGGCGCCTCCCAATGGTTCCATGCTTGGCATATTTACATTATGAGACAAAAACAGTTAAAATTCTATTAAATGATTTTCTTGAGGAAACTACCGGTGCTTTGGGTGGTAATTGTTTTGGCGGTTTTATCTACCGGCGGCGCTTTATATACCGGCTACCGTTTGGGTCAGCAGGACCCTCACGTCGTCACGGTCAAGAACATCACCAACGTTGATGACCACGAAGTAAAAGCCGACTTCGGTTTGTTTTGGCAGGTCTGGGAAAAATTAAAGGAATACCACGTTGACGGCGAAGAGACCGATGAGCAAAACCTTGTCTATGGGGCTGTTGCCGGTCTGGTTAATTCGCTGAAAGATCCCTACACGGTGTTTTTCCCGCCGGCGGAGGCGAAAAAATTTGAAGAAGACGTGAAGGGGAGCTTTGGCGGCATCGGCGCGGAAATCGGCGTGCGGGACGAGCAGCTGGTGATCATCGCGCCCTTGAAAGATTCTCCGGCGGAAGCAGCCGGCTTGCTGGCCAAAGATAAAATTTTGAAAGTGGATGACGCTTTCACCGACGGTCTGGGCATCAACGAAGCGGTTAGTAAAATACGAGGCGAAATCGGCACTAAAGTTACCCTGCTGATCTTGCGGAACGGTTGGGAGAAGCCTAAAGAATTCGTCATTACGCGCGCCCAGATCAAGGTGCCTACCATTGATTGGGACGTTAAAGAGGGCAATATTTTGCATCTCAAGTTTTACGCTTTCAACGAAAA
>CAYILQ010000057.1:810-1904 GCA_964364345.1 uncultured Candidatus Saccharibacteria bacterium | reverse complement strand
GAAATCGGGACAATCCACAATTTTGACGGCGCTATAAGGCATTATTCGGCAGACTCCATTGACTCAATCTTATCACTTTTTTGGCGAACTGTAATGATTTGAAATGACCGTCGGCCAAGCCGGCTAGATCTGTCCCGGAATCATAGCCCATGACGGCAAGGATTTCGTTTTTGGCGCTGGCGATAATTTGCGGCCAATTAGCATTATTCAAACGTGCTGAATCGTTATACTTTGCAAATTGGGTTGCCAAAAAATCCCAAAGTTTTTCATCTCTCTGACCGTCAAAAACCAATTTGTCAAAGCACTCCAGCAAAAAGTAAGAGGCGGCCAGCCCGGCGAGACTTGACTTGAGATGAGGCCAGGAATTCAAAACATAGGCGCTGGTGATAATCGGATGACCGTTACCGTGGACCAGGGAGAAATCAACAAAGTTTAAGAGGTCCAAATGGCTGGCTTGCTTGGAAGTGGGCCGCAGGACGCTTTTGGCCTGAAAAGTCTCTTTGCCCGAATCTTGGGTATAGCAAACGACCAGCTCGTCGTATTCCCGGATCGGTATTTTTTTGAGGATTATCGCCTGGGTGCGCATAATTGTTTGACAGGTTTTCGCCTCACCGCTATTTTAGCAGAAGCACATTGCGAGACCTATAGCATAAGGATAAGGAGGAACCTTGACGGTAACGACAGTCAACAGGTGCGACATTTGTGGAAGAACCGATTGCGCGCATCTTAGTCAAAGGCTAGCTGCTTGTGTAAGGGGAGAGAAAGAGGAAGATAAGATTAGCCGCGAACGCGAACAGCCAGAAGTGACCAGCGCCCTGCGGAAATTAAGAATTGCCGAGAGCAATGTCTGGATTTTAGAGCAAGTCAAAGGTGTCAGGTTAAAAAAAGAAAAGGCGGCATTAGCCATCCGGCTTGATCGCTGTTACGGTTTGGCTATTGCCTTGGGCTTGGTCGGACGCAAGCGGTCCTTTGAGAACCGCGTCTCTTCAAAAACCGTTTAAGGTCCGGTTTCAAAACTCTCGTCCCACCCTGCGGACTTTTACTGGGTATGGCGGGGAATTGCGCCGGGGGGTGGTGGGTTTGATTTTTTTAAA
>CAYILQ010000057.1:0-800 GCA_964364345.1 uncultured Candidatus Saccharibacteria bacterium | reverse complement strand
GGGCGTTTTAAAAAACTCTCTCCCCCCCGTGCTTATTTACCTTGCATATGCAGGATAAGTCCGCAGGGTCTAGGATGATTCATTTTTTCAAACACCCCGCAGCCAAGAAGAATAGACATTATTACATACTGTGCCAAATTCTCACGCCACTGTGGGACATCGCAAGTCCCACAAACAGAAATCATTGCTAGGTGCCAATTTATTTCCCTCTCACTCCGAGCCAGATTTTGAGGCCGGGGGCAAGGGAGAATTCCTTCTCGATGTCAAAAACCGCTCCTGGCTGGTGACCGCGGTTGAAATTAAGAGCCAGAGTGTCTCGAGAAATTTCAGCCCCAAATTGTTCCATGGCGGCGGCGACTTCGGCATTGTCGGACTCCCAAGCGGCGTAGACTTGTTGATCAAGTTTGTAGCCAGCCTCTTTTCTCATATCTTGAATCTGCCGTATTATCTCCCGAGCGTAGCCTTCTCGAATCAGAGCCTCGGTCAGATGAACGTCCAAGGCAATATCGGCTTCAATGTCGGCATTATAATTGATTGCCTTGACATTAAGCTCGTCTTTAATCAGTTCTTCTAGATCACCTTCAAATTTTTCTTTTCGTTTCAGACTGATGCCTGCCAAAGGTTGTCTTACTTTTATTTGCTTGGCCTTTCTCAAACCTAATCCCATCGTAACAAAACTCCTTACCCCCTCCATGTCGATTAGTAATTGGCGATTGGCGATAGGCGATTGCGTCAGCGGCCACCCATGCAAATGAACACTTAAAGTCCCCGGCCCGCCCAAATTTTGCTCTGCAAAACTT
>CAYILQ010000056.1:0-1994 GCA_964364345.1 uncultured Candidatus Saccharibacteria bacterium | reverse complement strand
CGTGATATCTGATATCACGAGTCGCGACGAGTCAACCTCGGAACAATCTCGGCACGGGGGCGCTCCGCCTTTGGCATGGTCCCTAATCACTTTTCTTGGCAGACGGCGGCGAAAGCTCGGCAGAGCAATTTCGGCATTGGGGTGCCCTATTCCATCGTCGCCATATTAGCAAAAACCTTAAATCTAGTCAAACTGTATTTCAACTCGCACCTTGTTCGCGTCTCTGGGGATCCGCTTGACCCAAAACGGCGTCAGGGTTACTCGAGCGGATTCAACTTCCTTGAGCCCCTTAAAATAGGTTCTGATGGCCTCTTCGTCCGAGCCAAGAATGTCGGAAACTATCTTATTCAAATCAATCCGGGCGGCGGCCACACCGTTTACCTGGGCCGTGAAACTCATGTTTTTGCCGCTGCTATCCAAAATGGGCGTTTGGTAGAGAATCACCAGCTTTTTTTCCAAAACATCAAGTTCGGCCTCACCGGCTACTTTGTTTTTTACCAGCTCAATAATATCCGGCTCGCGAAAAGCCAAAGTTCTAGCCGCTCCCTTGACCGTCATTTTTAGTTCAGCGGCGGCCTCGCCGGCTTTAACATTAGCCGCCGGTTCATCCAATTTGATATCGGCCGACTCAATGACTTTGAGGTCGCCGGCTTGGGCTTTAAGGGTCTTTAGAATTTGATCTTTAACTTTTTTTATCAGAATCTCCCGAGCCTTGCTGAAATCGCCCTCGGTCACAATCTTTGAAGGGCCAATGACGCCGCCCGACATCGGTTCATTGGAGACGGCGTAGAACTGATCAAACTTGGCCGTCCCCTTAAATCCCGGAATGGTGAATTTGGTCGGACCGATGTTGTAATCCGGGCCCGGTCGGTCGGCCGAGACGACAGACTCAATTGAACCCGGATTGTCTTTGGTCCCGGCCGGGATGGCGATTGTTTGGGGAATTCTAAAGATCAAGCCGTCGGGCGATTCAAATCTGGTTGTGGCCACGAGCCGCTGGGCGGTCGAGGTTGGGTTATAAATCGCTATTCGGCCACCGGCTTTCTGGACAATATTTTTCTGACCGGTGGCCGGGAAGGTTTCGGTTTCCTCTTTCTGGGCGCTGAATTGCTGGCCGGGGACGCGGCCGAATTCCAGGTTAACCGCGGCCGTCTCGGTTGAGGCGATAATTTTCAGCCGGAAGTCCAAATTCTGTTTCTGGGGCCGGATCGTCACTGTCGCCCGAGCCAAGGCGCTGTAAAGGACCAAAAGCGCGACTATTATCAAACCGCCAAGAGCGGTTAACAGCGCTCGCCGCGACCGAAAGTTAAAATTGAATCGCCGCGATCCCGCCCGACGCAGCCGTTGGGGCGGATTTCTCCAAACTTTCACAATGTCATCCTCGCTATCGTCGGCTTCAGCGCGCTCGTCTCTAACTTCCAGATCAAAGTCATCATCCCCTCTTTTTATTCTCAAGTTTCGGCCGACAAGTTTTGGCACCACGTCTCGCATCATGCCGCCGGCCCTGGGCCTTGAAGCGGTCAAAGTGGCTACAGCGTTTTCGTCTTCATCTTCCTCGTCCTCGTCTGCCTCATCTTCGGTCTCAAAATCACCCTTCTTAGCTGACGGCGGTAAAAACTGGACAGAAGCAATGTCGGCAGTTAAATTGTTTTCCTTACTCATAGCTGCGGAGGCGCCCAACAACTCAAAACCAAAATCGCCGGCTAGTCGGGCAATCAAAGGATCGGCCGTCATAACGCTGACACTTTTGCCTCCGGCATCGGCTTCCTCTTTTATCGCCTCAAAATAGCCCCGGCGGCCGGTAAACTTTGATACTTTGGGGAAAATAAAAATTACCTCTTCGGCCGGCGTATCTCTGAAAACCTCAAAGACATCGCTAAAGCTGTCGCTTCCCGAAACATTGATGATTTTAGTGGTAGCCATCTTCCAAAATTATCTCAGAGATGGTTCCAAAACCCCTTTCTGCTGCAATTCCTGATTTTTGACTGCGACGG
>CAYILQ010000055.1:0-2069 GCA_964364345.1 uncultured Candidatus Saccharibacteria bacterium | reverse complement strand
CATGAACCTCAACAAAATCTTTATAGTGGGCAACCTGACCCGCGATCCGGAAATTCGTTCTCTGCCTTCGGGTCAGAATGTGGCCACTTTCGCCGTGGCTACCAACCGCATCTGGAACGACAAGAGCGGTCAAAAACAGCAGGATACCCAATTTCATAATGTGGTGGTGTTTGGTCGCCTGGCCGATACCTGCGGTAAATATCTGGTCAAAGGCAAACTGGTGCTAGTGGAGGGCCGGATACAAAACCGCAGTTGGGACGCTCCGGACGGCACCAAAAAATACCGCACCGAAATTGTGGCCGAAGGCATTCAATTAGGCCCGCGAACCGGCACTGAACCGGCCGGAGCCGCCATGGCTTCTTCGAGAGATACCGGTTCAAGCGCCAAGCCCCAAAATCAAAACAAAGATAAAGAAGACATACCTATAATAGAGCAAGATACGGAAGAGGTTGACATATCCGACATTCCTTTTTAATATTAACTGCCTATGGCTAACAACAAACCGGTATATCGTCAAAGAAAAAGAATCCTGGAAATCAGACAGTGTTATTTCTGCACCAATGATGTTGATTTTATTGATTTTAAGGAAACCAGTGTTTTGAAAAATTTTTTGACCCATCAATATAAAATAGCTCCGCGAAAACGCACCGGCACCTGCTCTAAACACCAACGGCGGTTGGCTAACAGCATCAAACGCGCCCGCATCGCAGCGCTTTTACCCTTTACTCAGCATCAAAGATAAACGAGATATCAGATTTAAAAAGCCGACTGCAAATTTGCAATCGGCTTTTTTTATCAAAAAGAACATCACTTAACGGCCAGCACATCGTCCACCGCTGTCACAATCTCTCCAGCCGGTCTGATCATCCAGTCGAACTGCTGCTCTAAAATAGCCAGCTGATCCTGGGTGGCTTTCCGAGTTATAAAACATCGAAGCTTGGCAATCTCCGGCGTGTCTTTGATCATATCCACCAGCTTGCGCAGGGCCAATCCGACCTCGGCTATCTCGGCGTAAACATCTAGCATCTGCCACTTGTTTGACACGACCGTCTCCGCCACCCTTTTCCCGCGGTGCCGAAATGTTGTCGGCTCAACGGGTTCAATATCCGATTTTCCCACACTTTTCGGCGGTTGTTTCCCAACCGGTGCGGACTTTTTCGTCTTTCGCTTTCGAGCACGCGCCTTGTCCTCCCCCTCTGGCAACTCCGGCGGGGGAAGCTTGTCCAACTCGGCTGCGTGCTCTCGGAAACCAATCAAATTCTCGGCCACCAGATTGCGAAAATGACTGTTGGCCCCTCCCGCTTTTTGAGGATTGATCGGAAAGGCCACCCTTACACCACCGGCTTTATCAACGGCATCAATCAAACCCTGACAGGTCCCCAAGCCGGAGCCGACAAAGCATTTCATCTTTAAGATTCTCTCCCAAAACGGCCTTGGTCTTATCAAACGAAACACTGGGTATATCTTTCTCCTTTTCTGTTTTATTATTGACCACAACCGTCGTTACACTCTCACCAACAGAACCTTGTGAAACCACAACCTCCTTCATGATATTCACATCATCACTGTCTTTTACCGAAATCCCTGCCTCAGTGGCGACACCAACCAACTTAAACACCTGTAGTTTGGGATCAACTCGTTCAATTTTTCTTTCGGCCTCTAGATGTACCAGAGCGGCTGATGCTTCGGTAAGTGGAACACCCAAGGCCTCGCGTACGCCCGGCGCCGAAGCCATCATACGGCCCTCGGACTGCTTTCTGACATACTCCAAAACCTCGTCTTTTAACATCGCCCCACCTCCTAATCTTTTAATAAATTATCATCAAAATAACAATCAAAACAACCTAGCATGTCTAGTTTTAAGTGTCAAAACAAAAGCCCATTGGTTGTTTTTCACCAATAGGCTTTTAGAACACTATAATAAACCTCCAATTTAGAAGCCCTAGAGGGGTGGCGAAGCTTCTTAAGGACTTTTTCGAGAATCTGCCTAATCCTTTCCTTGGTTAGGCCAAGCCGCCCATTCCCAAATGTATTAGGACACTCGGTAAAATACCGAGTATATGAAATGG
>CAYILQ010000054.1:0-2427 GCA_964364345.1 uncultured Candidatus Saccharibacteria bacterium | reverse complement strand
CGCTTATTTTCTGAAGGTTCTTAGATAATGAACAACTATCCTTCCTAAGTCCCGCAACAACAGCGCTCCAATACCAAGAATAACCAGAATAAATACTTGGACGGCAACGTGAGTTTGGGAAAAAGCCTGGAGAAGATACTTGAAAAACTCCCAATAATTGGAATTAGCGGCTAGAGCGGCGTTTTCCAGCACTTTGCCCAAAAATATCTTGCCGGCCAGCAATTTCAAAACCGCCACTAGAAAAACAATCTGAACCAGCATCAGCGGCACAATGCGCCGCAAGAACCAGATCGTGTAAACTTTCCAAAGAATTTTGTTGGTCATCGTTTTTTTAAATTAAATCGGCGCTCATAGTCTTAAACAACCTTTTGGCCCTAAAAAGTCTCATCTTCAGCGCGGTCATGGTAATTTTTTCCATCTTGCAGATGTCTTTGTAAGATTTATCTTCCAGGTAATAAAAGCCGAGAATGCGCCCGAGATGCTCCGGCATTTTCTCAATCACCGCCCCGACCACCGCCTTGGCATCCGACATCGCCGCCAGATCTTGCGTGTATCCTAACGGCTTCTCACCTTCGTCATACAGCACCGGATCCAGATATTCCACCGAACTAGATTTCTTTTTTATATCCTGGTAATGAGTAAAGGCAGTGTTCATTAAAATTTTATAAGCCCAGCTCTTGAATTGAATGCCGGCTCTTTTTTGGAAGTTATCGCCGTACCGGTAGATCTTCACGAAGGCCTCCTGGACGATATCTTCCGCATCTTCTTGTTTCCGAACGATGCCCCAAGCCTTTCGGAGAAAGGCTTCTTGGTACCTGGCGACCAGAACTTTAAACTGGGAGGGGTCGCGCAGCGATTGCCGCAACACTTCCTCGTCGGGGACGTGCTCATTCATCCCGTTAGAAGGGGCCCCAATTACACTACTTTTACTAGCTTCGTTATTCTTCATGGGCTTATAGTCCTGTTGAAGATGGCAACACCTGTTCACCTTCTAACGGGACCAGTAATTCCCATACCATAACAACATTTCCTCCAAAAGAAAAGTTACTGAATATTGTAGCTTCATTTTTACTTGGTCAATAGGTAAAGGTTCCTGAAAATCTCGGCAACCAGTATCAGGCCTGTTCCTCCCGGAGTCGGAGTGTAGAAAGACAACGATGACAATGACGATAACGATGACTCAGATGTAGAGTCCAGATCACCGGAGATTTTTCCGTCTTTCATATCAAAGCCGAAATCTATCACGCCGGCGCCGGGTTTGAGCATTTCCGGCTTGATCAGGCCGGCTTTGCCAACGCCAGAGATTACCAAGTCACAATCTTTGATCCTGGAAAGGTCGGCCTGGGTATGAAAGATAATCAAGTCTTTGCATTTGCCGGACAACCACTCGGCAATCGGTTTACCCACTAATAATCCTCGACCGACGACGCCGATCACTTTGTCTTCTATAGCCCAGCCAACCTCTTTTAAAATATCTTTGACTACCTCAACGGCGAGGGGCGAAACTTTGGCCGCCGGCGACAACGCGTCAATATCTTTAGCGGGATTGATGGAACCGACTACTCGGTCGCGGTTGAATTTTTCCGGCAGCGGCAGCTGGACTATAATGCCGCCAACGGCATCATTCTGGCCGAGCTTTTCAATTTCTTTGACCAACTCGTCTTCGCTGATGGCGGCTTCAAACTTATGGAGATGAAATACCACGCCCAGCTCCGCGGCAACTTTCGCCTTTTGCTTCAAAAAACTGGCCGAGGCGGGGTTGTCTCCAACATAAACCGCGGCCAATTCTTTAGATGGAGTTGACAGTTTTTTCAGCTCGGCCAGGATTTTGCCGGCAATTATTTTTCCGTCAATCACTGCCATTTCAATACGGCAAAGGAAACTTTTTGCAAAGGCTGGCGGCTTCTTTTTTCACGTTCTCCTTTTTAACCAATGCTCGGCGGACCAACCCCGCTATCAGCTTCATTTCTTTTTCTTTCATTCCCCTGGTGGTTACCGCCGGCGTACCGATCCGAATTCCGGATGGTTTCAGCGGCTTCTCGTCTCCAGGAATGCTGTTGCGGTTGGCGTTGATGCTACTCTGTTCCAATAGCTGTTCGGCAGTTTTACCGTCCAGTCCGGTTTTGCGGAGATCAACCAACATCAAATGATTGTCGGTGCCGCCGGTTACCAGATCAAAGCCCAGCTTCGCTAACTCACCGGCTAGGGTCCGGGAATTTTTTATAATTTGTTGCTGGTACTTTTTAAAACCGGGCTGGGCGGCCTCAAAAAACATCGTCGCTTTCGCGGCCGTCAGATTATTATGCGGACCGCCCTGCAGTCCAGGGAAAACCGCTTTATCAATCGCTTCCGCTATTGTAAGTTCCGTGTTCTGTGTTCTAAGTTTTATTTTTCTAGAGAAAACAATCGCGCCCCGCGGCCCACGTA
>CAYILQ010000053.1:0-2938 GCA_964364345.1 uncultured Candidatus Saccharibacteria bacterium | reverse complement strand
CATCACAAGTTTTTGCTAGACACCCATAAAAATCGGCTGATTTTTTGCTATACTCGGCTCGCCAGCCTGCGCAATGTCTCTCAAAAACTATGATTTCAACGAGTTTCGTCATTCAAAGTTAAAGTAAGGAAAAGTCAGCAGGCGGCCAAGAATAAAATTCAGCCTGCCCAAGTCTTTCGCCCGCCAAAATTTTTTGCTTCAGGAAGAGATAAATAAGTCTTTTCATTAACAAATTAAATATCACTTAATTGAGTAGCGAGAAAAAAATGGCAAAAAACTTAGGAGGGTAAAAATATGCCACATTTAAACATTAAAATTTTTGGCGAAGTACAAGGAGTCTTTTTTCGTGCGGCAGCTCAAAACGCGGCGCAAAAATTAAACATCACCGGTTATGTCGCCAATGGAAATAACAACACTGTCTTTATTGAAGCGGAAGGGAGGGATGAAGCGCTCCAAAAATTTGTGGACTGGTGCCGGCAGGGGCCGCCTTTGGCTAAAGTGAGCAAGGTGGAAACGGAAGAAGGACAGTTGAAAAATTTTACCGATTTCAAAACCTACTGAATTAAACCAAATCTTCATTTAAGAGTTACTTGGGAGTGAAACTCCCAAGTGATAGACAGGCTCCCAAATTTCTGATACAATTAAACCAGACTAGCCATTTAAACCATTGGCTACTTATTTTTTAGGTATTTGAAAGGGAAAGATTATGCGTAATTTTTGGGAACTGGTTGAAGCCAAATGGCAAGGCACTAAAGCCCTATGCGTCGGGCATGATCCTGATCCGCAGAAGATGCCGGAGGATTTCAAACGTCGCTTGCTTGATCAGGCGGATGTCAATGCGCTCTATGACTTCTGTTCCGCTATTGTACGAGCGACGGCCGAGACGGTTGCCTGCTGGAAGCCCAACTTCGCTTTTTTTGAAGCTTTCGGCTCAGGTGGAATTAACACCCTGGGCAGACTCATCGGCCGTATGCATGAGTTTGCTCCCGATGTGCCGGTGATCTTGGACTGCAAGCGCGGCGATATCGGCAACAGCAACAACGGGTCGGCCGAGATGGCGTTCAACCGTCTGGGAGCAGACGCGGTAACGCTTAGTCCCTATTTGGGAATCGGGGCACTTGAGCCGTTCCTGAAGCGTCCGGAGAAAGGATGCATCTTGCTTTGTCGTACTTCCAATCCGGAAGCGGCAGAGCTTCAGGATAAAATCCAGACTGATGGCCGGCCGCTTTACCTGCATGTCGCCGATTTGATCTCCACCCAGCTCAAGAAGACCGGCAACGTTGGCCTAGTGATGGGCGCTACCTATCCGGAACAGCTGCGACTGGCGCGGGAGCAGGTGGGCGATGAAATGTTCATCCTCGTGCCGGCCATCGGAACGCAGGGCGGCAAAGCCAGTGAGGTAGTTCCGGTAAGCTATGTGCCAGGGAAGGGCAGAGTGCTCTACAACGTCTCGCGGGCCATCATTCATGCTTCGGCCAACCCGGATTTCGCCACAGTAGCTCAAGACAAGGCTCGTGAGTACGACGCCGAGATCCGCCAGTATGCCAGGTCTTTGAATTCTTAAGGAGTATAGTCAAATGTGCCCTTCGCTCTTTCTCGCAAGCAAACCTCTCATCAATCCCCATAACCCGATTGACACATTGAGGCGTTGTCGCGGTTTGTATGAATGTCCCAAAAAAGAATCGGGCGGGCGTCTCGGACCGTTGGTGGCCTATGCCGGCGAGTATGATCTGCCAGACGGTAGCAAGAAACATTGGGTAGGTGAGATCTACTACAATGTGGCTAAGATCGAAGAAGTGATGTATGTATTGGATCATTTTGCCGATCTTATCTGTTTCCGGTTAAATCAGATGGGCTATAAGCAGCCAGTCTTTGACTGCGTGCTCGGTGCGCCGATGGGCGGGATTTTGCTCACTGGCGCTCTGGGGCGGATCCTAGAAGAGATGCGAAGCAATTTCCGGGTGGCTTATGCCGAAAAAAAGGTCGTTGAACCGGAAAAAGACGACCATCGCGAAAAATCCATTATGGTTATTGATCGCCATCCAATCCGGCCCAGCAAGCGAATTGCCATCGTGGAAGATGTCTGTAATAACATCTCCACGCCGGGCAAGCTCTTACCGCTTATTACGGCGGCGGAGGCTGAACTGGTGGCGATCTTTTGCGCCTTTAACCGTTCGGGAGTTACCGACTGGAACGGCATCCCCATCATTTCTGCTTGTGAGGTGCCGACGCCGCAGTATCAGCAGGATGATCCCTATGTCGCAGTGGACATAGCGGCCGGTAACATCCTTTGGAAACCGAAGGATCACTGGGGCGAATTGGAGAAATTCATTCCGTCTTATTCTCCGGCGTAATCGATCGTTTTGCATTGTTTGAATTAAAAGCCGAGGTGTCAGCACGACCCTCGGCTTTTTTCTAAGAAAAATTTTTGCTACTCAAGTTTTGCCAAAACAAAAAGGGCCACCCGTGAGCAGCCCTTAGTTGAAGATAGTTATGAGATAAAATTATGACATAAGATGGAAGTCAAACGAGAACAGGCTCATTTTTGATCTCTGGACCGAACAAGCGGATTTGTCTCGGGGTGATCTGTCTTGACGCTCCGTTGCTTGATTTCTCTGCCGGGAGTTCACCTCCCTCCAGTTTAAGATGGCGGTAAGCCGGTAAAATCGGTTTACCCCAGCGCTGGGCCTGAATCGTCTTCTTACTCATAACTTTTTCCTTTCTCTGAAATGATCTGACCGGTTCTTCTATAAGTTATATTACACGTTTTTTGATTTGTCAGCAATAGGGAAGGGGACAACCCAATTAAAAATTACAATCAGTGACCTTGATTTTTGCTACAAAACCTCTATGCTTGAAATGAACAAACTAATTTTAGAAAAGATGAATCCCGTTAGAGATTCATGGGTTGTATGTTTTACACCTACATACTAGAAAG
>CAYILQ010000052.1:0-2962 GCA_964364345.1 uncultured Candidatus Saccharibacteria bacterium | reverse complement strand
CAAAATGCTTGAAGAGCAGGATATTGCGATGGAAAAAGAAGAAAAACTCACGGGGTATAAACACAAATCAATTTTTGCCGGAAGGAACGAAAAATTCCGATGGTCACACTGGCGAGAAAAAACAGGTCAGAATTTATATAAATTTGTCCGCGACGAAGTAACGCTCAAAAGAACGATTGAGATTATTGATACCATTGAGTTCTCGCGGTTGGACACCGATATCAAGGGCGACCTTTACGAGTCGCTTCTTGCAAGTTCAGTCGGCGAGTTCCTATAAATCAGTACAAATGATTTTAGCCAAATTGGAAGAATCCTGTGGGAAGAAATACATAGACCGCTTGGCTTATTCTATGAAGCCGCTATAATGATATTGGAATAGTGAGAATTGGTACGAGCGGGTTTAATGCTTCACATTCAGCAGAAGTTGGGCGATAATGGTTATGCTGGTTGAGTGATGTATTTAAAGGTTTCCGAGTGAATGAGGGTGTGCCAGTCGAGCAATTCTCGCAGAACTCGGTTTAACTGGATACGCGCTAAGTCCACCAGACAGGAAATTACAGATTTTTCAGGTTTGATACCGGGGTTGATAATTGTTCGAACAAACCTGCTGACAACTCCAGGGCAAGCCGTTGATAAGCTGTGGAGTTTGTGTTACCATCCGGTAAAGATTGATGCAAAGATACCAAGAGAAACGGTTAAGGATTAACCATCAGGTAAGAGCGCCTGAAGTCCAGGTTATTGACGCTAACGGCAAATCGCTGGGTATAATGCCGACTTATGAAGCCCTGCGCTTGGCTGACGAACAGGATTTGGATCTGGTTGAGGTTGGCCCTCAAGCCAAGCCGCCGCTTATTAAGTTAATGGATTACGGTAAGTACCTTTATCAGAAGGAGAAGAAAGACCGAGGCCAAAAGTCAGGCAAGTCAGCGGCTCAAGAGGTAAAGACGGTCAAAATCGGGTTCCGCACCGAATCACACGACTTGAAAGTCAGGGCCGCCCAGGCCGACAAGTTCCTGGCCAAGAGCCACCGAGTGAGAATCGAGCTGACTCTGCGCGGCCGAGAAAAGGAAAAGGCCGATTTCGGGCGCCGAAAACTTGAAGAGTTTCTGAAGCTGATCAGCCAGCCTTTCGCGGTTGATGATCCAATCAAACGTTTTCCGAGGGGGCTGGGCTTGCTAGTTAAACCGGCAAAAAGTTAATTCGCCGCCAAAAGCGCGATGCCAGAAGGCGCCGTTATATTCGCATGTGCGTATTCGTAGTACGCTATTCGGATACTATTTGTAAGGGTTCTTAACCAAGTTTTTATTGTCCATGCCAAAACTCAAACTCAAAACTTCAAAATCGGCGTTGAAGAGATTTAAAATTTCGTCCCGGGGCAAGGTCAGCCACCGGAGTGTTGGCATTAATCATTTCAACGCCAAAACCAGCGGCAACGAGACCCGACGCAAAAGATCAGAAAAACAACTCGGCCGATCGGGTATCAAAGAAATCAGAAACCTGTTGCCTTATGACCTCATGAGCCTATAAGCTTAAAGTCCAAAGACTAAAGTCTAAAGCTTTAGTCCTTAGTCCTTAAGCCTTAGTCAGACAATGCCCAGGGTTAAACGAGGAACTATCGCTCATAAGCGCCGCAAGAACTTGCTCAAGCACGCCAAGGGTTTTATGTGGACCCGGAAGTCCCACTACCGCCAGGCCAAGGAGGCCCTGCTTCATGCCTGGAGTTTTCAATTCGCCGACCGGCGCAAAAAGAAAAGGGATTTCCGCCGCCTCTGGCAAATCCAAATCGGCGCCGCCACCCGACTTAACGGCATTCCCTATAATCGCTTCATCGCCGGCCTCAAAAAAGCCAACATTGACCTTGACCGCAAAATCCTCTCCCAACTCGCCCAGACCCAACCAGAAACTTTCAAAAAAATCCTAGAAATATCCCAAGCGTCGACACCCTAACAAAAAACAGGCTGTCGGCCCGTTCTTGGTTTACTGGCAGGACGGGAAGTGTTAACTAATTTCGAACCCTTCCTTTTCGGCAAGTGCTGCAGTTCTCGGGCTACCGTGACGTTTTGAGAAGCGAACTCCACCGTTTTGACTCACATACCATCTACTGGAGCCTCCTAGACCATGGACGGTATAGCTTTCAGTACCAGTATCGTTTGGGCCCTCGTCATTAAGCCAGCGTAATGCCCCGGCCACAGAGTAGGTAAGTTTACCGCTTGATTTAAATTTCTCGTCCTGCTGTTGCCCCCAAGTTTCTCCCTCTATTCGCCTCATCGCAGCAAACGTCTCTTCTGAATAGAGTTTAAGATTTCGGGGTAGATTTTCCTTCGATTCAAATTTATTCAGATTGTCTTCAAACATATCCAGGCGCGGTTATTTTTTACTTAGCAGCATGGGGAAACGGGGACATGACCCGTTTATTCGTGACCCTAGGGTTTCTTCCAGGGAATCAAGTATCACTCCATAGTCTCGAGCCGTCTTGAAAATCCTCCACCGAGCGTTGGCTCGATTGATGACATGATATATTTCATCTGCAATGTCTAACCGTGGCTGCCTTACCATGTTTACAGTATATCACAACTTTGTAAAAACGGGTCATGTCCCCGTTTCCCCCGCGCGCGCCGTTTCCCCCGCCGTTTCCCCCGTTTCCCGGATACGCCGACTGGCGGGGAGGCGAATTTGACACTTCCCATTTGGCAGCCCCGACGGGATTCGAACCCGTGATTTCTTGGATGAAAACCAAGCGTCCTAAACCAGGCTAGACGACGGGGCCATTTACTTCATAATTCTACCTCAAAAGTTGAGTATTATCAAGTCAAATGATAAGGTACTGGCATGCTAATTCTTGGCATTGAAACCTCTTGTGATGAAACTTCGGCTTCGGTTTTGGAGATAAAAGAAACAATGTCGGCAGACGGGTTGGTTCATCATAACATTGAGGTTGTTTCGAACATCGTCTCCTCACAAA
>CAYILQ010000051.1:0-3088 GCA_964364345.1 uncultured Candidatus Saccharibacteria bacterium | reverse complement strand
GCAATTTCGGCAGATAAATTGACTGTGCTACTTTAACGGTTAAACCTTAATCACTTTTCTTGGCAGACGGTGTGAAAACTCGGCAGTATCAACCTCGGCATTAAACTGGTTTACTTATACCAAGCTCTCCATGCGTAAGATTTTCTCAAAATACATGCCGGACTCAATCAAGCCGCTGAATCTGGTTCAGGTCCAACTGGATTCTTACAAATGGTTTTTGGATGTCGGTCTCAAGGAACTTTTCAACGACATTTCGCCGATTGAGGACTGGACCGGTAAAGATTTGGAGCTCCGGTTTCTGGATTTCAAACTTGAAGAAGCAAAATACACCGAGCATGTCTCGCGCGAGAAAAACATCACCTACGAGGCGCCGCTTCGAGTAAAGGTAACCCTTAAAAATAAAAAGGCGGGCAAGGCCCAGGAACAGGAAGTTTACCTCGCTGATTTTCCTTTGATGACGCCCCGGGGCACTTTTATCATCAACGGCGTTGAGCGGGTGGTCATTAGCCAGTTGATCCGCAGCCCGGGGGTACTTTTCACTTTGTCCAAAGCCAGCCGCTACAAGCGGCTTTTTGGGGCCAAAATTATTCCCTCCCGCGGCGCTTGGCTGGAATTTGAAACCGAATCCAGCGGCGTAATCTCGGTCAGAATTGACCGCAAGCGCAAGATTCCGGCCACGGCCGTCTTGCGCGCTTTCGGCGTGGGCAAAGATGAGGAGATCAAAAAACTTTTCCAGGACATTGACACCGATCCCAACATGCAATACATCGCGGCTACCCTGGTTCAAGACCCGTCAACCTCTCAAGAGGAGGGGCTGATTGAGATGCACAAAAGAATCCGGCCCGGCGATCCGGCTACGATTGATAACGCCCGCCAGATGGTGACCAATATGTTTTCAAGCTTCACTCGTTACGATCTATCGCGGGTCGGCCGCCATCGGATGAACATTCGCTTCCAGGAAAATTACCCCCTGGATGAGAAAAACCGCACTCTTAAATCAAGCGATATTATCAATGTCCTCAAAGAAATCATCCGCCTCAATAACACTCCCGAGGCCGAACCCGACAACATTGACCACTTGGGCAACCGCCGGGTTAAAACTTTGGGTGAGTTATTGCAAGATAAGCTCCGATTGGCCTTTACCAAGATGGAGCGCGTCATTAAGGATCGGATGAGCACCCAAGACATAAACACGGTCCTGCCGGCCCAATTGATCAATCCCCGACCGTTTGTGGCCGCTCTGAAAGAATTTTTCGCCTCCGGTCAGTTGTCCCAATTCATGGATCAGGTCAATCCCCTGGCCGAGCTTGAGCACAAGCGGCGGCTCTCGGCTCTGGGCCCCGGCGGTTTAACCCGGGAACGGGCCAGTTTTGAGGTTCGCGACGTTCACCCGTCGCACTACGGCCGAATCTGTCCGATTCAAACCCCGGAAGGTCCCAATATCGGCTTGGTCGGTCATCTGTCGCTCTATTCCAAAGTCTCACCTCTCGGTTTTATTCTCACGCCCTACCGTAAAGTTAAAAACGGCCGGATCACCGATCAGGTTGACTACCTGGATGCCACTGAAGAGGAGCGCTTCGTGATCGCTTCAGCCGCCATCAGAGTTGATGACGGCGGGCGCTTTATTGATCAGAAAATCCCGGCTCGGATTCGGGGCGAAGCCGGTCTGGCCGCCTTCAATGAAATTGACTATATTGACGTCTCACCCAAGCAGCCAATATCGGTGGCTACCGCTTTGATTCCGTTTTTGGAAAACGACGACGCCAATCGGGCTTTGATGGGGTCAAATATGCAGCGCCAAGCCGTGCCGATCATCCAGCACGAAGCGCCCATTATTGGCACCGGTCTTGAAGAAAAGGTGGCTCATGACTCGGGCATGCTGGTAGTCGCCGAGGACGACGGAGTTGTTGAAAAAATTGACAGTTCTCGAATCACGGTCAGGCACGCCCTAGACGGCAAAGAAGTTGAATACAAACTGCTTAAGTTCAAAAAGTCCAATCAAGCCACGGTCATCAATCAGAAACCGGTGGTGCGTTTGGGTCAAAAAGTCAAAAGAGGCGACATCTTGGCTGACGGCCCGGCTACCAAAAACGGCGAGCTGGCTTTGGGCCGCAATCTAGTGGTGGCTTTCATGTCCTTTGAGGGCGCCAATTTTGAAGATGCCGTTGTTCTGTCGGAACAGTTAGTCAAAGGCGATTTATTCACTTCGATCCATATTGAAGACTACTCGATTGACGTTCGCGAGACCAAGCTCGGCCCGGAAATCACTACCTACGATATCCCCAATCGCTCGGAAGAAAAACTTAAAGACCTTGATCCCGACGGCATTGTCAGAATCGGCGCTGAAGTCAGATCCCAGGATATCTTGGTCGGCAAAATCACCCCTAAGGGTGAAAGCGATCTGACCGCCGAAGAACGGCTCTTGCGGGCAATCTTTGGCGAAAAATCCCGTGATGTCAAAGACACTTCCTTAACCCTTGACTACGGGAAAACCGGACGAATTGTGGGCGTTAAAATCTTCTCGCGCGACCAGGGCGACAAGCTCCCGGCCGGCGTGATTAAAACTATCCAAGTCTCGGTGGCTCAAATGAGAAAGGTTCAAGTCGGCGACAAGCTGGCCGGGCGCCACGGCAACAAGGGTGTTATCTCCACAATTTTGCCCCAAGAAGACATGCCGTTTTTACCCGACGGCCAGCCGGTGGATATGATTTTGAGTCCCTTGGGCATCATTTCTCGAATGAACATTGGTCAGGTTCTGGAGACTCATCTTGGCTGGGCCGTTTCCAAACTTGGCTATCATGCCGCCGTTCCGGCCATGGCTGGTCCGACCGAGGAAACAATCAAAGAAGAATTGGTCAAGGCCGGTTTGCCCGAGGACGGCAAGATTTACGTTTACGACGGCCGCACCGGCAAGCGGTTTGAACAAAAAACCACCGTGGGTGTGATCTACTTCATGAAATTGATGCACATGGTAGAGGACAAAATCCACATGCGCTCAATCGGGCCGTACTCTTTAATTACCCAACAGCCCTTGGGCGGCAAAGCCCAGTTTGGCGGCCAGAGATTCGGAGAAATGGAAGTCTGGGCA
>CAYILQ010000050.1:0-3203 GCA_964364345.1 uncultured Candidatus Saccharibacteria bacterium | reverse complement strand
ACAATCGCCCAAAATCCGAATTCTGAAAATTGGCGGAGAGGGTGGGACTCGAACCCACAAGTCCTTGCGGACGCCGCTTTTCAAGAGCGGTGGAATAGCCATTATCCGACCTCTCCGTGGTTATTATGATTTATTAGCAAAGTAACTTCTACGAACATCCTGATGGCGGCGGGGCGGGCGAGCCGTTTCCTGACTGGCGGTAAGTCAAACTCGCCAGCCGCATCTGACGCGGCGGAGGAGGTGAGATTCGAACTCACGTGCCCCTTGCGGAGCAAACGGTTTTCGGGACCGTCCCGTTATGACCACTTCGGTACTCCTCCGTAATTTTTTAATTCTTGTGCCCGGGGTGAGATTTGACTTCGACTCTCGTCGGCTTCCGCCTCCTCGGTCTAGTCACCAGCTCGCGGCCTCACTCGCCAATTGCTCGTTCGGCATCGCTCCGCTGTTCTCATCTCAACGCAAGCAAAACTGTTTGCTTGCTCCCCGAGCCCAAACTCACTTCGCTCCTTTGTGCCCAGGGGGAGATTCGAACTCCCACGAGGTGTTACCCTCAACGGGTTTTAAGCCCGCATCGTCTACCGATTCCGACACCCGGGCAATGGCCGAGGCCTAGGCCGGAATTGAACCGGCGAGTAGTCGTTTTGCAGACGACCGCGTTAGCCACTTCGCCACTAGGCCATAACGCAATTTTATCATTCTTCCGGCATCTTTTCCAGTATCCGGTCAATTTGATTTGCTCGTTCCTCGGAGTGGTCAATCTCAAACCTGATCTTGGGCACGGGGTGCATGGCCAAACGTTTGTTGAGGAATTGCTGGAGGAAATAGATTTGTTTGTCGATAGTTCCCAATACCGCCTTGGCTTTGTCTTTGGGGATGACTGAAATCAAAATTGTCGCGTGTTCCAAAGTGGGAGAAACCCGGGCGCTCATAACTGTGACTAAAACCTCGTCAGCCAGCCTAAGTTCGGACTGCAAAATTTTGCCGACCTCGTCCCGCAGAAGATCGTTCAGTTTTTTGATGCGCTCGGACAAGATGAATATTTGTCTGCGACTTTCAATTTTTTCTTATACCGCGCGTTTGATTTTCTCTTCCTGATAAATTTCCAGAACATCCCCAATCTCTATCGCCGGCGCTGACTTAACCGGGGGGTCAAAGCGAATGCCGCACTCCAACCCCTCGCTGACTTCAGAAACATCAGTCTTGTTTTGCTGGAGTTGGCCGAGACGGCCGGTGATAACCACGGCGCCGTCGCGCGCGACCTCAATCAGCGCGCCCCGCACGGCCTTACCCTGAATGACCTTGCCGCCGACGATTTGGGATTTACTGTCGGCTTTGAATAGGGCTAGAACTTTCACTTTGCCCAGAGTGGTTTTTCTGATCTCCGGTTCCAAAAGTTCTGACATTATAGCCCGCGCTGTCTCGACTAATTCATAAATGATGTCATGGGTTTTAACAATTACCCTTTCCCTTTCGGCTGATTGCTTGGCCGAACTTTCAACCCCGACATGAAAACCAATGATTGAAGCGCCAGTGGCTCTAGCCTTTTTAATATCAGCGTCAGAAATATTACCCACCCCAAAGCCCACTACCTTGTAACCGACCTCTTCCGATTTAATGGTTTTGAGAACTTGATCAATGGCCTCAAGAGAGCTTTGAACGTCGGCTTTGATAATGAGGTTAGCGATCTTTTTACCCGGCTCTTCGATGGTTCCCAATTCCTGGACGAAAAGCGGGGCCGAACCGGTGGCGGTTGTGGCGGCGGCCAAACTCTGGGCTTCTTTGAAACTGGCGACGACTTGGAACTCTTGGCCAACCTTTGGGGCCGTTTCCCAGCCAAGCATGACGCCGGGTTGAGAGGCAATGGCAACATTGATCGACTTGCCGGTGAAGTCTTCAAGTAACTTGACCCGGCCGTAACTCGGGCCGGCCGAGACCCAATCGCCGACCTTGAGCTCGCCTTCTTGAACGATCAATGTCGCAACCAAACCTCGGCGGCTGTCTAAATGCGACTCGATGATCAAGCCCTTAGCTGATGTCTCAAGAGGCGCGGTTAACTCTTCTAGCTCGGCCACCAAAAGGATCATTTCAAGCAAGTGATCAATGCCTTGGCCAGTGCGAGCGGAAAGTTCCACTACCGGTACCTGACCGCCGTAATCCTCAACCAGAACATCCTCTTCGGCTAGTTCCTGGCGGACTCGTTGGGGGTTGGCGCCTTCTTTGTCTATTTTGTTAATGGCGACCACGAAGGGAATCTGGGCCTGCTTGATGATTTGGATGGCTTCTTTGGTTTGGGGTTTGACTCCTTCTTCGGCGGCGACAACCAGCACGGCCACGTCGGCAACCTTTGCTCCCCGTGAGCGGATGGCGCTAAATGCCTCATGGCCGGGCGTGTCGAGGAATGTTATTTTTTTTCCGCCGGACTCAACTTGATAGGCTCCGATATGTTGAGTGATGTCGCCGGCCTCTTTTGGAACCTTTGTTTTTCTTATCTGGGAAAGAACAGTTGTTTTTCCATGATCAACGTGTCCCAAAACAACCACCACTGGCGGCCGGGGAGCGAGCGCTGATTTTTGTTCGTTTTCGGCCATAATAAAAAAGACGGCTGAAGCCCTGAAATCTTAACAAATTTCTTGCTTTTAGCCAAGATTGGAATTAAACTTAGATTGCTGTTTGGAGAGGTGGGTGAGTGGCTCAAACCAGCACGGTGCTAACGTGCGACCTCGCAAGGGGTCTCGTGGGTTCGAATCCCACCCTCTCCGCCAGTTGGAAAAAGAAGGGTTTGGCTCGCCCTCTGCGAGGGCTCGCCAGCCGATTTTAGGCGCAAAATTGAATTTTTTGTCTTTCAAAATAAAGTTCGAGCCGACATTTTTTAGAAATTGACGGATTTCCGTTTTGTCGCTTTGCGACAAAAGGATTTTGGCTTGGCTACTCTGTAAAATCATTTCTTTCATCGGTTCGAGCCAATTATTTCCTGTTTGTTCAAAATCTCGTATTTTCTGCTCAATATCCAGTTTCTCGTTGAGCAGTTTTGATTTTTTGGCTTGGTATTCTTCGGGCGAAATTCCTTTGCCTTCAATAAACAGGTCAAGCAGTTTGTCCATTTTCTGCTCAACATCTAATTTCTCTTTTTGGAGATTTTGAACAAAAGACAAGCCTTCTAACTTTGCTTGCTCTTTCTCTTTGTCTATCTCGGCGAGCATATT
>CAYILQ010000049.1:0-3328 GCA_964364345.1 uncultured Candidatus Saccharibacteria bacterium | reverse complement strand
GGTTGACCCTGCCCAGCGGGTGGCGGATGTAAAAGCGGGAAACCTGGAACCTAAAGTTTGTGAAACCGAGGAGACCAAAGAAAAACATGGCCGGCAGTTTGGCGAGGTGCAAATTACGCTAATTTGCGACCGCTCCGGCTCTATGCAGCAAGGATTAAAGCTTGCCGAGCAACGGCGGGCGGCAGTGCTGCTCATGGAGGCGTTAAAAGAATTTGCCGAACGGGTCCAAGAAGAAAAGGTGAATCTCTCAAAGCCCTTGGAAGTAAAATCAGAAGTGTATGCCTTTCAAGCCAACGACCAGGATGCCATGCCCCTTAAAAAAATGTCGGTTGAGCTTGGCGAAAAAGAACGCATTGACGTGGCCGACAGGTTGGCATCAGCCCCCGGGCCTAAGACTACTGATTTTATTCCGTTGGAAACGATATATTCCAGTATTGGCGAGGAAGATAAAAAGAACATAGAAGAAGGGGCTTTAAAGAAGATTGTGGTCGTCTTTACTGATGGGGAGAGCAGTGATGTTCGTCGCGTCCAACAGAGCCTTGAGCAGTTAAGAAAGGTGGGGGTTATTGTGGTCTGCGTTGGTATTACCCAAGAAGGGGCTACCGCCTTAACCACATATGCCCCCGATGGCAGGTTAGCAAACAAGGCAGAGGACTTATCCCGTATCATGGCCGAAGCCCTCAAAGAACACCTGGCGGATGTTTAATAATAATTCTTTTTTAGCTTTAATAGATGAAATCCATGGCAGAAAAAACTTCAGATAAAGAGCAAAAGAATATTTACGACTTGCAGCAGCGGCGCAAGGCTTCGCGCCGTTCAGCAAAAATATCTCCCCCCGGAGCCATTAAAAAGGAGGCAGAGGGGCACCTTGCAGCCCTTAATGAAGAGGCCAAGTCTCTGGATTTTGAAAGCCTATCAGCTGCCAAAGGACAGTACCGCCGAGATAAAGAGCGTTCGCAGGCCACCGCATGGATTGATACGCAGGCTATTGCCCAAGAAATGGGCGAGCAGTATATCATGCTGGTGGCTTTGGATGAGGAGCTGGCCAACATCACTGATTACGAAATGAAACAGTTGCGCCAATCTAAAAGCGACCCCTATACCAGGGAGATTTTTGAAAAATTGGCCCAACGGGTTCATGAAGAAAAGCAGCGGCTTGAACAAGAAATTTCAAAAGTACAAGAAAATCACGATGATGCCGCCCGCGCGCATGAGCTTGTAGAGTACGCTGAAGGTATTTACAGGGAAGGCCATATTTCGCCTACGCCATCGGTAAAAGGATACCTGGGAAAAATCGGTGCCAAAATGATTGCCGGAAAACCCATGTTTTTATTCGGCCCGACAGGGACAGGTAAAACATCGTTGGCGCGCCTTGCCGCCAAACACTTTACCGAAAAAGAGGCTGAAATTGTCTACTGTTCTCCCCAAACCAGAGAGTCAAACATTTGGGGCAAAACAGGCCTTCGTCCAGCCGAAGGCGAGGCGGGTAAACATGGTGCCATTGAGACAGTTGATATTTACGGCCCCCTTGCTATTGCTATGCAAGAAGGCAGGGTAATCATTTTTGATGAGTTTACCGCCCTGCCCAAAGAGCAGCAAGTGTTTATCAAAGGAATTTTCAACGCCAAAGTCGGCGATACCGTCAATGTGGTTGGCAATGGGCAGATAGAAATCGCTCCCGGATTCCAGATGATTTTCACCGCCAACTTAAAATCTGAAAAGAACCCGGAGCGCCAGGAACTGCCTCCTGAAATTGCCAGAGAGTTTGAACAAAACAACCTTGAAATCAACTATACGCCCGCATCAGAATCTTATGACATTATGCTTGCCAGGCTGATGGAAAAAGACGGTTCAGTTGATATGTCGTACTATGACCTGCAGACCACCCTGCCAAAGCTAGCCGAAGCCATGGCTGAAGTTGAAATTGCCTACACCGAACACGCTTCGGAAACTACGGCGAGGTTAGTTGGCGAGCAGGATGTTTCAGGCAAAGTGCCCGGTTTGAAGAAATTCGTCATGACCCAAGGCACGGTTGAAGCTGTGGTTGACGACTGGAAAACCCATAAAGCCACTGCCAAAAAACAACTCTGCTTTGCCGAGTTTTTAGACCAAGCCTTAGCTCGCGGGCTTACCTTTAAGGAGTACCCGGAAAAAGACCGGGTGTTGGCGGCTAAAATTTTAGCCTCCAAGGGCTTTTTGACCACTCTTTTGGCAAAAGACTTGGGCTTGCCAAAGAGTGTGTTTGAAGTGCATGCCATCAAAAACCTGCGCGGCAAAGAGGCGGCTGAAACCGTCAGGAAAAAATCTTCAGAAGTTAAACATATTCCACTTTCAGAGTTGGTAAAACTCGACTCGTTCAACAAAAGGAAGCAAAAGATTATTGATATTGCCAAAGAGGCCTTACCAGAAACCAAAGAAGCAACTGCCGCAGAACTTGAGTCATCAGTCAAGGAGCAGTACAAATTCCAGATTGAAACATTGCAAAAACTCGGTCTTGTCAACGAACTTTCTTCCGGAGAGCTTGGTATTGCGGGGATAGATGGATTAGAATATGCTCTGCCCAGCCAGGCGGAAGTTACCACCCGCATTGAAGCCAAAAAAGAGCTGGTAGAAAAAAAGCAAAAACAAGGGGTTACGGAATTTTTGCTTACTCCCTTTGGCATGAAGCTGGATGACTTAGCTAAAAAGTATGGAGAACTAATTATTGAACATTTCAAGGCAGGCACCTTAAAAGATTCCAAAGGCAACCAGATAACCGATTTAAGAAAACAGGGAGATAACACCGACCCCAAATATGACGGCACGGGCGACAAAGATTATTATCCTCTTTGGAAGTGGGACCAGTACGTTAAAGCCGATGAAACGGGCGAGTTGGTGTATTTCCCCAAAGAGTATTCCCAAAACCACCAAGGAAAAACCAAGAAAGATGTGCTCAAAGAGCAGGGTGGCTTTAGTCTGGTTTTCGTAGAAAACATGCCCGATATTCCCCGCAATGGCAAGGGGAAGAAGAATGTTAATGGAAGAGACCAGCTTGAAGCCGGTTTTTCTCCTCAAGAATATGCGCAAAAGTTAAAGCAGGAAGCTATGTATCAGGGCGAATCGGGGATGACTCCCGAAGAACAGTTAATGTATGCCATTTATCACTTAGAAAAAACTGGCCAGGTGGTTGATGATTTTCATGGACAAGGCTCTATTTCTTATCAGATTGAAGCTTACTTTCCCGCCTCGGGCGGTGTGCCCAACGCCTACTGGTACCGGGGCGATCGCCGGGCCTACCTGAGCGGGAGCGGCACTGGCTATCGCAGTGACTATTGCGGTGTCCGCCCCA
>CAYILQ010000048.1:0-3340 GCA_964364345.1 uncultured Candidatus Saccharibacteria bacterium | reverse complement strand
GAACTCGGACTAAAACGTCCCAAACGTCTCGTGCTGCCGTTACACTACGCTCCGAAATGGCAGGACGTACCACCATCATACGCCGGCCCGAATTTAAGAGGATCATATCACTTTTTGAGTTTACTGGCAATGGAAAATGTGATAGACTTTTGAATAATTTGCCCTCGTAGTTCAATGGATAGAACAGGAGACTTCTAAGCTCTAGATGGGGGTTCGATTCCCTCCGAGGGCGCAGACGAAGTCTACGGCCGAGAGCATGCCAATTTATTAGCATGCGTGAGGGAATCGAAGACCGCAGCGATGCGTTTCGAGCAGTTGGCGAGAAACGCCGCGAGGGGTGGCCTGCGAGTGTGATGTCGGAAGACATCACAACTTGTAGGCGATTCCCTCCGAGGGCGCATGGTGCCCATAGCTCAATGGTCAGAGCATCAGGTTGTGGACCTGAGGGTTGCCGGTTCAACTCCGGCTGGGCACCCAAGAATTAATGACAATGTTTCTCGGTTTTGTTAGCATGGGGTTATGACTCATCGGGAAATTCGTCGCCGGTTTCTGGAGTTTTTCAAAGAGCGTGAACACACGATCGCGCCGTCATCATCGCTTCTGCCGACTGATTCATCGGCGCTTTTTACGACGGCCGGGATGCAACAGTTCAAACCTTACTACACCGGCGAGGCCGATCCGCTGCGCGATTTCGGCTCGCTGAACACCGCTTCAATCCAGAAATCAATGCGGACTTCCGATATTGACGAAGTTGGAGATGAATCCCATCTCACGTTTTTTGAAATGCTGGGCAATTTTTCTTTTGGCGGCTACTTCAAAAAAGAGGCCATTGAATGGGCTCATGAGTTCATAACCAAAGACCTAGGTCTAAAAATTGAGTATGTTTCGGTTTTCGGCGGAGATTCCGATTTACCCCTTGACAAAGAATCCGAAAGTATCTGGCTTGAGGTCGCACCTCAAGTGGCGGTGAGGAGGATGAGCCGCGAAGATAACTTTTGGGGGCCGACCGGCAGCGAGGGGCCGTGCGGGCCCACCACTGAAATATACATCAACGGCGTTGAGATCTGGAACTTGGTCTTTAACAGATATTACTGCCGGCCGGACGGCAAATTGGAAAAGTTAAAAACCCCGGGCGTGGACACCGGCATGGGATTGGAAAGATTGGCCATGGTTGTCCAGAAAAAGGGCGACATTTTTGAGACGGATCTATTTTCCCCCTTGGCCGGAATCCTCCCCGCCGATATGGATCGGCGCGCCAAGCGGATTATCATGGATCACGCTCGGGCGGCGGCTTTCTTGATTTCCGACGGCGTTATCCCGTCAAACAAAGAACGAGGTTATGTCTTGCGGCGGCTCGTCCGCCGGCTGATCGTTCACAGCCGGCAGTTTTCGGGCTTGGCTGAAAAACTGCTCAAGCAGATAGTTGACTCTTACGGCCCGATCTACCCGGAACTCAACAGTCAAACCATCGCTTCGGTTTTCGGCGAAGAGGGCGAGAAATTTGAAAAAACTCTCAATAGCGGCTTGAAAGAACTGAACCGGCTCAAAAAAATTGACGCCGCTTCGGCTTTTAGGCTCTATGAAAGCTACGGCTTGCCTTATGAGACGACCAAAGAACTGGGGGGCGATAAAGCAAAAGACCTGAACCGAGAAGATTTTGATGAGGAGTTTAAAAAACACCAAGAGAAATCGCGGGCCGGCGCTCAAAGTAAATTCGGTGGCCACGGTTTAATCCTAAACACCGGAGAATTAAAAGCGGCCAACGAAGAAGAATTGAAAAAAGTGACCTGTTTGCACACGGCCACCCATTTGCTCCAAGCGGCATTGCGGAAAATTCTGGGCGAAAGCGCGCGTCAAGACGGCTCGGATATCACCGCCGAGCGCTTGCGGTTTGATTTTACCTTAAACCGCAGAACCACGGAGAAGGAACTTCTGGAAATTGAGGATTTGGTAAATCAAGCGATCCAACAAGACTTGCCGGTTAGCAAAGAAGAAATGGCCTGCGAGGACGCGATCAAAACCGGCGCTTTAAGTTTTTTCAAATTAAAATACCCGCCAGTCGTGAATGTTTATACAATAGGGGATTGGAACAAGCCCTTCAGCCGCGAACTCTGCGGGGGGCCGCATGTTGCCCGCACCCGAGCCATCGGCCGATTTAAGATTGTCAAAGAAGAAGCGGTCTCGGCCGGAGTTAGGAGGATTAGAGCCACAGTTGAATAATTTCGGGCCTGCAGGCCTAGGACTGATGTACAAATTCATAGTTTTCCTAGTCACCGTCAGTATCCTACAACCATGCGCCTCTTTTGCTTACTACCACGGCTATTCAACTTCAGTAACTAGCGACTACTTTGTCACTGGCGGCGCTGATGTCAGCGACGGCACGGCGGCTGTCTTTGACAATAATGCTTTGACAAAACTCGGCGCCAGCGACGATAGCCGGATTCAGAGCGACGGCAGTTGGCCGACCAACGGCGTGTATGACGAAGGCCGCTATATTGAGTTCGTATTTTCTCCCAACTTGCCAAGCGGCGCCACTATTACAAGCGCGGCCGTCACCCATGAGTTCCGCCGAAGCGGCATCTTAACCGGCGCCAAACTCGAAGTTTGGGACGGTCAGAGTTTTGCCAACGAATCTCTATCTTTGCCATCAGCCAGCAACACTGATTTTTCCGAGACCAAAAACGTCACAAGCTATATCAACACGCCCGCGAAAATAAATAGTTTGAAAATCAGATTTCTGGCTTATCGCGGCACCGAGGCCAGTATCAAGACCAGTCACGATTTAATTAAAATAACCGTAACTGCCGACGGGATCGGGGCTCTCAACCCAACTCCGACTCCAACACCTCCGCCAGTTGGTGGACCAACGGCTGCCCCAACCTCAACCCCAACCCCAATTTCAACCCCAATTCCGACACCGACGGCTTCAGCCTTGACTTCGGCCGCGCCAGTGGCTACGTCGCCCGCGCCGACGCCCGCGCGCGTTCCGACAACTGCCCCAAGCCCAAGCCCAAGTCCGACGTCAAGCTCGGCGGTGATAAGCGCGGTAACGTTAAAACCAACTCAAAGCGCCGCTTTAGGTTTAACGGCGCCGTCCCTACCGCCGTCCCCGACGTCAGAAATCAAAAAACCGATTATCCGGGCAGCTCGACCAGACGAAACAAATCAACAATTCGCTTTAATCAGCCAAACTAAATCAAAGTCCTTCGCCCTGCTGGCCGTTGGCGTTGCCTTTCTAATTGTTTACTTTCGCCGTTGGAGGAAATCGTAACAATTGCTATAATGAGAGATGGTTCCAAAACCCGTTTCGTAGCGATATTCCTGATTTTTGAACGAGACA
>CAYILQ010000047.1:0-3539 GCA_964364345.1 uncultured Candidatus Saccharibacteria bacterium | reverse complement strand
CGAAGTTGCTCCGGCCTTCTGGCACGAAGGGACAAGCGACTAGTGATATTTGATATCACGCGTCGCGACGAGTCAAGGCCGGTGCAATATCGGCACCGGGACGACATGGCGAAAAAGGAGCGTAAGAAAAGAAAACCCGTGAAAAAGAAACCTTTGAAGAAAAAGGCCGTTTTGAAATCGCCGAATAACGTCGGGGCGCGCCAGCCGGCCCGTCCGACTGGCAGACCGGTCAAGCAGAGAAAACCTAAAATCGTGGTCAGGGAGATGGCCATCCAGAAGCTGATTGAGAAAGGCCGTCACCGCGGTTTCGTCACTCAATCGGAAATTCTCCACGCCTTCCCCAATATTGAGCGAGACATTGGCGGATTGGAGCGGCTCTATGAGCGCCTGGAGGGGGCCAATATTAACGTGGTTGACACCGGCCGGGCTTTTGCCAAAGAATGGAGCAAGGAGTTTGAGGAGAAGCGAAAACTAGCCGAGGAGGCCGACGCCAGCTCCGATTCGGTCCAGATGTATCTGCGCGAGATTGGCAATTATCCGCTGATCACCGGCGATGAGGAAGCCGAGCTGGCCAAAAGAATTGAGAAAGGCGATGAGTCGGCGCGCCAGAAACTGATGGTGTCCAATTTGCGCCTGGTGGTCTCCATCGCCAAAAAATACGTCGGCCGCTCGCCGAATCTGACTTTGCTTGACTTAATTCAAGAAGGAAATATCGGCCTGACGCGGGCGGTGGAAAAATTTGATTACAAAAGAGGCTTCAAGTTCTCAACCTATGCCACTTGGTGGATCAAGCAAGCCGTTACTCGGGCTCTGGCTGATCAAGCCCGCACCATCCGCATCCCGGTCCACATGGTGGAGACGATCAACAAATATCAGCAAGTCCTCCGGCGCTTAGTCCAGGATCTGGGACGGGAGCCGTTGCCCGGGGAGGTGGCCGCCGAGATGGGCCTGCCGGTTGATAAAATCAGGCATATTATAAAAATCTCCCAGGACACAGTGCCCTTGGAAACTCCGGTGGGCAGCGACGATGACGACGGCTCAATCTTAGCCGATTTTGTGGCCGACGAGGAAAGCGTGACTCCCGACACCATGGCCGGCCGCCGCATCTTGCGCGACCATCTCAACGAAATCATCAGCGAGCTTTCGCCCCGCGAGCAAAAAATTCTGGAAATGCGCTTTGGGCTTGGAGACGGCGTGACCCACACTCTGGAGGAGGTGGGCAAGATCTTCGGCGTCACCCGCGAGCGCATCCGTCAAATTGAGGCCAAGGCCCTGGACAAAATCCGCCAGCACCATAAAATTGAAAAACTCAAAGGATATTGAAAAACTTGAAATCGAGCTGGAGCGTCTCAAAAAACTGGTTTTTTACGACGAGCTGACGGGCCTGCTCAATCGCCGGGGTTTCGCCGAGGAAGCCGGCAGGGCCTTCCGGGCGGTTTCATTCGGCCGGGCGGCCATCGAGCGGCGAATCGGTTTTCAGATTCCGTTTTCGGTTTTGTTCGTTGATCTGGATGATTTCAAAAAACTCAACGACGCTCAAGGCCATGAAGCGGGGGACAAAGCCCTCAAAAAAGTGGCCGGGATTTTGCGGGCGGGCCTGCGGGCAAGTGACATCTTCGGCCGCTGGGGCGGGGAAGAATTTGTGGTGGCTTTGCTTGGGGCCACCGGCGAAGCCGCCAGGGCCGTGGCCGAAAAGCTGCGCCGGGATATAGTCGGGGCGGGGCTATCCGCCAGCATCGGCGCGGCCAGTTACAGGAAAGAAAAAAGCCTTGCCGAGCTCATTGATTTTGCCGACAAGGCCATGTATCAGGCCAAAAAGGGAGGAAAGAACAGGGTTATTGTGATGGTATAAGGTGACACTTGCGGCAGCGGGCTTCATAAAGTCCAGCATCGCCAATCTCGACTTGACTACCCGAACCGCCTAATTTTTGGGTGAAAATCGCGTTCGGTTGTTTGCACTTAAAGCAAACCGCCTTTAACTTAGTAACACTATCCGCTATTGCCATAAAGATTGGCATGTTTCCAAACGGTCTCCGCCAAGCGTCCATGTCAAGACCGGCAATTATAACTTCCAGGCAGTCGCGCCGGTCAAAATCAAACAATTCACCGATCAGACTGACGAACCAAGGCCCGAAAAACTGGGCCTCATCAGCGGCAATGATATCGTAGCGGGCCTGCATGATCAATTTCCAAAAATCGCCTTGCGAAGCAACGGGGTTGGCCGGTAAAAAAGCCGCCCTCTCAAATTTATTCGTTTCCGGATTCTTAACTCGCGACGCGATCTCTTTGCCTGAACGGCTGTCCAGAGCCGGCTTGATGATCAATGCTTTTTTGTCGGCGTAGCTGGCGATTCGAAGCCGCCGAATCAATTCATCAGTCTTACCGCAAAACATCGGACCGGTAATTACTTCTAGTCTTGGCATAAACAGCTCCTTTTGGTTTGGAAATAACCGCTGACATTATATGGGCTAAACTTGATTTTAACAAGCTTGAATTGTTCGGCCGCTCCTGGTAGAATTTGATGAAGATGAAACTTAAAAACTAAATATTCCGGAGTAGCTCAATGGTAGAGCGGCTCGCTGTGGAATTGTCGCAGCTTTTCCGCGTAAGCGGGATTGAAACTCTTTGGGATAACGGTGAAGCCCACACCTCAGAAACTCAGAATGGAATCGGAAACACAGAACAGAAAAATTCAATTCTGCGGACTCCTCTTCTTCTGTGCTTCTGTGGTTTTAGGGGTAATACCGTGGGAAGTTTGAGAAGTGGGAAGTTGGAAAAAATGGTGCTATTATTTTACCACGATCGTGCCCGCCTAAGTTTTTGGACCCGTTTTCACGATCTGCGCCAGAGGCGCTAGGCCAAAAATTTTGGCGGGCGTGGTAAAATAATAGTATATTATAATTCTCATAACCCCGTAGAGACTAGATACCAAGGCACCCTGCGAGATAACAAAATATCTCATGGGGTGAAGATATAGTCCACCCCGATGCGAAAGTATTGGATTAGGTGTAACGAGATGGTTCCAGGTTCGAGTCCTGGCTCCGGAGCCAGTGTGCACGAACAGAGGCGAGAGCTTCTGTTTTTGCTTTATTCATCGGTGTTTTCGTCAGTTCTAACCTTTGGTATCTCGCTTCCAGCGCCGGATAGTCATTTCCTATCTCTGCAAACCACTCTTCTGGCACGATAAAGAGCCTTTTGTCTTTGATTATCGGCGTTTTTCCGATAGAGAGCAGAATTTCTTTCTTCAGTTCTAACCCTTTCTTGCCCATTGTATTAGCTCGCAGGAAAGCGGCTCGGGCATAGGTAGCAAAGGCAAAGGTCTTTTCGGTAAGCTCGAGCCATTTCTCGGCTCGCGTTTCGGTGTGGCGCAGATTTTCTTTCATTTGGGTTAGTTTGGTCTGAAGTGTGTTTCTCTCCTTAATGAAAGTATCGTCATCAATAAGCTGGCGGTATCTCATCTTGGTAAGCTCGTCCAGTTCTTTTTGAGTGGCTACCAAGTTTTTGTGTTGCATCTCGTAAACCTTTGATCTATCCTCAAT
>CAYILQ010000046.1:3450-3963 GCA_964364345.1 uncultured Candidatus Saccharibacteria bacterium | reverse complement strand
TTCATCACGAATTTTTGATAAAGTAAGTTCGAGTGAAGTCGTAAAGACACTCCAAAGAAAATTAAAAATTAAATATCAAAATGCAAAATGACAGATTTAGTATGTTCCGACTATTTTTTAATTTTGATTTGTAATTTTGAGATTTGATTTTTGATGTTTGATTTTATAATATGTCCCAAGAGAATTTAATAAAACTTAAGTGCGGGAAGTGCAAGCGGGTGAATTATTATTCAACCAAGAATAAGAAACTGGTAACCCGGGCGATTGAGTTGAAAAAGTTTTGCAAGTGGTGCCGGGCCCATACCGTTCATAAAGAATCCAAAAAATAGCTTTTGATTTTTAATTGGGGGCGTCGTTCAATGGCAGGACTCTTCTCTCCAAAAGAAGGTATTCCCGTTCGAGTCGGGACGCTCCCGCCAATAAACTCAAAAACCGCATTTAGCGGTTTTTGAGTTTATGCGGAAAAAGCTCTTGCCAAAAGTTTTTTAGTTGATAGCATGAGTATGAATGTAC
>CAYILQ010000046.1:0-3440 GCA_964364345.1 uncultured Candidatus Saccharibacteria bacterium | reverse complement strand
GGCGGGCGCGGGGCGTTTTGATTGGCGTCGGGCGGCTGCTCTATAGTTCCTGAATTTTAATTTTTCGAGCTGGCGGTTGAGGGTTTTCAATCCTGGCAAGCAACAATTCAACGTCCTCGGCTTTGAAGAGTCGATAGTTATTCACGGGGTTGCGATAGGCAACAAGGTGGCCTTTTCGGTCCCAGTTGCGGACTGTCAAGGGGGTAACGGCTAAAATCTTTGCCACTTCATTTACGGTTAAATATTTCTTCGGCACAGTCAGCGGTGTTTAACGTTTAACGTTTAGCGTTTAGATTTTTTGCTATACGCTGCGCGCTATACCCTATATGCTATTGTATTTTTATGAAACTTTTCTTAGTAAGGTTTACTAACCTCTATTTATCATAGCATAAGTCTGGCGATATCTTGTTTTCAGGTTGTTGATATCTAAAACTTTGGACAACAAAGCGAATAGGCCTGTTAGGCTTAATTTAGCTCTGGATGTGATGATAAAACAAGATGGCCACTTATCCACATTTTTATCTTTCACGCGCGTATAATGTGATTGTAGCGCGTATCGGATTAGCGCTCCGATAGCGTATCCGATATTAGCTCAAAAAATTAAATACCGCGGCCCCGACAAGAGTCGGGGCCGCGGAAAACGCGTCTTCGGACCCATATATAAATATATGGGGCCTCGGACTTTTTAATTATAGCTGATTAACTAATCAATTCAAGTCAAATCAAGTCAAGTCAATTCAAGCCCGGTCAACGCTGAATTCTAATGATTAGAAACAACGGTAACCGAAAATTTATTTCTCTTCAGGAAGCGGCAAAACTTTGTAATTATTCGCCGGAGTATTTAAGATTGCTCGCCCGCCAAAAAAAGATTTTCTCAAAACGTCTTGGCCGCAATTGGTACACGACCGAAGAGGCGATTCAGGAATACGTGGCCAAGCAAAGCTTAACGATCATCATTCCCAAAAGCGTTTTGGCCGCCAGCAGTCCCGAGATTGAAATTCCCCTCCAGCTGAAATTGGGTAAGGGCCGCCGCAAGAAGTCCGGTGAACTGTCTGATGAGATTGAACTCGTCTCGGCAAAAGAAGCTCAAGCAAAAAGCGACATCGCCGCTTCCAGCGCGACCGCGTCGGCTGCCGCGGTCGCTGCCGAGAAAACCGAGCAGGTATTGAAACGGATCAATGAAAACCTTGAACAACTGACTCAATCGCATGAATCCCCGCGGGTAATCACGGTTAATACCGAGGGCAAGATTCCCGAGCATGTTGAGACCGCGATCGGTCAGATCTCCCAAAACCTTGAAGCTCTTTCTCAATTTCAGCGCAAACAAAGTCAACAACTTGAATTTTTCGAGGCCCGCCTTGACGCGCCAGCCATAATCCCCGAACAGATCACTCTGGCCTTGGAAAGGATATCCGAAAATCTCAAGCAGCTTTCCTCAATCCAGAACCTGCAGCTCAAGCAGATTGAAATGCAGCGCCAAACAGCCGAGGCTAGACTTGCCGAAATTCCCAGCCTGGCCAATGCCGACAAAACCCAGGAGGCCATTGTCCAAACTGCCGAACGCACCGAAAAAATTCTTGATAAAATCCGGGAGGGTCTTGGCCAGTTAATCGCCGTCCAAGTTGCCGCTCAACGGGAGACCCCCAAAGTTGAATCCGCGCCGCCAAGGCTTCCCAGGATGCCTTTAAAAATTATCCACGAAGAAAAAACGCCCAAAGTAATCCACGTCCACTATGATTCCCGGGCCCAGGACGATATCAAGGAATCGCTGGACAAGATTACCGAGAACCTCAAGCAGCTTTCGTTAATCCAAAATCTGCAACTCAAACAAATCCAGTTCCAACAGCAGGCCTTTGACGACGCGATAATCAAAAATTTGGAGCTCAAGCAGGACCAGCTTCAGCAAGTCACCCAGTCCATAACGCCGTCGCCGTCAATCCAGATACCCCAAGTAATCAATCAAAACTTTCTGTCCGAGCGCACCGATCGGATTTTGGAAAAAATCTACGCCTCGGTTGATCGTTTGGTTCAAGCCACCCAGCACTTTGTCAGACAAAGCAGCGAGGGGCAAGCCCAGAAACAACAGCTGGAGTTCCAAGGCCCGGCAAAAGTTTTTCGCTTCCACACGCCGATCAGCGAGACGGCCGCGCCGCCCTCGGCTCTCTCGCCCGAGCAAGAAGAATTTTTTGAAATTCAGTCTCAAAGCTGGAACTACCGGCTCAAAAAACTGGACCGCTTGGGCCGAAAATATTTCAGCAGTCGGCGGGGCAGTTTTGCCCTGACGGTGTCGGCCGTAGTGATAGTTTTTTTGCTTGTCGGCGGTGTCAGCTTCAGCCACTTTGATAAAATCGGCCAAGCGATCAAAGAAGCCCTCAAAGACGCCGACACTCTGCAGGGCCATTTCGCCGGCACCCACGCCGATGAAGTTTTGCTTTTAGACAAAGAGGGCAAAATTTCCATCACCGGCCACATTGAGACCGAGGGTCAATTGCGTTCGTTCGCGCCCGACGGCCTCGCCCCGATCGTGGTTGACTCGACTACTCTAGTTGAGAATTTTAACGCCGAATACCTTGACGGTCTGGCCTCCAAAGATTTTACTTTGGCCTTCGTCACCCAAAACGGCAATGTCACTTACCAAGATGTTTATCTCAAAGGCAAAGTCGAAGTCGGGAAAACTCTCTTGGTCGGAGGCGCCACCAAGTTGCTGGATGAACTGTTGGTGGAAAACAAAAACGTGAACATCGCCCGGGGCGATTTGGTTCTGGGCGGCGGCACCATCCAGATCAACAACCGCGCTTTGATCAGAAATCTCAATGCCGAGTTTTTGCAAGGCACCCAGCCCGCGGATTACACCCTTGATTTCGTGGTCGGCAACGGCGATTCCACCAATCGGATCGCGTTCTTTAACGGCGGCCTTTACGGCGGAGATGGCGCATTTTCATCCCTTGGCGTCTCGGGCGATGTTTCAATCGGCAACAGCGATAATCGCGACAAAAACACGGTCGTGATTTTTTCCAAAAAGTTTTCGGTTGACGCCGCCGGCAGTCTCAACGCCAGCGGCACGGCTACGGTCGGCAATCTCTCGGTGAGCACCAGAGTGTTCTCCGACTTGATTCCTTCGGGCTCGTACGATTTGGGTTCCGCCGAACGGCCTTGGGACGAGCTGACCGCTTCAAGCGCCAGCTTCGGCGCGTTTAGCGCTACCGGCAATGCCAATTTTGCCGGCGTGACCAGCGCCTCGTTTTATATCAACACCGATAACACCAGCTCCGATTCCGAGGACGCGTTTCTTGGTTTCAATCGGGGCAAGGCCGCCTTCCGGCCCCACGCCCGGCTGACTTGGGATTCGGCCAATGATCGTTTCAATTTCAACTTCCCGACCGAGGTCCAAGGCACGGCCTCGGCCTCTTACTTGCTGACCGGCAACACTTTACAAGTTG
>CAYILQ010000045.1:0-4088 GCA_964364345.1 uncultured Candidatus Saccharibacteria bacterium | reverse complement strand
CCAAAGATAAAAATGTAATCACCAAACTTTTGGAAATGGGCGGAGTGGTGCATAAAGAGGGGCCGGCGGCAGAGATTGAATTGTTGTCTTCGGAGGGTGATAATGTCTCTGTGTCCAAAAAACCGGTATTTGTTTCCGCCAAATCCTCTAAGGTGCGGCGGATCAAAGTGGACAAAGGCAGGTAGGTGCCTGGATAGCTCAGTCGGGCCAAAAGCAAATGTCTTTGCTTTTGGCGGGCGATTACCTTGATTGGTTTTGATTAAGAATCGCCCGGGGAAGAAAAGCAAACGTCTTTGCTTTTGGCGGGCGATTACTTTAATGTTAGTTTTGGTTAAAGATCGCCCGGGGTAGAGCACATCCCGCCTACATGCCGACGTAGCTCAGTTGGTAGAGCAACTCCATGGTAAGGAGTAGGTCACCGGTTCAAATCCGGTCGTCGGCTCCAGGCTCAATATTAAAATCAATAGTCAAAAGTCAAAGTCAATAGTTATATTGGCGCAGGTAGGCCCGTAGGGTGCGGGAACGGTCTGTAAAACCGTCGTCTTCATTGGCCCAGTGAGTTCGACTCTCACCCTGCGCACCATTAGAATCTTACGAAGTCGGACTTCGTAAGTTCGTAATCAGTCAAGGCATCCTTCGATAAGTTCAGGATAACAGGATAAAAAGAAAAACTTGACCTTCGACGGCTCGATTAGCTTAATCTCCGAGGTCGAACCTCGGAGAGATACTTGCAATAGGTGTCTACGGGGATTATAATGGTGGAGTAGTCAGTCACACCTTATTGGTTTTGCGCATAAAAAGTGGATAATTTTTAAAAGGTCGAAATTAAGATAACCGTTAAACATGTAAATTGATATGAAAAAATTTATTTTGGGTGCAATAGCTCTCCCCATTTTCTTTGGCTTGGCGCTATTTGTGGTTCAATCCGCGGCAGAAGCTAATAACGGCGGTGAGCGTAAAATCGTTGTTTTTCAAACTGGCCTGAACGATGCTGCTAAAGACGAAATCATTGCCCACGCAGGCGGTGCCAAATTAAAGAACCTTGATCTTATTGGCGCCAAAGCAGTCTGGTTGCCAAATCGCGCCGCTACGGCAAAATTGGCCGTTTCCTCCGGTGTAGTGCGAGTGGATGAGGATGTGGTGGTGGAAGCGCTTGTGAAGGGGCAGAAGGGGCCGGCGCCTGCGCCTCAACCGGTTGAATCACTCCCTTGGGGAGTTGATCGCGTAGATGCGGAACTTGTCTGGCCTTCAGGCAACACCGCCGACCCGATCAAGGTTGGCATCATTGACACGGGTATTTCTAACACACATCCTGACCTTTTGGCCAATGTGCAAGGCGGTGTTAATACTATCAACCCGCTCAAAAGTTGGAATGATGATAATGGTCATGGTTCACATGTAGCCGGCATTATTGGCGCGCTGGACAACGATATTGGCGTGATTGGCGTTGGACCAGCGATTAACCTCTTTGCTATTAAAGTGTTGGACAGGAACGGTTCAGGTTGGCTCTCGGATGTGATTGAAGGAATCCAGTGGGCAGTCGCAAAGAATATGCAGGTGATCAATATGAGTTTGGGTACGGTTTCTGATGTTCAGTCATTCCACGACGCTGTGATTGCTGCCAAAAATGCCGGTATTGTGATAGTCACAGCTGCGGGAAACAATGGTGGCTCGGTCCTCTTTCCGGCAGCGTATCCGGAGGTAATTGCGGTTTCGGCCACTGACCAGAATAATGTGATTGCTTCTTGGTCCAGTCGCGGCCTCGAAGTAGATCTTGCCGCTCCCGGCGTGGGTGTCTATTCCACTTACAAAGGGGCGAGCTACGCAACTCTCTCGGGAACTTCAATGGCCGCGCCGCACGTTGCCGGTTCTGCGGCGCTGGTGTTAAATACTCTGGTCGGCGCTTACGATGCAAACCTGAATGGCAAATGGGATCCGGATGAAGTTCAAAAGAAACTTCAAGATCGGGCGGTTGATTTGGGTGCTGCGAGGTTTGATATTCTTTATGGTTGGGGGCTGGTGAATGCTTACGCCGCCACTCAATAATCTCCGAGGTCGAACCTCGGAGATTATTCAGTGAGATGGTTTCAAAACTCTTTCGTGGCGAAATTTCAGTTTTTCAGGCGAGACAAGGCAGGCGAGCAAAAAGGCTTGAGGCGCATGTAGAGACGCGGTGAAAGCCTTTTTGCGAAGCCTGACGAAGTCGCAGCTGAAAAGATGAAATTGCAGCAGAAATGAGTTTTGAAACCATCTCGGTATAAAGACCCAAAGAGGTCAATCCTCTATGGGTTTTTATAAGTCTCTAAAAAATGGGCTAGGTTTTTTGTACCTAGCCCATGTGCACGCCGAGTATTGTCGGCGGCAGTTTGTGGATTTCCCCCTGTCGTGGTGCGATGGGGATGTCGGCCGGGATTATCCCAGCCTTTTTCAATTTCGCAACTACATAATTCTCTTCGTCGGATTCCACCCGTCTCCCACCCGACGAAATACTCACCTTACCATCTACCGTCTTGGGTTCGTACGTGGGCATCTCGGCCTCCTTTTATGGTGATTGTTCTGATGTTATCATGGCTCTTTCTTATCGTCAAAGCCGCGGTACTATACTGGAGCGGTTGAATTTGGTAGGATTTGATTGTCATTCTTGGCCACCTTAGCTCAGTGGGCCAAAAGCAAATGTCTTTGCTTTTGGCGGGTATAGCGAGTCCCGCCCTGGCGGGACGAGCGTCATACCCGGGAAGAGTAATGGTTTTACTCGGGCTGTTGGATATGCCGTCCTAGCTCAATGGTAGAGCAACGGTTTTGTAAACCGTAGGTTCCGGGTTCAAATCCCGGGGACGGCTCCGCAACAAATATGAAAAACATAACAAGAACGGATTTGGTTTTAATAACCTTTGTGATTGCGTTTGTTGTGTTTGTGGGCCTTTTGGTTTTTAGGGAAGCTCGGCGCGACAATTTTGTTTTGAATCGAGATGATGTTATAAAGTTCTTTGCCGAGAAAATAAACGAGGTTTCGCCCGAGCCCGCGGTTGTGGGTGGTAAGTGGATGGTAACTAGATTTCGTTTTGTTAACCCCGAGCGGAATCAAAGAGTTGACACCGATGCCGTTTACATTGAATATAAAGATGGGCATATTGCCCGGGCGTTCTTGCTAACGGTTGCGCCCTCGGCCGGCGCCGAGCCGGAATACAAAATAATCGGCTTTTTTGAACCCGGTCCGCTGGGATACAAATTGATTTTCGGCGAGGACCCGCTTAAAGGTCAGCCGCAGGAGATTTACGAATATAACGAGACTGCGAGGAGTTGGATCAAAGTCAATTAGAGTAAGAAACAAGTGACAAGAGACAAGTAACAAGGAATTTCCATGTCGCCTGTCGCCTGTCGCCTGTCGCTAAGTGTGAGTCAAGATAATCTAATAAAACTAAACTGCACTGCCTGCAAACGGATCAATTATTGGAGCCGCAAGAACAAGAAGAAAGTAACCCGCAAGATTGAATTGAAAAAATACTGCAAATGGTGCAAAACACAGAAAGTGCATAAAGAAGCTAAGTGATTTGGCCAACACCCGATGTTGGCCACTAGGAGTTTATCTAAAGCATTGAAAGACGATTAGCGCTTGGCGATTTGCGATAAGCAGTACCAAATACGGGCGTAGCTCAATTGGCAGAGCACTGGTCTCCAAAACCAGTGGTTGCAGGTTCGAGCCCTGCCGCCCGTGCATGACAATTACTCTATGCGGCTCAATTAAGTTTATGGACAATATGGTGGATATCCAGGAGCGGTTGGAGAAGATGGGCCATGTTGTTTTGATGCCTATTAAAGCTGAAGGGGTGGACTATTGGTCGGAGGACAATTCTGGTCGCGTGGTAGCCAAGGGCAAGCTTCGGCTTATTGATGAACATATGGACAAGATTGAAAAGTCTGACGCTATTTTGGTTGTGAACATAACCAAAGGTGATATCAAAAATTATATTGGCGCCAACACTTTTTTGGAAATTGGCTTTGCCCATTATCGCGGTAGAAAAATATACTCTCTCAACCCCTTGCCCGATCAACCCTATATTAAAGATGAGATTGAGACCATTAACCCC
>CAYILQ010000044.1:0-4338 GCA_964364345.1 uncultured Candidatus Saccharibacteria bacterium | reverse complement strand
CGGCAGAGCAATGTCGGCAGATAAATTGATTGTGTTAGTTTAACGGTTAAACCTTAATCACTTTTCTTGGCAAGCGGCGGCGAAAGCTCGGCAGAGCAATGTCGGCAGATAAATTGATTGTGTTAGTTTAACGGTTAAACCTTTCCCAGTGCCGAGATTGACCGTCCCGCTGCCGATGTTGAACTTGTCTTCTGGCAACTCGTCTCTCCTGTCCTTCCGTCCCTTCGTGCCAAAGGCCGGAATCAATGTCGGCACCGGGACGGGCAATATCGGCAGTTAAATTGGTTATGCTACTTCACCGCTAAAGTATAGCCCTGATCGGTTTTTTTGAAAACCTTGGAGTTCTGGAGGTTCAAGAGAATCGTATTCTCTTTAACCATTCGGTGGGACAGGACTTGGGCCACAAGCTCGTCGCGTTTCAACGGCTTGTTGGCTGAACGCAACAGGTCAACTATTACATCCCTGACAGTGCCGGCTTTGTAGCCCCACTCGGCCAAGCCATACATGCCCCGGCCCACCAGAACGAAACGGTTGTCTTTGATCAATTCATTGTGAACCGTCTGGATGTTAGCCGTCCCGGTGCCGACATTGCCTTGCCTTCTGGCCCCTCCGCCTTTTGGCACGGTCCCATGGGGACGGAGGGCAAGGGAGGCTGGGCTCGACGCACTGGCAACTTCGGGACTGGGACGCCCGGTGCCGACATTGCCCGTCCCGCTCCCGAAATTGAACTTGGCTTTGCCAGCAAGTCCCTTTTGTCCTCCCGTCCCTTCGTGCCAGAAGGCAAGTTCAACTTCGGCGCCGGGGCGAGCAATGTCGGCAATAAATTGATTGTTCTTTTGTAACGATTTACCTTTCCTCACAGTCACTCTCGGTCCAAATGTTTCGTTAATCAATTGGGTAATCTCCCGGAAGTGTTGGGGTTTGCCGATTTTTCGCAGAATTAGATATGACTTATCTTTGACGCCGCGGGGTTTAATATCCGGCCAACTGGTTAAACCCACTTGATTGAAGATATTTTTGCCAATCTCTTTGGAAATTGAGGCAAGCAACGTTAACGACGAAGGCGACGCGTACTTTGACGAAACTCCGAATTTTTTTGAAAAGTCAGTGAGCGCCGATTCGGCAATGGGCGAACCGTTCTTAGTCAGCGCCTTTACAAAACCGGCCACGGAATCCCGGAAGGCCTGGGCGTGCTGAATTGATAAGCTCCAGAAGGAATAGAAATTATCATCTTCGGGCAAGCGCTTAAGCTTGCCATCCAGGGTCAGAATGAAAATCAACGAGGTATCAGCGGCCTCGCTGCTCTCAACATTGGCCGCGGCGGCGCCGAAAAAACGATTAAAAAGTTCACGTTCGTTGAGCACTCCGCCGGCTTGCTCCAAAACGTTCTCGGCTAGAGCAACCAACGGTTTAACTTTGACCGAGCTTCCAGCGGCAAGCTCTTTGCGAATCTGGGCCAGCGACACCTCTTCAATTTGCCTGACTCTTTCTCGGGTAATGCCGTATCCTTGACCGATAGATTCCAGGGTTTCCTTGCTGCCGGTTTTCAAACCAAAACGGCGGGCGATAATATCCCGATTGCGCTGGTTCAAACTTGCGATAAGTTTGGCGACGGTTTCTTTAACTGTGTTTTTTAGATCGGACATGAGGGGGAAATAGTGAGTAGTTTGTAGTGAGTAGTTATAAGAACTACAAACTAATTACAGAATATCATATGGGCGAGATAAGTCAAATACTTATCTACCTCGGCCGGACCACCAGGTAAGGATTGGGGCGGCCACGAAAATGGAGGAATAAGCGCCCAGGAAAATCCCGATTATTAAGGCCAAAGCGAAATATTTGACTGTCTCGCCGCCGAAAAGATATATGGCAATCAATGAAAGCAGTGTCGTAAAAGTCGTGTTCAGGGAGCGGCTCAAGGTCTGCATAATACTTTGATGGACAACCAGGTCAAATTTATCTCTTGAACCAAGGCGTAAAACATTCTCCCTAACCCTGTCAAAGACGACCACGCTGTCGGAAACCGAATAGCCCAAAATGGTCAGAATCGCGGCCACAAAAACGGCGCTGATTTCAATTCCAAGATAACGGCCAAGCAAGGCGAAAACGCCAATTGGAATGATGATGTCATGGAGCAAAGCGGCCACGGTGGCCAAGCTCATTGCCCAGGGTGATAAAACTTTGGCTAGCTTGCGGAAGACAAAAGCGATATAGGCGGCGATGGCGAACAAGAGGACGACGATGGCGGTTAGGCTTTTGCGTTTTAATTCGTCGCCGACAGTGGGCCCGACGGAATCAAAACGGTTTTCGGTCACCCGGCCGTACTTTTGCGAGACCGCCTCCAGAATCTTTTGATGGGTCGGTTCGTCCACCTCGTTGAGCCGCACGATTACGCTTTTGTCGCCCGCCGGGCTGGCGGCGGGATTATTTACCCCGGCCAGACCGTCAATAAATTTTACCAAATCCCCCGCCGCCGGCCGATCTTCGGCAAACGACAGCTCCAGCACCGATCCCCCCTTAAAATCCACTCCCAAGCGCAAACCGAAAATCGCCACGGCAACAGCGGCCGCTATTGTCAGGGCCAGGGAGAGGAAGAACATGATTTTATAAACGCTATACATTAAAATAACCACTTTCTCTTTTCAAACCACTGGCCGACAAACACATCCAAAAAAGACCGGGTCACAACAATAGCTGTAAATAGACTGGTCAGGACACCGATGCCCAGGGTCAAGGCGAATCCTTTGACAAATGAGGTCGTGAAAATGTAAAGCACCATTGACCCGAGCAAAGTGGTAACGTGGCTGTCGCGGATTGAGAGCCAAGCTCGGCGGAACCCCTCTCTCAAGGCCTGGCCCAAGGGCTTGCCCAGTTTTAACTCCTCGCGCATCCGGGCGAAAATCAAAATATTGGCATCCACGGCCATGCCCAGGGATAAAATAAAACCGGCGATGCCGGCCAAAGTCAGAGTCACCGGGAATAATTTATAAATCGTAAGGACAATCGCCACATAGACCATCAAGGCAAAAACCGCGACCAGTCCGGGCAAACGATAATAAAGGATCATAAAAATTGATACCGAAAGCAAGCCGTACAATCCGGCCCGCAAAGATTTTTGGAGTGAATCCTGCCCCAAAGAAGCGCCGATGGTTTGTTGAGAGACCAAAGTTACCGGCACCGGCAAGGCGCCGGCATTGAGGCGATTGACCAAATCTTTGGCTTCTTTGATGTCGAAATTACCGGTGATAATTGCCTGACCGTTAGGGATTTCGCTTTGGACCACCGGGGCGCTGATCGGCTGGCCGTCAAGATAGATCGCCACCACTTTGCCTAGATTTTTTTTGGTGATGCCGGCGAAAAGTTTTGTTCCTTCGTCATCAAGCTGAAGCGCCACCTCGGGCTGATAAGTATTGGGGTCAAAAATCACTTGAGAACGTTTGAGGTGTTTGCCGGTCAGGCCGGTGGGCTTAAACGTCCCCGTGCCGATATTGCCCGTCCCGCTGCCGATGTTGAACTTGTCTTCTGGCAGCTCGTCTCTCCTGTCCTTCCGTCCCTTCGTGCCAAAGGCAAGCTCAACTTCGGCACGGGGACGCTCCGCCTTTGGCACGGTCCCATTAGGACTTGCGGGACTTTCTTCCCTAAACTCCAAAAACGGCGTCAATCCGATCAGCTCAATGGCTTGATTGACGTCCTTGACCCCGGCCAGCTCCACCACCAGTCGGTCTCGCCCTTCGATCTGGACTAACGGTTCGGCGACACCAAAAAGATTGACCCGCCGTTCGATAACGTCACGCACACCGGCCATGGCATCGCTTGGGCTTTGGCCCTCAAGCTTGGCGAGGTCAGCTTGGTACACTAAATGAGTACCACCCAGAAGATCGAGACCTAACCGAAACGGCGGCGCCTTAAAAAAATGCGGCCCGCCGACAATGCCCGCCAGTCGGTCCCAGGCCTGGGGATAAACAAAAAACGCCAAAAATACGGCGCCGACCACCACAATCAGCGAAACAAGCCGATGGTTCATAAGAAAACCATACACCAAAATCCGCCAAAAATCCAGTTACATCTTAGCCCAGCCCACCTCTTCTCACGAAACCAGGCTCCAGAATTAGACTCGGCCCAGTGCCTTGTTCGGACGCTTCGTTCGTCCAGCGACTCACTCCGCTATTTCAAGCCAGTGGATTTTGTTCGCAGTGGCCTACCGGCCAGTATTATACTGCTCACAAACCATGCAATCCACTGTCTTGGAATCCTCACAAGGCGCTGGGCCGAGTCTTGTCTACAATGAAAATCCTAATTCCACTCTATCAAAAAATCAAACAAAAAGTAATGTTTTTA
>CAYILQ010000043.1:0-4713 GCA_964364345.1 uncultured Candidatus Saccharibacteria bacterium | reverse complement strand
ATAGCTTGAAATCAAAAGATCAAGCTATCTGAAACGGGAATCTTTAACGGGGTGGACCCGACCGGCTTCGAACCGGTGACCTCCCGAATGCGAATCGGGTGTTCTACCAACTGAACTACGGGCCCTTGACAAAATTAACCATTAACGTCGGGGATGTGGGAGTTGGACCCACCGTCTCATCGTCCCGAACGATGCGTGTTGCCGCTACACTAATCCCCGATTTATTGAACGTAATATTTCTCTTTGATTTTTTCGATTTCCTTTTCTTCTTCGCCGCTGATTTTTTCCTTGCCGGCTTGGGCGAGCTTGGTCAGCTTATTCTGCGACATAACGTTGAGCTCAACAGCTCGTTCTTTTAGATACTCCCGATCATTTCTAGCTGGGTCATCCAGGACCTCATTCATTAAAGCGTTAATAATCATGCCCACTTTTGGTCCGGGTTCAATAGTCAACAATCCCATGATATCGTCGCCGTTCAATTTCAACATCTTGGGCGAAATCGGATCGCGGGCGACTTTGCCAATCATAAACTTCAGATGGCGCAGTTTGTAGGGAATCGCTTTAGGCACGCCCGAACCAATCCGGTCAGCCTCTCGAACCTTTAACAAATCCTCAACATTTTCTTTGCCGATGTTGGCCACCAGTCGGCGGACCGAACTTTCGGTCACTTCGCCGACATTGTAGTAGAAAAGGTGATGGCGAACCAGCTTGATAATTTTTTCGCTGACATCTTTGGGAAATTTAAGCCGATCCATGATCTGGGCCGTCATTCTGGCCCCAACCACCTCGTGGCCGTAAAAAGTTGAATTCCGGCCCTCGCCTCTCTTGGAACGGGGTTTGCCGACATCATGCAAGAGCGAAGCCAGCCGGACGGCAAAAGGATATTTCTTTTCGCAAGTATACTTAAGTGCTCGCAGGTTATGTTCCCAAACCGTGTAAATATGATGAAGGTTCTGCCCAACGCCCACGCCTTCAAGCAGTTCCGGAACCACGTGCTTTATCAATTCGGTTTGGCGCAATAATTCCACCCCCGAATCAGCCGAATCAGAACTGATAATTTTTACAAACTCATCTCTGATTCTCTCTTTAGATATCATTTTCAATAATTCATGTTTGGCTTTTATAGCGGAAAGGGTGTCAGTTCCAATCGTAAAACCCAATCCGACCGCCAGCCTCACGGCCCGCAACATCCGCAACGCGTCTTCGTTGAAACGCTCGGCCGGATCGCCCACCGCCCGGATAATTTTGTTTTTTACGTCTTCCCGCCCGCCGAAGAGGTCGGTTATCTTGCCGTCGGCGTCCATGGCCATCGCGTTAACGGTGAAGTCGCGTCTCTTGAGATCCTCCGCCAATGTGTCGGCGAATTTAATCTGGTCGGGATGGCGTTTGTCGGTATACTTTGATTCTATGCGGTAAGTGGTGACTTCTATCACTCGGATGGGCTCCGCAATTTCGGCATTCGGAGGGTTTTCGTTATTCCCCACTTTTACTCCAACCGTGCCGAATTTGTTTTCATAAAAACTATCGGGGAAAATTTTCTGGATTTCTTCGGGTTTGGCGTTGGTGGTGATATCCCAGTCTTTAGGCTTTTGGCCCATTACTAAATCCCGGACGCAGCCGCCGATGATATAGGCTTCAAATCCAGCTTGATTGAGTTTTTGGATTATCCCCAAAATCTCTTCAGGTATCTTCATATGACTTGCGCCCCCGCCAGGAGTCGGACCTGGATTGGCAGATTAGGAATCCGCAGTTCTATCCATTGAACTACGAGGGCTTCCCATTGTCATTTTAACACTTTTATGACATTTTTCAATTAAACTGTTAAATGAAGAAAATTCACTTTATAGGAATTTGCGGGGCGGGCATGAGCGCGGTGGCAATGATGCTGAAAGATTTAGGCTGGGAAGTAACCGGATCTGACGGAAGTTTCTACCCCCCGGTTTCAACTTATCTTGAAAATTCCGGCATTAGATTTTTCAAGGGTTATCGCCGGGAAAATATACCCGCCGGTGCGGAGATGTTCGTGATCGGCAAACACGCCAAACTCACGCCCCATGAAAATGAAGAGGTTCGGGCGGCGTTTGAGACTGGCTTACCCATTAAATCTTTTGCCGAAGTGCTGGGTGAATTAAGCAAAGACAAAGAAAATATAGTAGTGGCCGGCAGTCACGGAAAATCAACCTGCGCCGCGCTTTTGGCTTGGTGCCTGAAACGGGCCGGCAAAAATCCGAGCTATTTCATTGGCGCCATTCCGGCCACTCCGGGTAAAAGTTCAAACGTAGGCCGGGGAAATCTTTTTGTTTTGGAAGGAGACGAATACCCTGCTTCAAACTGGGATGCTCGTTCTAAATTTCTCCACTATCGCCCGGCCCACGTTCTCTTGACCTCACTGGCCCACGACCACCTGAATGTTTTTAAGACAGTCGCCGATTATCGCGCCCCGTTCAAAAAACTAATCAATCTACTGCCCGCCTCAAGTATTATTGCGGCTTGCGCCGACGGCGATGGCGTGAGAGAAACGCTAGCCGACCTGAACCGTGAAGCGACGTTATACGGCTTAAACGAAAAAGCGGGCTGGCATATTGAAAATCCGGCCTACAGCGAGATTTCGTCATTTGACATCGCTAACCAGAACAAAAAAATAGTCCGAATTGAGACCGAACTCCTGGGAACTCATAATATGGAAAATATTTTGGGGGCGGCGGCGCTTTTGTTTACTCTTAATCTGGTTACGCCGGAACAGTTCGCCCAAGCCGTGGCCGGGTTCCAACCGATTCAACGAAGACTGGATAAAAAATCAGAAAAGACGCGAATCCCCGTCTATGAAGGCTTCGGTTCTTCGGGCGACAAAGCCAGAGCGGCCATAAGCGCCATCAGGACTCATTACCCCAATCGCAAGTTGATGGTTCTCTTTGAACCCCACGCTTTCAGCTGGCGCGATCGCCAGTCTTTGCCCTGGTACGACGATGTTTTTGCTGGAACCGACAAAGTCCTAATATACAAACCGCCGGAAAACTCAACCGACCAGAAACAGTTGAGTTTAGACGAAATCGTCGAACGGGTTCGCGGCGCGAATATCGACGCAGCGGGTTTTGAGTCGGCGGCAATTGGTTTGGAATTTCTTGACCAATCGCTCGACGAGAATTGCGCGGTCTTGATTCTTTCCTCCGGCGGTTTTGACGGTATAATTGAGGGGGCTGTAAACTTACTGGAACAAAAATTCCCAAACCAACGATGAATCCCGTTAGAAGTAGCTTGGATAATAAAGCACATACTATCTATAACGGGAACTTCTAACGGGATGAAGAAATTTTCAAGCGAGCTCGGCCACAATTACAATACCTATACTTTTGGCTATGCCAACTATTGCCGGCGCCAGAAGGGCGACAAACTCTCCGACATTTACAATCTGGGCTATTTGCCCTATTCGGGAAGCCGCGACGTGAAAGATACTTTTTACATGGCCCGAAGCGCCAGAGTCCCGCTTGATTCATTCGCCCTATCCAGCGAAAATCGGCGAGTGGCCAAGAAGTTTGACGATCATTTTGAAAGAAGCTCCGCCCCCATTGATAAATTTGACGCCCGGGATAAAACATTTATTTCTTTCTGCGCCGAATATTTCGCCAAACGCCACGGGCCGGAGGTGATGCCGCTTGAACGTTTGCGGACAATTTTAAATTCCGGACTGATCAGCCAGATTGTTTCCTATCGGGACAAGGATAAGTTAGTCGCTCATGTTTTTGAAGTTACCGACGGCAAAATGACTCATTTTTGGTTTTCCTTCTACGATTTAGCGTTGGCTCACCAATCGCTGGGCATGTGGTTAATGTTGGACAGCGCCCGCCAGGCCAGGACCCGCGGGGCCAAACATTTCTATATCGGCACCGTTTATGGCCAAAAAGCGCTGTACAAAACCGCTTTCAAAAATATAGAATACTGGGACGGCAATGAGTGGGTAGCTGACATCAAAAAAATCAAGCAACTGGGCCGCAAGGATAATGATAGAACAACCGGCCTGACGGACTTTTGGAAAAAAGAGCAAGGACTTTTTAGCGATTTGTAACCTGACCGGGGTTATGATATTTTTCAATTTAGCCATGGCTGTTGAAACAATTGAAACTCAACCCGAGATAGCTCAACCCACCAAGATAATAGAAGGCCTAGACGGGCTTGAAATTTCTTTGCCGGAATTGCGGCGTCTTATCGCCCAGTGGAATAGAGAGGAAGTGGGAAGATCAAAAAGACTGGGAAGGCACTGATATTTCTGGAATGGGCCGATGAAAACGGAAAACAAATTTACAAAAAGTGGGCAGCCCAACAAGCAGCCTAGGGGCCTGTAGCTCAGCTGGTTAGAGCGCGTCGATGGCATCGACGAGGTCGTCGGTTCGAACCCGATCAGGTCCACATTTTAGAAAAGCTCAAGTCGTTGGAAGCCGCCTCGCTTCGCTCGGCGGCCAATTCGTATTGAATTTTGGGCGAAAAAATCAGTTGGCGATTTCGTTTTTTGTGGAAAGAAACTCTGCGAGTTTCTTTTTTCGTTTTGACTTGATTATTTTTGACATTTGAGTTAATGTGATTTTGGTATTAAGCCCGATTGTCGGGCTTAAACTGTACATTCCCAACAACCAAAAAGGACAGGAGGATAGCGACATGAATGGTCGAAACTTCAGGCAAATGCTGGAGGCCCAATGGTCTCGCGGCAACTTCGTCTGC
>CAYILQ010000042.1:0-4716 GCA_964364345.1 uncultured Candidatus Saccharibacteria bacterium | reverse complement strand
CCGCACCCAGAAGGCGATAAAGAGATGATAAAAAAGCGAAGGGATTCACTTGCGCTCAAGATATTAAGGGGAATTGGTTACACCGGTTTAGTTTTACTGGCTGCTTCTAATCCGTTTTTTGGGTTGAATATGATCAGAGGCATCAAACGGCACAATGATAAGAAAGCATGGCGTAAGTTTTATGAATCGCTGCGTTATTTGGATCGCCGGGGCTATGTTAAAATTTTGGATCGCAATAGCCAAGGCATTAAAGTAAAAATCACCCACAAGGGAGAAGATGTCATCAAAGAATTGGACATTGATTCGATGAAATTGAAAAAGCAAGATTCGTGGGACGGCAAATGGCGGTTAGTCATCTTTGACGTGCCCAATACAAAAAGCAGAAATCGTTTAGCTTTCACAGAGAAACTTAAAGAGTTAGGGTTTATCATGGTGCAAAAAAGTGTTTGGGCTTATCCTTATGAATGTTATAAAGAGATGATGATTTTGAGGAAATTCTACAATATTGAAAAACACGTTTCGTGTCTTGAAGCGTCAAACGTGGAGGATGAACTGGAGTGGCGGGGGAAGTTTAATTTGAAACAACAATCTTAAGTTTCGGCCCCTGCGGAATATCCCAGCATATGCTGGGATATTCCGCAGGGGCTGGTTAGATCGAAAACAAAATCAAAAACCCGAGATTAATCTCGGGCGGTGTTAAGCGCAGCCGTTGAATTGGAAGCCTTCAGAACGGCCGGCCTGGAGCTTGTTCATCATCTTTTCAATCACGCCGCTCAAACCAACGGCGAAAAATATTCTGACGATGACGGCGTAGGCAAAATACATTACCACCGTCCGCCAACCGCCGGTGTTCCGCAGGGGGACGATACTGGCGGCAAGGTTATCACGTCGGGTGTACTTGCGCCAGAATGATCTGGCTGCCCAGAAGTACCATTGGGAACTGACAATAATTACTTCCTTTTGGCCGGGTATCGTTCTGGCAATTTGTTCGCTCACTGTTTTGGCCTCGCTTGCGATGCCGAAGCCAGTGGAAGTTATAATCCTGGCGGCATTGATGCCTTTTCTTAATGCAAGATATTCTTTCATTAATTCATCAAGTTTCTTGGAACTCTTTTCGTAAGGACAATGACCGGTTACCAGAAAATACATTAGGGGCATGGGTCCGGAGGGTATCCTCGGAAACCTTAAATGGTATTGTTTGATAGCTTCATCTAGTCTCTTGATTGTCGTTTCGCAAAGCTCGTCTTTTTTGCGAAAGTGACAGGCAATAACGACCAAAATCACTATATTCGGTGCCATTGAGGGACCTCCTGGTGGTGAATATTCGGTTTTGAAAGGTCATTCCTAGTTTACTTTATTTTTGTCTTCTGTCAAGGTTAAGCGGTCGTAAAAAATCTCCCTTAATGGGAGTTAGACTATCAGACTAATGCGCCACTCGGGGATTTTAGCCCGGCGACACTGGGCAACCAGGGCTTGTATTTTTTCTTCCTGAACATAGATCGCGTCAGGAAGTTTATCTGTAGCCCCGGCATCGCATTGGTTGTCAATCGAGCAATCGCCGCGGCAGGGCCCTCGCTCTTCCTGATAAGCTTTCTCTTGAACTTCACAAACCGCTACCGCCATAATCAGTTCCTCAAAAAGTTTCCTTTGCTGGGGTGACAAGCGCCACAAGATGACTTTATTAAACATAAGCATCGAGTTGCCTCCTTTTCAAAGACCTTAAATTTGAAGACCTACTTCCTTCTGGTCTGAGCCTTAGTATAGGGCATCAAAGCCATATAACGGGCGAGCTTGACGGCGTTGGCCAGCATCCGTTGGTGCCGATTGCAGAAGCCGGTGCGGACCGAGGAGGAGATTTTGAATTGGCTGGACACAAACTTGCGCAGGATCTCGGCCTGTTTGTAGTCAACGTGATTTATTTTTTCCTGACAGGCGAGGCAAACCATGCTTACGCAACAACTAACTTCTAACTACCAACTTCTAAGAGATGGTTCCAAAACCCCTTTCGTAGCGATATTCCTGATTTTTGAACGAGACAAGGAAGATGAACCAAAAGACCGGAAGTGTAGCAGTAGCTACATTGAGGATCTTTTGGTGAAATCTGACGCCGTCGCAGTCAAAAATCAGGAATTGCAGCAGAAAGGGGTTTTGGAACCATCTCTAACTCTTTTGTTGGTTGTTAACGGTTAGCTGTTGGCAATTTCGTTAGAAAGGTATTTCCTTCAAATCTATTTCCGATTCCTCAACTTCGTCGTCGGAAATTATTGGGTTGGAAATCGGAGACCCTTCTTCGATGATGGGGATCTCTTCAGTTTCTTTGGGCTCGGCCGGTTTAGCTGTACCGGTTGGGGTTAGGCCCGCCTGTCCGGCAGGCGGACCTGCCGCTGGTGGGGTTGCCCCGGCAGCGCCAAAGGCTTTGGGTCCTAACTGGAGGTTTTCGGCCACGATCTCGGTGCGGTATCTTTTGACGCCATCGGCGCCCTGCCAGGATCTGGTCTGAAGCCGGCCCTCAAAAAAGGCCATTTGGCCCTTGCGCAAGTACATCTGGGCAATCTCGGCCAGACGACCCCAAGCGATGACCGTGTGGAACTCGGTCTGCTCCTGCCTTTCCTTGGTATTGCGGTTGTTCCAAACTCGGTTGGTGGCCACTCTTAAATTCACCACTAGCTGGCCGTTGGGCGTGGTCCGCGACTCCGGATCCGCCGCTAACCTCCCGATTAAAAATGCTTTGTTTAGATTCATCGCCCCAGTGCCGAAGTTGCCCTGCCTTCTGGCCTCTCCGCCTTTGGCATGGTCCCTTAATCACTTTTCTTGGCCAACAGTTGCCAAAGCTCGGCAGAGCAATTTCGGCAGATAAATTGATTGTATTAGTTTAACGGTTAAACCTTTCCCAGTGCCGAAGTTGCCCTGCCTTCTGGCCTCTCCGCCTTTGGCGCGTCCCAGCTTGTCCTCCCGTCCCTTCGTGCCAGAAGGCAAGTTCAACTTCGGCACGGGGGCGAGCAATATCGGCAGATAAATTGGTTATGCTACGCTTATCTCTCTTATAGCAGAAGTAATGATTTAGTTCAAGGGCCGCATTGACTTAAGACAATGTCCTTGCTACGCTGACGGTTGTCACCTATGGAGCTTGAGAGCATAGCCGCAAACAATTACGAGCTGGCTTATCATCTCAATCCCGAAATTGAAGAGGGTGAGGTGAAAAACCAGGTTCAAGAATTAGAAAAGGTGCTTACCGAGAACGGGGCAGCGGTTTTGATTTCCCGAGAGCCCAAGAAAAGACCGCTCTCCTACCCAATTCGCAAAAAGAACTATTCGTATTTCGGAGTCCTGGATTTCAGCGCCCTCCCCGAAGCCACCGAAAAAATTAATTCCCAGATGAAACTTCAAAATCAAGTTTTGCGCTATCTGCTTCTCAAAAAACCCGGAGATGAAAAAGAACTTCGAACTCTGGGTATGGAGCGGCCGCGACCCCGAATGAAGACTCACGAACCGACTGCCGTAGGCCGTGAGACCGCCAAACCTAAAGAAGAAATTAAACCAGAACAATTGGAAAAAGAGATTGAGGAATTACTAGGCAAGATATGAAGTAAATCAATTTATCTGCCGACATTGCTCTGCCGAGTTTTTACCGCCGTCTGCCAAGAAAAGTGATTAAGGGACCATGCCAAAGGCGGAGAGGCCAGAAGGCAGGGCAACTTCGGCACTGGGGCGATGGATTTCTCGGAACTGAAACAATTAGCTAAGAAACTGGGCGGGATTTTGGTAATGAACGGCAATTCGCCGGAATTCGTGGTCTTGGCTTATGACCAATACCAGAAATTGACTGGCGGCGGTCAAGGCGAGCGGCGAGCGAACCCGAATCCGAATCGCTTGACGCCGGAAGAAGAGGAGACCGTTGAGAAGTTAAATAAAGAAATCCTGGCCTTGAAAGAAGAGATCAGGCAAAAAGAAGAAGCTGAATTAGCCCAGGCGAGCGACTCCCAACCTTTGCCGGGCCTAGCCGAGGAGGAAGAATAAACTGTTGTTTAAAGTAATGGCTTTAACCTTTGTCAAAGTAAAAATTTTCAACCCCGCAAACCCAAAAAAGTCGGCCGTGGTTAACTTTTTGGTTGATTCGGGAGCGGTTTATTCAGTAGTGCCCCAAGAAATTTTGCGAAAGATCGGCATTCGGTCTCATTCGAAAGAGACATTTACGCTTGCCAATGGAGAATTCATTGAACGGGAAAGAGGAGATGCGATATTTGACTATAAAGGAAAACGGGGGGCTTCTCCTGTCATCTTTGGGGAAATAGGTGACAGCCAACTTCTGGGAGCGGTGAGTCTGGAAGCGCTGGGGCTAATGCTTGACCCTTTGCGAAGAGAAATCCGTTCTTTGCCAATGGTTTTAGGCAGAGTATCGCGGGTCGGGGTCAACCGCGTTTAGTAAAAGAAAATTCCATCTTTTTTCCAATAATAGTAGAAATGCTGGTTTTTTGTTTGGGGTTGACCCGCGCTTCGCTTTGACCTATACTGTTTCTGTCGCCTATAATTATTAGGTGTAATGTGTCATCTTTCGTAATACCGGAAGCGGCAGGGGTTTTGTTTCCTTTGCAGTTGCGGTGGGCGGGAGGTGGTTTCAAAACAGTCAAATGGCTGAAAAGTTTGATCGTTCCAAGCCGCACTTAAACGTCGGCACAATTGGTCACGTTGACCACGGTAAGACCACTCTTACGGCCG
>CAYILQ010000041.1:0-4861 GCA_964364345.1 uncultured Candidatus Saccharibacteria bacterium | reverse complement strand
GAAATCTGACGCCGTCGCAGTCAAAAATCAGGAATTGCAGCAGAAAGGGGTTTTGAAACCATCTCAATGTCACATTACCTACACGAAGAAAAAATAAAAGAGCTTGAGCTGAAAGCGAATCAAATTCGCCAAACTGTGATTGAAATGCTCCTAGCCGCCGGCTCGGGCCATACCGCCGGTCCCTTGGGTATGGCCGATATTTTCACGGCTTTCTATTTCCACATTCTTAATCACAACCCCGGAAACCCGGAATGGCCGGAAAGGGACAGGCTGATTTTGTCTAACGGCCACATCACACCGGTGCGTTACGCCGCCATGGCTCACGCCGGATATTTCCCGATAGAAGAAACCCTGACTTTGAGAAAACTCGGCTCTCGTTTGCAGGGACATCCGGAAAGAGAAAAATTGCCGGGGATTGAAACAACTTCGGGCCCGCTGGGTTCGGGCTTGGGTCAAGCGGCCGGCTATGCCTATGCCGCTCGGATGGACGGCAGGAAGTTCCGCACCTATTGCTTTATGTCCGATGGCGAGCATGATGCCGGCAATACTTGGGAATCGGCAATGTTTGCTGGAAAGTACAAGCTCAATAATCTCACTGGCCTGATTGACCGCAATAATATCCAAATTGACGGCATGACCGAAGATGTCATGCCTCTGGAAAATCTGCGGGCCAAATACGAGGCCTTCAACTGGCGCGTCCTTGAAATTGACGGCCACAATATCGAAGCTATTGTTGATGCCGTGGAAGAAGCCAAAACGATATACGAAAAACCAACCGTGATTATCGCCCACACCATCCCCGGCAAGGGTATTCCCGAAATTGAGTTTGACTACAAATGGCACGGCATCCCGCCCGGCGCCGGCCCCACCGATAAAATCCCGGCTCAAGAACAAGCCAAGCATTTTTTGAATGACTTGCGTACTTTGCGGGGTAAGATCCAATCTGAACATGAATGAGGAAATCTAATGGAAATAAGAAAGGAGGTGTGAGTTATGGTCAATTCGAAAAGTAATCTTGCCGGTTGGGTTGGAATTGTTTTGTATGTTTTGGCCCTGGTTAATTTCTATCAAGATCAGCTTTGGGTCAGACTGGACCACAAGGACCTTTTTTGGGCTGGGACGGGATTGCTCCTGATTGCCATTTGGCAAAGTCTGGGTGGCCCCCCCAAGGAATAAAACCGCAATGACCAATCCTCAAGCCAAACTAGTTCCAAACTTGCTTGATAAAAGCAAGCTAGAAATGAAGCCCACTCGTGACGGCTATGGTTTGGGTTTGGTTGAGGCCGGAGAAAAAGACGAGAGAGTGGTGGTGCTTTGCGCCGATCTGACCGAATCCACTCGCTCGCAATGGTTTGCCGAAAAATTTCCCGATCGTTTCGTTGAAGTCGGAGTGGCCGAGCAAAACATGGCCACCCTGGCTGCGGGCATGGCCAATTACGGCAAGATCCCGTTCATTTCTTCCTATGCCGTTTTTTCTCCGGGCCGCAACAACGAGCAGATTAGAACAACTATTTGCATAAACAACGTGCCGGTCAAAATCGGCGGAGCCCACGCGGGTATTTCTGTCGGACCCGATGGGGCTACTCACCAAGCGCTGGAAGATATCGCCCTGATGCGGGTCTTGCCGCGGATGGTAGTTTTGGTGCCTTGCGACGCCATTGAAGCCAAAAAAGCCACCGCGGCCGCGGCTTTATCCACCAGCTGGCGGAGCAAGCCGACATATATTCGTTTCGGCCGCGAGAAATCGCCGGTATTCACCACTCTTGAAACGCCTTTTGAAATCGGCCGGGCCGAGATATTCCGGGAAGGCAAGGATGTTTCCATAATCGGCTGCGGCATGCTGCTTTACAATGTTTTGGTCGCCGCCGAAGAATTGGCTGGCGAGGGGATTGACTGCGAGGTAATCAATTCTCATACGGTCAAGCCGTTAGACACAGAAGCTATTGTCAGCTCGGCTAAAAAAACCGGCGCCGTGGTGAGCGTGGAAGAGCACCAAGTCAGCGGCGGCTTGGGTTCAGCTATTGCTGAAGTTCTGTCCCGCAACCACCCCGTGCCCCAGGAATTCATTGGCGTCCAGGATCGCTTTGGCGAATCGGGTAATCCCGATGAGTTGATTGAAGCTTTTGGAATGGGGAAGAGAGCAATTAAAGAGGCGGTGAAAAAAGTCCTCTCAAGGAAGAAGTAAATCTGGTGTATAATTTAAGAATGGTGAGGAAACAATTTTATTCTCTGACCATACTTGGTCCGGTCTGGGCTTTTTTGCTAGTTGGGTTAATTTTAGCCCCCAATCGGCTGTTAGCCGATTCAGAGTTGACACCGCCATTGCCGGAGATCGGTTCGGTTAGCGCCACCGTCAAGGAATTCGGTTATAAAGAAATAAAATACGATATCAACCGCTTGGGAGCCAGAGAAGTTTACTTCTCGCTCTATGACACTCAAGGCAATCCTTTCCCAAGCTACCCCTTTACTTACATAAAAGACGGCAAACTCGTACCCGTCGAAATGCGGTTCGCTGTTGACCTGGAAAAATCCGATGGCCAATACTTAGCCCAATATCCAGTCGGATTATTTGCCTATCCCTTCGGAGGCGGAACCGAGGCGCCTTTAACACTAGGGGTATTTACCCGGAATATTAGAGAAAAGCCTTGCTATGGACCGACTTTTGCCGGCTCCTGCACTTCAGCCGAAGAAAACAGTTTATACTTGAACCCTTTTACTCCGGGGCCAGTTTACTTGAGAAAGATTGATATCAAATTAGTGGTATCTGGGACTGGTCAAGGAGAGGTGGTGGCCCAGACTACTTATAACACCCGGACCAAGCTGTTTGCCATGGGTCAGCCGCCACGGCTCACCTCGATTAACAAGACCTCTTTGGCAGCCGAGGAAACGGCTACCATAACTGGCGCCAATTTTGACGTCTGGAACGCCGCGACAGCGGATAATGTTAACGTCTTACATTTCAACCTACAGCCGGCAAATACCCCTGGCGGCTATCAGGAAAGCCGCGTCATAAACTCGGTTGGCAAGTGGTGGGAAGATCGGGTCCATTATTGCGGCCCGAACGCGATTAAGTTTGATATGCCGCCGGATCAAATGGTTGATCCTAGCCTAACCTCTTCGCGTCTATGGGAATATCCTCCTCTGACTGCCGGGTCGTACACGCTGACGCTGGCCAACGAATGGGGTTACAGCAACCCCATAACCCTCAATTACACCGGCGGTCAGGGCACGCCGGAAAACGATCCAGCGTGCCGAAATTCACCAGGCGTGATAACCTCTATTTCTCCAACAGCTGGGCCGCCGGGCACGGTGGTAACCATCAATGGCACTGGTTTTGGCCTGGGTTTCAATTATTATCGCGGCATTGTTTTCAATAGCGCGATAGCCTTTGGTGGGGTACCGGCTGATGATAGGTATTACGTTGATTTTAAATATGAAACTTTAATCAACGAGGACAGCGGTTTCCCCTATAAAACCGGCACCCAGATAAGAATGAAAGTCCCGCCGGGCGCCAAAACCGGCCCGGTCACGGTTAAACCCGACGGGAAGTTTACTATCTGGGGGCCAACGTTTACAGTAACTGCCGGCCAAGTTCTTCCCACTCCAACCCCAAGCGGTGGGGGCGGGACGGTCGCCGTTGAGCCGCCGACCATTAATTCGGTCACGCCCTCGTCAATTAATATCGGTGCCGAGAACACAATATTAATTCAGGGCTTTGGTTTTCAAGACAGCGCGCTGCAAGTCGGCGATTCGGGCATTACTATCATTGATGTTACCGTCAACGAGAGCGGCACCAACTTGCGGGCTATTTTGGCCGTTGACCCAGAAGTGTCCGGCGATTCAGTAATTGTCGCCGTGGTTAATGAGGCCGGCAGAGCCAATACAGTTTTGGGTCTGACATATTTAAGCGCCAACGCTCCGGTCATTGACGATGTCCAAGTTTCGCCTTTGGATGAAGCCAATCAAGCGACGGTTGTCATCAGCGGCGAGAACTTCGAGGGTTCTCAAGTGGAAATTGTCGGCGGCTCGGCGAGAATTTTGGATGTCGCGATAGAACCCAACGAGATAACGATAGCAATAGAGGTTTCCGAGTTTTACAGTTCCCAAGATAGTTGGGATCCGATTGCCTTAACCAAAAATTTCCTGGCCCAAGTCGGCGGCGGCGCTCCGGCCGCGACCAGTCCGGCGGTAGTGGTTGTAGTCGGTCCGGCGGGTGACACCGTCGCGGCCCCGGTTGACGTTTCAAGGGCGGCGGCCGCTCCATCCGGCCCGGGATCCCAACCCCTGAAAGTCATCTTCGGATTAGAAAATCCTTTGAAAGGGGACATCAAGAACATCCCCGATTTGCTTAAACTGATCGGCCAGTTTATCTTTAACCTCGGCATCCCGGTGGCGGTGATAATAATAATTTACGCCGGGTTTTTGATGCTGACTTCGGGCGGCAACCCAACTCAATACGGCAGGGGTCTGACCGCCCTCAAATACGCCGTCCTCGGTCTAGCCGTAATTCTTATCGGCACGGGCTTTGTCTCCCTGATCAAGAGCATTTTAAGCGTAAAGTAGCCGTCCCGGTGCCGAGATTGCCCTGCCTTCTGGCCTCTCCGCCTTTGGCATGGTCCCTAATCACTTTTCTTGACTGACGGCGGTAAAAACTCGGCAGAGCAACGTCGGCAGAATAATTGATTGTGTTAGTTTAACGCTTAAACCTTTCCCGGTGCCGACATTGCCCTCGCGTTGAGCCCATCGCCTTTGGCACGGTCCCCGTCCCTTCGTGCCAAAGGCCGGAATCAATGTCGGCACGGGGGCGAGCAATGTCGGCAGTAAACTGGTTTTCTTTTGTAACGGTTTTCCTTAATCACTT
>CAYILQ010000040.1:260-5192 GCA_964364345.1 uncultured Candidatus Saccharibacteria bacterium | reverse complement strand
TATCACCACTTACATCACTTACATGTCACTTACATGGCGCCCATGTAAACACTGTTTACATGGGCGCCATGTAATGCCTCATGTAATACCTACCGGTAAGATTGAATCCCTGAGGCGATTCCAACTTCGTTGGAACCTTCACCTGGTCAGCGAGGATTCTTCGTTCCGTCAGAACGGCGCGAAAATATCGCCTCGGCCGGTGGCGCCGGGCAGAATCGGGGCTTCGCCGATGATTTTCAAGACTCGGAATCCCTGCTCGGCAAAGAGGTCAAAATCAAGCGATTTAATCTCCTTAAATTTGCTCAAATTATCGTTAGCTTTGATATCGGTAACCACAATCGGTTCAAGGTCCCCTTTGATGTAGCCGGTATAATAGAAGTAGCCGGCGGCCAAACCGATCGCAATCAGGCCTATCTGGATGATTAGACCGCGGCTGTCGCGTTTTGGTTTTGATCCGATTGGATTATTTAACATTATAGGCGTTTATTTTGACTTCAAAACTTAACAGGCCGGGAGTCTTGGCGTTCGGGTCTTGGCCGGCATTGATTTCAAGAACGTCAAAGAGGCGCAGATTTTTCTCCATCTCTTTGAGAAAACTGATCAGGGTTGGATAACTTCCGCCCAATTCCAATTTAATGAAGGTGGTTTTGTAATTTAGGCTGGCATCGCTGGCGCCCCCTACCGACATGCCCCTCAACTGCATGCCGGTTTGCTGGGCCGCTGTCTGGATGCTGGTAATAATCTGATCAATCTGTTTCTTCGGCGGTAAAAGCAGCGCTAGTTTATCAATATCGGTTTTGCGGGTTTGGTATTGTCTAACCAATTCTTTGACGTTATCCCGCATCGCCGTTCGCTGGGTCAGAAGTTCCCGCCTTTCCTTGACCAGTACCCTGATATTGGCATTGGCGTCGTACTGGGGCATGGCAACGACAAAAAACAGAAAACAACCTAGACCGAATATAACTGCTGCTATGAAATCTCTACTGATCATAGTTTCGCCTTCCCACTTCCCACCTCTCACTTCCCACCTCTCACTTTAGGCAAATTTTTCTTCAAAAATTTATTGATGTCCAGATTCAGCTGCATGCTGAATTCCACTCGTCCAGTCGGCAAGTTGGCAATCTTGCCAAGGTTGACATCGGTAATGGCCTCGTCGCCGTAAAAAGCGGCGATTTGTTTGGCAATGGCGGCGTAACTTGCCGCCAAGGCCTTGAACGAGTACTCGCCCTTGCTAACGTTGGCGTTAAGCGAATCAAACTGAACCTGGGGATTAACCAGATTTTGAATTCTGGTTAGGCCCTCCGACCAAATTATGTGAGATTCAATCAGCGGCTTGATTATCCCCAGCTGGTCCTTGAGCCGCAGAAGCTCCATTTCTTCGGACTTATTCCGGGACTGCTCCAGGGCCGCCAATTGCTGTTCCACGCCGGCGAGGTCATTTGACAGGGAGTTTTTGTAAATCAGCAAACCGCCGTAAAGAGCAAAGAGCAAAACTAAAAATCCCAAACTGAAAAACAGGAGTTTGTTCTGTCCTGGCGTTCTGATATCTATTTTTCTCCGGATCTCCGGTAGAAGCTGCAATCCGCCGTTGTCAGCCATCTAGGTTTATTTTACCTCAACTGGGTCAATTGTTATGCACAGAGCGTCCCAGTGCCGAGATTGTTCCGAGGTTGACTCGTCGCGGATTGTGATATCTGAATATCACAATCCGCTTGTCCCTTCGTGCCAGAAGGCAAGCTCAATTTCGGCACGGGGACGGCTAAAGCTCGGCAGCAACAATTTCGGCAGATAACTGGTTCCCTTTTGATATTAGCTTACTTCCCTCATCCCCAACCCCAAGGCCACGCTGAAGGTATTGTTGATTTCATTTTTAAGCGGTTCCAGCTGGGGAGGATAAATGACTCTGGCCAAGGGATTGCCGGCCGAGATTGGCAAACCGAGTTTGCCGCCGAAATAATCCATAAACATCGGCATATTGGCCAAGCCGCCAACCAAGAGCACTTTGGTCACTCTGGTTTTCTTTACATCTTCGTAGTTGTGAATGATTTTCTTGGTCTCGAAAACAATCAAATCAACAAGAGAAGACATTGCTTGAGTAGTTACATTGCTGTCGATATTTTTCAGGCCTAGATTGCGTTTAAGCTCCTCGGCTCGCCTGATACCAATGTTGAGAGCCCGAGCGATTGATCGGGTTATCTCAAAGCCGCCAACTTCATAATTGTGGCTGACCCTTTCAAAACCGCCGTCAACAATCAGAATGGTGCTGCTTCGGCCGCCGATGTTGATAATCGCCATCGGCGCCAGATCATTGCCAACCAGGGCCCTGATCAAGGCCGAGTTCTCAAGTTCCAGGGCCTTGAGATTTACGCCTGCCTCTTTCATAATCGCCTGATAACGCTGGGTTTCCTCCTTGGGCACGGCTGCGATATAGACGTCAACCGCGGGCGGCGGCGATCCGGCGGAGGGGGTTCGAGCCGACAGCATCCCTTCCCTGCCAAGCCCGGTTTTTTGACCGGTTACCCCGATGATGGACCAATCCAAGACCACCTCGTTAAGGGGCAAGGGAATGTATTTGCGGGCTTCGTAGGGAATGGTCTTGGCGATGTCGGCTTCGGAAAGATAGGGCAAGGTGATGATGGTGGCAAAAGTATTGAAAGACGGGATTGAGGCCACAGTGTCGCGGGCGCTGATCTTGGTTTTTTTCAAAGTCTCGCGGATTCCCCCGATTAAATCTTGCTCTGACACCTGCTCGCCGCCGGAGTCAAGTTCAAAGAGGCCATAGTTCTCAAGCTTAAACCGACCCGAGTCTTTGGAGAGTTCAACCAGCTTAACCGCGGAAGTGCCGATATCAATGCCCAGTTTGCTTTTTTTTGCGATACCAAAGAAAGCCATGAATGATACAATAACTATAACATATTGGCGGCCAGTCTTGCACGCCTTATACACATGGGAGGACTTAAAAAGTTTGCCTTGGATCTTCTTTTCCCGCGCCGCTGTTTGGGCTGTTTGGAGTTTTTGGTTGACGACTCGCCCAAATACCTCTGCCGCCCTTGCTGGAGATCAGTTAGTTTCCAGACCGGTTTTGCCTGCGCTTTTTGCCTGGCGCCGGTGGCGGCCGGCAAGATTTGTCCCTTTTGCATCAAAGATCACCACCTTGACCGTCTTTTGGTGACTGCCGGTTATGAATCAAAACTGGTTGAGAGGGTTTTGAAAGTCCTGAAATATCGTTTCGTCAAAGACGCGGCCGACGACATAGCCGACTTGATGGCAAAATATCTCAAACCCAAGATTGAAACTTTGAATCTCGAACCCGAAGCTGTCGTTATTACCGCTGTCCCCCTCCATCGGCGCCGTCTCAACTGGCGCGGTTTCAATCAATCGGAGATCATTGCTCGGAAAATCGCTCGGCATTTTGGCTGGCCGGCGAGTTTTGAAATCTTGAGACGCAACCGGCGCCGCCGGGCCCAAGCTGATATTAAGGACAAAGATTCCCGGATCAAAAACGTTTCCGGAATTTTTGTTTGCCCAGAACCGCGGGCCGTTTCCGGCAAACGCGTTCTCTTGTTAGATGACATCGCCACCACCGGCTCAACTCTCAACGACTGCGCCCGGGCTCTTAAGGCCGCCGGCGCAAGCGAGGTCATCGGTTTTGTCTTCGCCCGCGGCAAGTTAAAATAACACAAATCCACGAATGAGAAACGAAGCCACAAATAATTATTCGCGCGCGCTATTCAATTTCCAACCCCTCGGCTTCAAAACCTTCAACCAGGAAAGGTTCACGCTGTTTAGGATTATACGAAGCCGCGAACATTAACAATTCGCCAGCTGGCGAACAAGTTTTTCTTTGCCTGCCCCGTGAATTTACTTTAGTAAATTTTTACGGGGGCGGCAAATTCAGAATTAAAACGACGCTCGTTTTAATTCTGCACCGAGCTTGTATTCTACTTCGTTCAGTAGTAGAAACTTCGGGGTTCTTTGGCAGTTTGGAATGTTTAGGGCAATCACTTCTTATTATCCATGACTCTCAATACAAAATCCTTGACTCTTTTTGCGGCATCAAAGGCCTCTAGCGCTTCTTTGAGAGTGAACTCTGGATAATTACCGGGGTAGCGGGTTTCAATATAATAATTGGAGAGCAAATCCAGGTCCGATTCATAATCTTTTACCTCGGGTTCAATATCAAGCAGTAGGGTTTCTAATTCAAGAAGGTCATGAATCTTAGGAAACGAGCGGTTACGAAAAACTAGAAGCCCCTTAAGATATTTCTCTACCATCTGTTGAGATAAAAAGCAGGCAGTGCTAAAAGCGCCGCCACCCTTTAAGATAGCATGAGCTGAAAGTTCGTCTTCTCCGGCTTTACCAAGCCAGTTTAGGTAGTTCGTTTCTGGATCATTGTCATTTACCATAGAGCAGGTGGCCTTTTTGGATAATATCTCTGATAAAAAAATCTTTTTTTTCTGCCTCTTCCATTTGCTCTGGCCTATATACAATCACATCGAGAGGAAAGGGGCGAGGGAATATTAAACGGCTAATTTTTCTGGCCATTTCCCGCGTATTGTCGGTTTTTTTTATAATAAATAGGTCCACGTCACTATCCGGACCGGGCGTGCCCCACGCATAAGAACCAAACAGAATAATTTTTTCCGGTTGGAAGTTTTTCCCGATGGTTTGTGCCACTTCGTTAATTTTTGCGTAAATTTGTTCCTGGGTCATGAGATAATAATAGCAAAATAAAATAACAATCGCAAACAGATCATTTCCTAACTGGCGGTGAAATTATATCCTTTGTCCGAACTTATTTTACCAAAAATTCTGACCGGTGAGAAATAGTGGCGCGCTCCGCGCGCCACCCCCCCCCCCCGCGCCGCCCCCCCCCCCCGGGGGGGCCCAAACCCCCCAAAATTTTTTTTTTTTTTTTTTGGGGGCCCCAAA
>CAYILQ010000040.1:0-250 GCA_964364345.1 uncultured Candidatus Saccharibacteria bacterium | reverse complement strand
AATTTTTTAAAAAAAATTTTCGCCCGGTTTAAAATTGGGGCCGCGCCCCGCCCCCCACCCCACCCAGCGGCTCGCCCCGCCACGAGGCGGGGCACAAAGCCCGCAAAATTTCTTTTCATTTTTTATGGGCGCGCGCAAAAATTTTTTCAATTAAGGAATCAATTTTTGCGGGCTTTGTTTCTTTGCTGACGCTAAGACGAGCCGCTTCCCGCCCTGTGCGCTTGGGTGGCGTGGGAAGGAGATCCGCTAT
>CAYILQ010000039.1:0-5818 GCA_964364345.1 uncultured Candidatus Saccharibacteria bacterium | reverse complement strand
TGCCAAGCATGCGCCATTTGGCGGGGTGGTGCCGTCGCTGGCCGCCAGAGAGCATGTCACTAACTTACCGCGAGTGCTCAAATTGGGCCTGGGGGATTTTAGGATGGCCGAAATCGACTTAATCGCCGTCACTGCCGGCCCGGGCTTAATTTCATCACTTTTGGTCGGTACCGCTTTTGCAAAAGCACTCGCTTACAAGCACGGTAAAAAAATAACTTCCGTTAATCACATCGAGGGTCATGTATATAGCAACTGGCTACCTCCTCATAATGAAAGCTATAAGCTAAAAGCTATAAGCTATAAGCTGTTTCCCGCTCTCTGTCTGATCGTTTCCGGGGGTCATACCCAACTGATACTGATGAGAAATCACGGTAAATACCAACTCATCGGCGAGACGCTGGACGACGCGGCCGGCGAGGCGTTTGACAAGATTGCCAGAATTCTGGGGCTCGGCTATCCCGGCGGACCGATCATCGCCGCTGAAGCGGCTAAATTCAAAAATCAAATGTCAAAAATCAAAATGACAGATCAAAAGTTAGAAATTAAACTGCCGAGGCCAATGATAGGTTCGAGAAACTTTAATTTCTCATTTGCCGGGTTAAAAACCGCCGTCCTCTACCTGGTTAGAGATTTGACTAAAGATCACCGGCTTGAGAAAATTCGTCGCCAAATTGCCAGCGAAGCCCAAGGGGCGATTGTTGATGTTTTGATTGCCAAAACGGTTCGGGCGGTCAGAGAATTCAAAGTTAAATCCATAATGCTCTCGGGCGGGGTTTCGGCCAACAAATTATTAAGACTAAGGCTAAAAGACGAAGGCCTAAAGCTTAACTTGCCGGTTTTGGTCCCCGCGATGGAATACACCACCGACAACGCGGCCATGATCGCCCTGGCCGGATATATGAAAGCTAAAAGCGAAAAACTAAAAATTAAAAACTTAGACTGGCGGGAAGTTAAAGCCAATGCTAACTGGGAAATAATCAGACATAATGCAAATCCGCGGATGTATCCCGTTAGAGAGTCTGTTATCAAAAAGTATAGTCTTGGCCCAAGATTAGCTTGGTTCATACACACTCTCTAACGGGATGTATCCGAATGCCGCGAATAAATGATAAAATCAGAAGAGATGGAAAAAGGGATTCCTAAGGCATACAATCCCAAAGAAACTGAAGATAGGATCTATAAGCTCTGGCAAGAGAGCGGTTTTTTTACGCCCGAAAACCTCCCGGGCCAACGAGCGAAAAAATTCACAACTATGATCGCTCCGCCAAATATCACCGGAGAGCTCCACATGGGCCATGCTCTGGAGCTGACTTTGCAAGACATCATCGTCAGGACTAAAAGGATGCAAAGCTACAAAGTGTTGTGGCTGCCGGGCACTGATCATGCCGGCATCGGCGCTCAAAACGTGGTTGAAAAACAGTTAGCTAAAGAGGGAACCAATCGCCACAAATTGGGCCGAGATAAGTTTATCGAGCGAATGTGGCAGTGGCGGGACAAATATGGAAATATAATTCTGGAGCAGTTCAAAAAACTCGGCCTATCCCTTGATTGGACCAGAACCAAATTTACCATGGATCCCGACTATTATCAGGCGGTGATGACTGCTTTCATCCATTACTACCAGAAGGGCTGGATCTATCAGGGTGAAAGGGTGGTTAATTGGTGCGTCCGCTGTGCCACTTCCATCTCCGATCTGGAGGTCAATTATGTTTCCGAAAAGGGCAAACTTTATTTTATAAAATACGGCCCCTTCACTTTGGCCACGGCTAGACCCGAAACCAAACTGGGCGACACGGGGCTCGCCGTTCACCCCAAAGACCCGCGATACCAAACCTATATCGGCCGGGAGCTGGAAATTGAATCGGTTGACAATGCCATTCCGCCGGCTCAAAAACCAAGACTAAAAAAGATCAAAATAAAAGTAGTGGCCGACGAATCGGTTGATATGGATTTTGGCACTGGCATTATCAAAGTTACGCCGGCTCATGACATTACCGATTCAGAAATCGGTCAGCGTCACGGTCTGGCCGCACTGAAGATCATTAATGAAGACGGCCGAATGAACGGAAATGCTGGCATCAGATACCAGGGATTCAAAGTAAGCGAAACTAGAGAACAAATAGCTAAAGATCTAAAGAGTTTGGGATTGATTGAAAAAATTGAAGATTATGAACACAACGTTGCCCGCTGTGACCGCTGCAATTCAATCATCGAACCCTTGCCGTCAAAACAATGGTTCTTAAAAATGAAAGACTTGGCCAGACTTGCCCTGAAAGCCCTAGACGACGGCGGAGTTCGCCTGATTCCTGAAAGATGGGCCGACCCGTACCGGCATTGGCTAAGCCAGGTTCGCGACTGGAATATCTCCCGACAACTTTGGTGGGGTCATCGTTTGCCGGTTTGGATTCACGACCCAATGTGCATCCCCCGGCCTGGCCGAGAACAAGACGTTAAGGAGTGCCAAGAGATCGTTGTCGCAACCGAAGAGCCTCAATGCCGGCACTGCGACGCTAAGTACCGCCAATCCGAGGATGTTCTTGACACCTGGTTTTCTTCGGCCTTGTGGCCATTGGCGACACTGGGCTGGGGCTTCGCAACTACCAACGACCAACGACCAACAACCAACAACTTCAAGGAATACTACCCGACCGATTTTATCACTTCTGATCGGGGCATACTTTTTCTGTGGCAAGTCAGAATGGTTTTCTCGGGTATGGAATTTACCGGACAATCTCCGTTCAAAGACATCTACATCCACGCCACAGTCTTAACTAAAGACGGCAAGCGAATGTCAAAATCCCTGGGCACCGGCGTTGAGCCCTTAAGCCTGATCGAAAAATACGGGACTGACGCTTTGCGCTTTGGCCTGGCGACTCAAGCTACCGGCCTTCAAGATTTGAGATTTGGCGAGGATCTTTTGGTCATGGGCCGGAAGTTCACCAACAAACTTTGGAATATTGCCCGTTATGTTATAACTAAGCTCGGTGGCGATCACGATTGGCAAGCCAACAAACCCCAAAACGAAATGACCAAGAGAATAGATGAAATAGTTTCTTCGGTGACCGGGCTTGTTGAAAATTATCGTTTCGCCGAAGCGGCCAACAGCTTGTACCATTTCATCTGGCATGAACTGGCCGACAAATACCTCGAACAGACCAAGGGCAAAGACGATCAGGAAACCAAAAACACTCTCACCTACCTTCTGATCACATGTTTGAAGCTCCTGCACCCTTTCATGCCCTTTGTCACTGAAGAAATCTATACCAACGTCCTGCCGGCCTGGCTGGGCAAGAAACTTTTGATGGTGGAGGACTGGCCCCGTTAGAAGTCGCGGGCGGCAAGCGACCTACTTCTAACGGGGCAGGCCCCTCTGATATAATAAAGGAGTGGATTTCGCGACGGCGTTGATTTTGGTGCTGTTTGGTTTCGTGCCCAGTTTAGTCTGGTTACTTTATTATTTAAAAAAAGACTGCCATCCCGAGCCCAAATCAATGATCGCCCGGACATTGTTTTTGGGGATTTTGGTGGCGCCGCTGGCGGTGATTGCCCAGTGGGGATTCAGCCGATTGCTTACCGACTTGTCGCCGGGTTATCAGATTTCCGGGTCGCTGCTGTTTTTCCTGTGGGCGGCTTTTGTTGAAGAATATGTTAAATATCTGGCGGTTAAATTCTCGGTTCTTCACAGCCCGGCTTTTGACGAACCCACCGATGCCATGATTTACATGATCTCGGCCTCGCTCGGGTTCGCGGCAATTGAAAACGTTTTGGTCCTGCTCCAGGCAATTCCCAACGGGGCTCAAGCGGCAATCCAGATTTGGTTTTTGCGTTTTGCCGGAGCGACACTGCTTCACGCCGTTTCTTCGGCTCTTCTGGGTTACTTTTTGGGACTGGCCTGGTTTTATTCCCACCACGGCCGCGGGCTGGTGGCCGTCGGCTTGGCGGCGGCGACTTTTGCCCACTTTGTTTTCAATGTTTCCCTGCTGGTGGCCAACGGCCGGTCGTTGGGCTTCGCCTACTCGTCGGCGGCCCTGATGATTTTGGTGGTTTTGATTTCGCTGCTTTTCGCCCGTTTAAGAAAGCGGATGGTTTGTTGATAAAAGTGTTGGTATAATAAACTTACATGGATCCCGTTAGAGATAGCATGGGTAATATTACTCCAGCTATCAATAACGCGGATCTCTAACGGGATGGATGATTTTTTTAACGACCAGTTGGCCGCTGACGACGGCGAAGCAACCTTGGCGGCCAGTCGGAGCCTCAAAAAAAATGACGATGGCGAGGGGATTTTGACGGTGGATGTTTACCAAACCGACGACGAGGTTATCATCAAATCAACGATTGCCGGAGTAAGCGGCGATGATATTGACATCGCCGTAACCAATGATACCGTCGCCATCAAAGGCAGCCGCAAGCATGATGAAAAAATCCGCGGCTCCGACTACTATTTCCGCGAGCTTTACTGGGGCGCGTTCTCCCGCCAAATTATTCTGCCCGAAGACGTTGACCCGGACGGCGCCAAGGCCTCAATGAAAAACGGGCTTCTGACCCTGCGCTTGCCCAAGCTTGCCAAAACCAGGACCAAAAAGATAAGGATCGCGTCTTAAATCCTTTCATGTCTTTTAGACAAACACTCATGCTGGTCCTGGTCAGCGGCGCCTTGGCTGTAATTTCCCTGCCGGTTTTTTTCAATCCCAGTTTCCGGTCGGGGGATATTAAGATTGCAAATCAGCCGCCGTCAAGCTCGGCCCAAGCCCGACTTCTGGGCGCGGTTAATCGGACTTTCTCGATTGAAGCGCTCGATAAAAACTACTCGGTCAAGCCAAAAACTCTCAAAACCTGGCTTGAAGAATATTACCGTCCTTACACAAATCGGCGCGAGTTCCGCCCCGACTCGAACAAAATTGCCGATTTTCTCTCGGGCTTATCAAAAAATATTGACCGTCAAGCCGTTAACGCCCGCCTCAATTTTGATGAAAGCGGCAAGTTTGTTGAAGTCAACCCGCCCAAGCCGGGTCTGGCGGTAAATTTGACGCTTTCAGCCGCCAATATCACCGGGGCTTTTATGCGCGGCCAGAGCTCGGTTGCCTTGGTTATTGAAGAGGTTGAACCGTTAATAACCCTTGAAAAAGCCAGCCGATTGGGCATCAGCGAGCTTCTGGGTCGGGGCGAGTCTGATTTCGGCGGATCATCTGAATCGCGGGTAAACAACATCGGGGTGGGGTCGGAAATATTCAACGGCGTCATCTTGGCTCCGGGGGAGGAATTTTCCTTCAATAAAATTCTGGGGCCGATTGACGCGGCCACCGGTTATCAACCAGAATTAGTCATCAAAGGGCAAAAGTTAATCCCGGAATTCGGCGGCGGTCTTTGCCAGGTTTCAACCACATTGTTTCGGGCGGCCATGGCCGCCGGACTTGCTATTATTGAACGTCACCCTCATTCGCTGCCCGTCCGCTACTACAACCCCCAGGGCTTTGACGCCACCATTTATCCCGACAACAACACCGATCTCCGCTTCAAAAACGACACCCCGGGACATATTTTGATCCAATCGAAAATCACCGACTCAATATTGGCATTTGAAATCTTTGGCAAGAGCGACGGCCGCCAGGTAACAATCACCGGCCCGATTCAATATGAGATCAATCCCGACGGTTCAATCAAGACCTGGCTCAAAAGAGCGGTAACCGGCAACGGCCAAGCGAAAAAAGACGTTTTCTATTCCTCCTACAAATCCCCCTCTCTCTTCCCCATCGTCAGAAACCCCCTTGAATAATCACCCCGCCCCAGCTGGGGCGGGGGTTGGGGGTCTCTATTT
>CAYILQ010000038.1:0-5965 GCA_964364345.1 uncultured Candidatus Saccharibacteria bacterium | reverse complement strand
GGCGAGTTTGAAATTCAAAAAGGCGAATCGTTAATTACGATCGCCAGTCATCTCAATGGCCAAACTCTGATCATCAGCCAGCCGTTGTTTCTCGGCTACGCGATTTTGACCGGCCAGGAAAAGCGTTTCCAGGCGGGGAAGTATATTGTACCGGCCGGCGCCAGCAGCCGAGATATTGTCAGGATCTTCGCGCGGGGTCTGACCGAACCTGATGATATCGTGGTGACAATTCCCGAGGGGACGAATGTCGCCGATATTGATCGGATTCTTGCCAAAGCCGGGCTGGTAAAGGATGGCGATCTCTTGGGGTCTGGGGCGGCGGAGCTTGAGGGTTATTTATTCCCCGATACTTACCGCTTGCCCAATCGCCAACTTCTAATCGCCAATCTCCAACAAAGTCCCAAACCCCAAATTCAGGATTCCGCGGTCAAAGATTTTGTCCAGAAGATGAAAGAGAATTTTTATGCCAAAACGGACGGTCTTTTTAGGGGTCTAACCGTTCAACGGAGCGGGGAGGTTATTATCATTGCTTCAATGCTGGAGAAAGAAGTCAGGACCGAGAGTGACATGCGCCTGGTGGCGGGGATTATTGAAAAACGGCTTGAGCTAGAAATGCCGCTTGAGATTGACGCCGCCGTGGCTTATGGCGTTTGTTATCCGGAGTTCGCGGCCGGCCGGTACTGTAATGTTTCGCTGGCTAACATTGTTGATAATATTCCGGCGGATTCGGAGTATAATACCTACAGGCGCAAGGGCTTGCCAGCCGGACCGATTACCAATCCCGGGCTGAAAGCGATCAAAGCGGCGCTCAAACCTGAACCGAGCGATTATTTGTATTATTTGAGCGCCAAGGACGGGATGACGATTTTTTCCAAAACCGCGGCCGAGCACCAGCTGGCCAGACGGAAGTATCTAAAATAAATTTACATGGCGCCCATGAGATTTACATGGCGCCCATGTAAACGCCGTTTACATGGGCGCCATGTAAATTTATGTAAATCTCAATATGGATGATTTTTTTCTTGACGCGACGCAGGCGGTAGTCAACCTGCCCGATTTCAACACCCCCAAAGACCTGGGGCAGTTCATCAGTAATATTTACACCTTTTCCCTTCAAATCTTGGGGATTGTGATTTTTGTCCGTTTTATCTGGGCCGGCTGGCTTTATATTTCAGCCGCCGGTAACACCGCCAATGTCAGCAAAGCCACATCAATGATGCGCAACGCCATCGCCGGCGCCATCTTGCTTCTGTCATCATATCTGATTTTATACGTGATCAATCCCGATCTGGTTTGCAATACTTTCAGCTTTGATATTGCCAATCCCGCCGGCCAAACCAGTGAGAAGTGCAATGGTAGCAGGTAACTTCTTCCATGGGATCTACATGGCGCCCATGTAATTACATGGGCGCCATGTAGATTTGTGAAGAAGTTGACGGTAAAAAAACAATTTGCTAGAATTATTTTAGCCGTAGAAAGCAAGCGCTTACGGGATCGCGTAAGCATAAGACTTGCTGAGGCGAACTCGCAGAAACTAGATTTTGAGTTCTAGATTCTGCTGGCGTGTCTGCGGTGAAAACGCAGATTTGTTTTTTAGAGAAAGGTAGTTAATGAAAACTTTGCGACAGAAAAAAGAGGAATTGGCCAGACTGCGCGAAGGGTTGGCAAAGTCAAGGCTGACGGTTTTTACGTCTTTTGCCAGGGTCGGGGAGAAAGGCTTGAACGTTGGCGGGATGAGGGAGCTTAAAAAAACCCTCAAAGCGGTTCAGTCGGAATATTTGGTGGGCAAGAAGACTCTGATTAACAAGGCGCTGGGGGGCAGTCAGGATGTTTTTGGTTACGCCGGCTCGCTGGGTTTGGTCTTTAGTCGCGGCGATGAAGCCGCGGCCGCCAAGACGCTCTATGGTTTTACCAGGAAGAATCCAGCGCTGAAATTTTTCGGGGCTCTGCTGGGCGGCAAATTCGTTGATGGCGAACAGTTTGTTGGATTAGCCAAACTGCCCAGCCGCGAGGTATTGATTGGTCGAGTTGCGGGGATGATGAAATATCCGCTGTCGGGATTGGTGAGTGTCTTGCGGGGGAATATTCGGAATCTGGTCGCGGTTTTGAATGAAATAAATAAAGTGAAAACATAACACAAATCCACGAATGTAGACGAATGCCACAAGTAATTCCAGCATTCGCATATTATTTGCAGATTAGTGTTACATTATGAATAAGGACGAAATAATCAAAGCGGTTGAGTCAATGTCGGTTTTAGAGCTGGCCGAATTGGTCAAGGCCTTGGAGGAAAAGTTTGGCGTTTCGGCGGCGGTGCCATCCGCCTTCGGCGGAGCTACGGGGCAAGCGGCTGTGTCTGAAGAAACTGCCGCGGAGGTGGAGGAAAAAGATTCTTTCGATGTCATCTTGAAAAACGCCGGTCAGCAAAAGATTCAAGTGATTAAGGTTATCCGCGAGGTTACCGGCAAGGGGCTCAAAGAGGCCAAGGACCTGACCGACAAGGTTCCGGTCGTGATTAAAGAGGGAGTCAAAAAAGCCGAAGCCGAGGAACTCAAAAAGAAAATAGAAGAAGCCGGCGGCGGTGTAGAGTTGAAGTAAGGTTATCTCGGGGAGCTAAAAACTATGGCTACATGGCGCCCATGTAATTACATGGGCGCCATGTAAATTTGGTTAGGGTTTGATCTGCCAGATGTTGCCTTCGGCCGAAAGAGCCATGATTACGCCGTCGGGGCTCACGTAAAAATCCCGGATATCGCCAGCCACGTCAAATTTATAGGTGGTTTTGAATTCACCATTGGCTTTGTCAAAAACATAAACTCTTTTTGAAGCGGGTGAGACAAGAAGGACGAAGGCCGAGTTTTTATCGGTGAAAATCCTGCTGCCGGCGTTGGGCGTCAATTGGAGATCGGCTTCGCTCTCTTTTTTACCTCGGAAATATTTGATCAGCTTGCCCTCTTGGGTCAGGGCGAAGATGTTGCCGTCGGCGGCAATGGCAATTAGATTGCCGCTAGTGTTATCGCTGCCCCAGACATTGCCTTTAGCCGAGCCGGTCACGGCGTCAAGATATTTGTAAATGGTGTTGGCCGAAAGAGTATAGAGATTGTTTTCATAAATCGCGCCATCGCCGGCGTCGGTTGCCGGGGTCAGGGAATAGAGGCCGATTTTTTTGTTTCTGGAATCGTAAACGGCTAAACTATCCTGACCGTTGAAAACGACAACGTAGCCGTCAATGCCGAAGACAATTTTGGGAGCAACTTTGAACTGACCCAACTCGCTTGCCCCATTAGAGACAGAGGCGCGCTGCGAGCCCTCGCGGTCTCTAACGGGGCTTGCCCCGCCAGAAGTTATTGAGAAAAATTTATTATTAGCGTCAATCGCCGCCGGCAATCCGTTTTGGATAGTTATCTTTTTCAAAGTCAGATTCTGGCCGCTGTTGTTGTAAACCAATTGGGGTTGTTTGTCGCTGACGCGGTCAATGGAGTCAAGAGTTTTGCCAATGTCGGTTTTGAGGGTGTCAATCTTTTTGCCGTCCAGTCGGGCGATCTGGCCCAAAGCCGCCTGAAGCAGTCGGCGCGCTTCTTTGGCGTCATTTTGGGCGAACTGGGAGCGAGCGAGTTTGAAATTCTCGGCGGCGTTGGTATAGGCAGCCTTGTCTTGGCCGGAGTCTGGGGCGCCAAACAGGGCCCAGCCGATGGCGGCGGCGACAACTAAAGCCGCGACTGTGATCCGCGGTCTCAAACGGCCGCCTTCGCCGAGAATGCCTTTGACGCCGCTGGCCCGGGGCGACAGAGTAAGTCTGCCGAAGTTTTTGAGAGGGGATAGTTTATTTAGCTTGCCGGCTAGGATCGCGAAGACATTGGCTCGCTTGGCCATCGAGACCTCGGCGGGCATAACGTTGGTCGCTCCCGTGCCGGGTTTGCCCGATGTTGAGCCCTCCTCGCCCCCGATATTGTCGGGGCGGGACTTTCGGGACGGGGTGTCAAAGACCGGGGCAACTTCGGCACCGGGACGGGCAATCTCGGCACCGGGACGGGCAATTTCGGGGCCGGGGGGGCTCAACGCGCGGGCAATGTCAGGCACCGGGACGACGGGGATTTCTTTAATCCGCTCCATATTTATATGAACGCCGCAGCAGGCAAAATTGCTGGCGTTGGCAGCCAGGTGGGCTATTTTTTCGGAGAACTGCTCCTGATTTTGCTTGACAAAGAGGGGATTGAGAAGCCGCTCGCGGCTGGCCACGGCTCGGATGGGGAAGTAAGCGAAAATTTTGTCGCCCGGGAAAAGCCGACCTGAAATGATATTGGAAAACTGCTGCTCGCCGCCGGCGTCTTTGTTAAAAAGCTGGATGTTGCTAAGAATGTCAATATATTCGTTGTTTCGGGCCAGAGCCACTTTGAGTTTGCCCAGGCGCGAGATGAAAATATTTTCGCCGACGATTGCCGCCAGGCCCAGATTGAGACTAAATTTTTTGTTTTTAAAAAATTCCTCCAGGATTTCATTGAGCTTTTTGAGAGCGCGCTCGAAAGCGGCTTTGGAGTTTTGTTCGGCCAGTGATTGGGGAGAATAGTACTCTCTTTTGGCCAAGGACGAGAGCAGACTGACCATATAGCTAAGGTCATCGTCAATATGGGTGAGATGACTCAAAACGAAAAGCGACCCCAGATTTTTCTCTTGAACGTTGGCCCCGTGACAGCTCAACACGTCAAAATAAACGCCAGGTTCGCCGCTTTTGTAGAGGATCTCTTTGACGGCGGGTTTTAGAGTTATTTTTTCCACTTTCCGGTTTTACTCCTTCACCGATAGTACAACCGCCACTCTTCTTACCTGGCGGCTGCTAAAGCTCGGCAGAGCAATGTCGGCAGATAAATTGGCTGTGCTACTTTAACGGTTAAACCTTAATCACTTTTCTTGGCCAACGGCTGATAAAGCTCGGCAGAGCAATGTCGGCAGTAAACTGGTTTTCTTTTGTAACGGTTTACCTTCTCAAGTTGACAGTAAAGGCGGCCGGGCTTATAACTATTGTAATCAATTAGCCATGAAAGTGTCAAAGAATACATTGGACATACTTTTTGATTCAAGACTCAAGGTGAAAATCCTCAAGTTTTTGTTCCGCAATCCCATCTCAAGCTTCAACGTTCGGGAACTAGCCAAACATGTCCAGGATCAGCCCCGGGCGGTCAGAAAGGAAATCGCTAAGCTGGCAGGCATTGGTTTGGTTAAGATTAAAAAATGAGAAAAAGAAGATCAAAACGAAAAATCTCTGCCCGACTAAAGAAGAAAACGCGGCCTTCTGGCGCGAAGGGACGAAGGGGCCATGCCAAAGGCGGGGGGGCCAGAAGGCAAGGCATCCGCCAGCTGGCGGATCGGCGCCGGGGCGTTCAGCGCCGAGACGCTCGCTACACGCTCAACAGCGATTTTGAGTTTCTCTATGAACTTCGCGATTTGATCTTAAAACCATCGCCGGCCGAGAAAGCCAGACTCATTGAGAGTATTGCCAAACTTGGTAGAATTAAATTGGCGATAGTCGCGGGTGTTTTTATGAACCGAGAGAGTCCTGACCCCTCAATTGCCGATCTTTTTATCGTGGGCGATGACATTAATCCCCGCCGTTTGAGATTGTTTTTGAAATCGCTGGAGGCCGAAGTGGGCAAGGAAATCAAATTCGCGGTTATGGACAAGGAGGAATTCCGCTACCGGCTGGGCATGTTTGATCGTTTTATCCGGGTCCTCCTTGAAGGCCCCCACGAGAAGATTATAAATAAACTGGGGATATGAGTTTTACATGGGCGCCATGCATTTTACATGGGCGCCTTGTAGGGGTTGTAGGGGTCGGTGCAGGCTGGACGGCTAGCTCAGTTGGTTAGAGCGCTGCGTTCACATCGCAGAGGTCACAAGTTCGAGTCTTGTGCCGTCCACCAGACAGGAAATTGCAAGCAAGAGGCAGTGGGGGGGGGGGGGGGGGGGG
>CAYILQ010000037.1:0-6023 GCA_964364345.1 uncultured Candidatus Saccharibacteria bacterium | reverse complement strand
TCACCCCTTAATCACTCTTCCTCCACCAACAGTTGCCAAAGCTCGGCAGAACAATATCGGCAGATTAATTGACTGTGCTACTTTACCGCTTAAACCTTTCCCAGTGCCGAAATTGTTCCGAGGTTGACTCGTCGCGGATTGTGATATCTGAATATCACAATCCGCTTGTCCCTTCGTGCCAAAGGCCGGAATCAACATCGGCACGGGGGCGAGCAATGTCGGCAGATAAATTGGTTATGCTACTTTAACGCTCAAGCCATGGTTTTCCTCCTGAAAAATCTCCTACCCAACCCTTTAATTCCGCCAAACAGTCCTTTCTTCCTAATTGTTCTTGGCTCCTCTTTTCTTGCAAACTGGGGTTTCTTCTCTAAAACGGCGGCTGTCTCTCTTTCAACTTCCGCTTCCGGCCGCGTTTCCTCCGGAATCTCACGTTTCTTTTCCGGCACTACCTTGAGGCCGGGCACTCTCTCGGCCAAAACAATTTCTATATGACTAGTTTTTTTCTCAATCGGCGAGGTTGTGCCAAACCCCTTGGGCCGGAACCTTTTGAGCTTTGGCCCCTCATTGACAATGATGTCTTTGATGAAAAGGTTTTCTTTGACCAAACCTAGATTGTGATGAGCGTTAGCCAAAGCCGAATCCAAAAGCTTCACCAGCGGTCTAGCCGAACGTTTAGCCAAATGTTCCAGCTGACTCTTGGCTTTCATCGCGTCGCGGCCTTTCAGGATACCCGAAACCAGCCGCACCTTCCGCGGCGCAATCCGCAATCCTTTAAGTTGTGCCGTAATCTCCATTTTTCAGTTTGTAGTTTGTTCACTTTTTCTCGGTTTCCGGTTCCGCTTTAGCCGCCTGGGCCGCTTCAATTTCCTTTTGCTTGGCCGCCGCTTCCTGTTCTCTTTGCATGCGACCGCCGTGCCTGACAAACTTTCTAGTCGGCGCGAATTCTCCAAGTTTATGACCCACCATGTCTTCGGTGACAAAAACCGGCAGGTGAATCTTGCCATTATGGACTCCAAAGGTAAAGCCAACCATCTCCGGCGTGATCGTTGACGCCCGGGCCCAAGTCTTAATCACCGTTTTATCCCCAACCCTAAGTCGCCCCAATTTCTTGAGCAGCTTTGCGTCAACATACACGCCTTTTTTTATACTTCTTGACATAAATACTACGAAGTACGAATCCTTACGAATTTACGAATAAACTCACGTAATACAGATATTACATGGTCATCATGTAGGATCTTTCCGTTCTTCCTGTGAGGGCATTACCTTTGGCAATACCCGCTTTTTATTTTCAAGAACTCGGAAAAAACAGCGGCAGCGCACCGCGAGCAAAATCCACAGAAATGAGGGAGCCAATTTCCTCGCTGGGGAAATTGACGTCCCAGAGAAGGCGCTGCAAGGAGCGGTTATTTTTTCCTTCTCCTGACAATAAACTTCCACGACTTTTTCTTGCGATTTCTCGTCTTCACGCCCCTTGCCGGCTTGCCCCACGGGGTTTTGGGGCCGGGAAGTCCTATCGGCGTCCGGCCCTCGCCGCCGCCATGGGGATGATCCACCGGATTCTTGGCCGTGCCTCGGACCGATGGTCTAATGCCCAGATACCTGGCCCGCCCGGCTTTACCCAGCTTGATGGCGCTGTGTTGAGCGTTGGATAGCTGGCCGATTGAGGCCATGACTTCGCCGTTAAAGCGTCTGACTTCAGACGACGGCAACACTACTTGGATGTATTCGCCTTCATGAGCCAACACGGTGGCGCCGGCGCCGGCCGAGCGGATCAATTGTCCCCCCTTGCCCGGCTGGATTTCAATGTTGTGGATCATCGTTCCTTGGGGGATATTTTTTAATTTCAGCCGATTGCCCGGTTCAAGGGCGGTCTTTTCGGAGGTAATAACCTGGGCTCCGACTTCCAAACCATCCGGAGCCAAAATATATCTTTTCTCACCGTCAACGTAGTAAAGGAGCGCGATTCTCGCGGTCCGGTTAGGATCGTATTCAATCGAGAAAACTTTGGCCGGCATGTCAAACTTGTTTTGTTTGAAATCAACCATTCGGTAGAGACGTTTAACGCCGCCGCCGCGGTGGGACGACGTTATCCGGCCCTGATTGTTCCGGCCCGCGGCCCGTTGAAAACCGGCCGTCAGTTTTTTTAGCGGTCTGACACCAGACAAATCAGAAAAATCATAGCCGATCATCTGCCTTCTCCCGGGAGTTGTGGGTTTGTAAGTCTTAGGCATTATGTTACTACATCAATTTTGTTTCCCTCGACTAATGTCACCATCGCTTTCTTAAATCCGGACCGATAGCCGATCTGCTTCCCCAGCCGACGTTCCTTGGGCGGTATTGAAACAATGCCCACTTTTTTAACTTTTACTCGGTACAGCTTCTCAATCGCTCTTTTGATATCTATCTTCGTGCTATTCGGGCTCACTCTAAAAACATATTTATTCAAACTTCCCAAAAGACTTGCCTTCTCGGTCACATGGGGCCCAATGATCGTCTGATATGCCCCGGCATCCTCGCCCTTGGGCAAAGCCGACGTCGGTTTCTCGTCTCTAGCCACGGCTTGATTGACTGGAGCTCGCTCCGTTCCAACAATGTTCTCTTTTTTCTTTCTGCTAAACAAGCTGCTAAACAAGTTCATCGTCCCAGTGCCGACATTGCCTTGCCTTCTGGCCTCTCCGCCTTTGGCATGGTCCCCGTCCCTTCGTGCCCGTCCCTTCGTGCCAGAAGGCAAGTTCAACTTCGGCACGGGGGCGAGCAATATCGGCAGATAAATTGATTATGCTACTTTAACGGTCGAAGTTTCTCAATTACCGGCACTGCGTCCTTCAATAAAATTAAATATTTTTTATCCAAAATATCTTTAGGGTTCAGGTTCTGGGCCGAGGTAACACCGGCAAACGGCAAATTTCTGACCGCTCTCTGGATATTTCTGTCCTGGCCGGGGGTTATGATTAAAATGCTGTCGCGGTCCGACTTGCCAAGACGGTAGCCATCCAATTTCCCAGCCAAAGTCGTCAGAATTTTGAGGGCTTCTTTGGTTTTAACCGCCGATAATTTCAAATCATCAAGAGCCAAAAATTCTTTATCCCAGATTTTTGAAGAAAGGCTCATAAACAAGGCCTGGCGTCTCATCTTTTTATTGATCTTTTTCTTAAAATTCCTTTCCTTGGTTGGCCCGAAGGTCACGCCGCCGCCTTTCCAGATCGGCGATCTGATTGAAGCGTGCCTGGCCCGGCCGGTGCCTTTCTGGCGCCAGGGTTTGCGGCCGCCGCCCCGAACCTCGCCCCGCCCCTTGGTATGGGCTATGACTTGTCTTGAGTTGGCCAATTGAGCCGTCAGGACTTGATGAACCAGGTTTGGTTTCATTTTCAAACCAAAAATCTTGTCAGGCAACTCGACCTCGTCAACGATTTCGCCATTTTGATTATAAAGTGTCGTCTTCATGGCTTATCAGCTTACTAGCTTACAAGCTGATTATTTCCAACAGCGTTCCCTTTCTCCCCGGCGCCGCTCCCTTGACCGCCAACAAATTGTTGTCTTTATCAACCGAAATTACTTCCAACCCCCTAACCGTGGACCTGGCGCCGCCCATCCTGCCAGCCATGCGCATACCCTTGAGCGTGTGCTGGGGGAAGCGCTGACCGATTGAACCGCCATGGCGCAAGACATGATGATGGCCGCGGCTGGCCGGCATGCCGTGAAAGCCATGGCGCTTAACTACCCCTTGAAAACCCTTGCCCTTCGTTAGGCCGCTAACTTTGATGACATCGCCAACATTGAAGACTGAAACATCAATCACGTCGCCGCGCTTCGCATTGCTGGCGGGAGTCCTAAATTCTTTGATTTTTTTGAGCGGTGGCAGACTTTTTAAATGACCAGCTTTGGGTTTATTGGGTTTTTTAGCTTTGCCAAATCCGACTTGAATCGCTTCATAACCGTCCTTATCATTAGTTTTTATCTGGGTCACGGTAATTGGCCCGGCTTCAATCAAAGTTACCGGCACCACCGTCCCGTCTTCCCGAAAAATCCTGGTCATTCCAATTTTCCTGCCTAAGATGAATGCCATGCTTACGCAATCGCCAATCGACAATCGCCAATCGACAATCGCCAATCGGCAATAATTATTGATTGGTGATTAGTAGTTGGAGATTGTGTCAACAAAACGCCGACTTAGTCGGCTGTTGCTTGAAAACCGCCTAAGTTAAATAATTTCAGGTTTTAAGAAAATTTAAAACCATTAATAATTCCTGCCGCTCACCCGCCTAAATTTTTGGACAGGCCTCCGGCATTCTGCGCCCTCGGCGCCAGTCCAAAAACTTAGGCGGGTCACAGAGTAAAGTAGCGGGCGTAATTACCCAATAATCAGGAAACCACGTCTAATACCTTATTCGCAATTCGCATGTGCGTATTCGTAGTACGCTATTCGCATGCCGCTATTCGCGCGCTTGACACTCTTGAGCTCATTCGCATGCGCTATTTGTAAGCGTAAGTAACTACATCTTGATTTCTATGTCTACGCCGGCCGGTAAGTTCAAATTCATCAACGAGTCAATAATTTTGGAGTTGGGACTGGTAATGTCAATCAGCCGCTTGTGAACCCGCATTTCAAACTGCTCCCGAGAGTTCTTGTCTATAAAAGCCGAGCGGTTGACGGTATATTTGTGGATCTCGGTCGGCAGGGGCACCGGCCCGATCACTTGGCCGCCGTTTCGCTCAATAGTTTCAACGATCTGCTTGGCAGACTTGTCAATTATCTTGTTATCATACGCTTTCAATTTAATTCTTATCCTCTGACTGATCTGGACCGGTTTTTCCTTTTTGATAGGCATAGAACGGAAAGAACTCACAGGCCCCGCGTCTGACGCGGGGCCTGGCCCAATATCGGCATGTTAACTGATTACCTTGGTCACCACTCCCGCTCCCACAGTTTTGCCGCCTTCTCGAATCGCGAAGCGCTGCTTCTCTTCCATGGCAATCGGGACAATCAATTTAATTTTCAAGTTAGCGGTGTCGCCGGGCATGACCATTTCGGTGCCCGAGGGCAATTCAACCTCGCCGGTAACATCGGTCGTCCTAAAGTAAAACTGCGGTTTGTAACCCTTGAAAAACGGGGTGTGGCGGCCGCCCTCCTCCTTGGACAAGACATAGACCTCGGCTTCAAACTCGGTGTGGGGCGTGATTGACCCGGTCTTGGCCAGCACCTGACCCCGAGAGACGTCTTCTTTCTTAACGCCTCGGAGCAAAAGCCCGGCGTTGTCCCCGGCAATGCCCTCGTCCAACGACTTGTTAAACATCTCAATCCCAGTGACCACGGTCTTCTGGGTTGGTTTGATACCCACAATTTCTATCTCTTCGTTGAGTTTCAATTTGCCCCGCTCAATACGGCCGGTGACCACGGTGCCTCGGCCTTCAATGGCAAAGATATCTTCAATCGGCATCAGGAACGGCTTGTCGGTTTCCCGGACCGGCTCGGGGATGTAAGAGTCAAGAGTATTCACTAATTCTCTGATCGGTTTGACGGCCTCATCGTCTTTGGCCTTGGCGTCCAGGGCAACGAGCGCCGAACCCCGAATGATCGGGGTCTTATCGCCCGGGAATTGGTATTTGTTCAAAAGCTCTCTAATCTCGGCCTCAACCAGATCAACCAGTTCGGGATCATCCACTTGGTCAATCTTGTTCAAAAAGACGATAATCGCCGGCACGCCTACTTGGCGGGCCAAGAGAATGTGTTCGCGAGTTTGGGGCATCGGGCCGTCCGGCGCCGAAACCACCAGCACCGCCCCGTCCATTTGAGCGGCGCCGGTGATCATATTCTTGATGTAATCGGCGTGGCCGGGAGCGTCAATGTGGGCGTAATGGCGCTTGGGAGTCTCATATTCAGAATGGTGCAAAGCAATGGTAATGCCTCGAGCTTTCTCCTCGGGGGCGTTGTCAATTTGATCAATTTTCTCAACTCGAGAGTTGTAACCTTCGTCTTTCAGAAGATTTAAAGTATGCAAAATCGCCGCCGTTAAGGTGGT
>CAYILQ010000036.1:0-6229 GCA_964364345.1 uncultured Candidatus Saccharibacteria bacterium | reverse complement strand
GTGCCGGGTTTAAGCGGCGAGGAATTGGTGCTAGCTTTGGATCAGGCCGGCCCCATTAGAAGCGGGGCTTCTAACGGGGCAGGGTTTGCCCTTTCCACCCGCTCGGCTTGCGACAGCCACAATCCAACTCCGCCGCATGTGATTAAGGCGTTGGGCCGAACGGATGAGGAGGCGTGGGGGACTGTTAGAATAACTTTGGGGAGATATACGAAGGAGGAGGAGGTGGGGCGGTTCATTGAGGCATTTATAAATATAGTTAAAAAATTAAAAAGTCGTAAACATTGATAAAATAATCCAAAACTACGAATTTATCCTAATACTACAAATAAATCATTTGGGTCATTCGGATGTATTCGGATTTTTAGGATCGCGTTATCAAATTATGCACCAACCTAAACCATTCAACTTAGGTGAACTTAATGGCATCTCGGCCAAGACCAACGAGATTCACGAAAAAAAGTTATACGCCGGTTATGTTAACAAGCGCAACGAAGTTGAGGAGAAACTTTCCAAAATTACTCCCGAGGAACTGGCCAGCGGCAATCAAACCTATTCCTATCTGCGCGGGCTAAAAGAGGGCGAGACTTTTGCCGCCAACGGCATGATTCTGCACGAGGTCTTTTTTGGCATTTTAGGCGGCAACGGCGACCCGGCCGGCACCCAGATTTTGGGCGCGATAGAAAAAGAATGGGGCAGTTTTGAAAATTTTAAGGCCGTCTTTACCGCCTGCGCCATGGCCGCGCGCGGCTGGGCGATTTTGTGCCATGATCCTTCTGATGGCAAACTCCATATTTATACTGCTGATGCTCAAAATCAAGGCGGAGTCTGGGGCTGCACGCCCCTTCTTAATGTGGATGTTTATGAGCACGCTTACTTTATTGATTTTGGTTCGGACAGAAAGACCTATTTGGAGGCGTTTTTTAAGAACATCAACTGGCAGAAGGTGGATGAATTGCATCAAAGTATCAAAGTGTAACTGCATAATGTAAGGTCTGTTTTGTAATTCAAAGTTTGAAGTCCAAATTCTGGTTGTGTAACAACAAAAGGTTGAACAACAACTGACTTTAACAATCAAATAATCTTACCCCGGATGCGGTCTTAATTTTCTAGAATTTGTGTTGAAAGATGGGGATTGTTTCAATACGCGGACTGAAATCCGGTGTATCAACCAATACCGACGATGAGTACATTTCGTTTTTTGATTGCGGGGGTGTTTTTAGTGATGCCTCTTTTCCTCGCGCCAACTCCGGCACCTCTATCCTCCTTGTTTTTAACTCTAACCTCAACGCCTGCTTTGCCTGTGGTCAAATACTTTTCCACTGATCTGCGTTATGGCATGAGCAATAATAATGAGGTCAGGCGGGTGCAGGCCTTTCTTAAAGAAAGAGGATATTATGTTGGGGCCATAAATGGGTATTATAACTCTGCTACTCAGTTGGGAGTGATAAAATTCCAGGTAGCCAATAGAATTTCTCCGGCCACTGGTTTTTGGAGGTCGCAGACCAGAAGGGTTGCCAATGGGTTGCTGACTCAAACTGGAATTGGAGCCAAGGTGGGTGGAACTAGATCTATCGCCACTAAGCCTCTTTCTCCTTCGTTGACTCCAGTCTCTGTTTCCAGGACTGAACCAAGGCTGCCATCCGTACCCACTGCACCCACACCTTTATCCTTGCCCGGTACACTCTTGTCTTTACCCGGTTTGGGCGGATTGTTGGACCGACCATCGCCATCAACTCCAGTCTCTGTTTCCAGGACTAAACCAAGTCTGCCATCCGCACCCACTGCACCCACACCTACACCTGTGTCTTTATTCTTACCCGGTTTGGATGAATTGTTTGGTCCATCATTGGTTGAATTCACACTCTTACCCGGCCTAGACGCATTGTCAGGTCAGATGTCTGTTGAACCAGCTGTTATACCAGATGGGGGTGCAGTTGTTTTGGAAACCAATACCTCTATAGTTCCGGCCCCGCAGGGATCTCAGACGACACAAACCTCTCTTCCACCACCAGAAACTACCTTACCCACCGCTCCTGCGGCAGATACGATTGTCAGTGTGGATGTGCCGACATTTTCCATTACATCGATTTCAGCCAATACACGAGTGGGAGAGTCAGTGCAGTTTGATGGAGTCTATGACCCCGACGGCCCCGCAGGGCCGAAAAGCCCCCTGCCTAAAAGTGAGTCTCCATCAATCAATTGGGGTTCAAGCAACACCGAGATTGCCGAGATTGGAGCCTCAGGTCTTGTTGCAGGAGTTAAGAGGGGGACGGTCACTATTACCGGTTTGATAAGAGACTCCTCTGGCAAAGATTTTGCGGCTTCAGCGACTCTGGTTGTTCAAGCTTCCTTGTCCCCGGTTGTCTTTCCAGTGAGTGGTTCCAGATTGGAAACGGGTAAACCTTACACGCTCAAGTGGGATTCAGCCACTCTTCGGTATGACAGTGCGGAGTCGCCGGTGATTTCTTTGAGGCTGGTGGATGCAGGTTCCATCTACAGGCTCACGATTGCTCAGGATATTCCCAACACTGGCAGGTATGAGTGGACTATTCCGGTGAGTGTGCCGTCTGGTTCAAAATACTTTCTGCGAATATGGAATAAACCATTTAGTCAGCATGTAGACAGCGGCGGGTTTGCTGTTGTCTCGCCAGCAACCGGTTCTTTGGAATATTCCCCCACAGCCAGCTTCAGGGCTGTTGTAAATGATTTTTTTAGGAAGCTGGGCGTATGGTTCAAACGGATAGGCAGGTGAGTTGTTTCAGTAGATTACTCCCCACGAATGGTGCGAATAGACTAGGGTAATTATAAATTAAATGATTGGTAAAATGTGAAAAATCGGGTTTAAGGTGACATGATCAAACCTTCAGTCCGAATGTTCGATTTTACCCGCTAATAAATATGGGTGATCTTATGAAAAAAAGGAGGGATTTGTTGGTTGTGGCGGTATTCTTTATTCTGCTTGGGGCTTATTTTTTGAAGGCAAATGTCGTGGGTTGGATCTTTGATGATAAGGGTAACCCCACTGCGGCTGTATTAGATAATGTATCTTCAACCACGACAAACTCTTCTGAATCTGCCGGAGAGTTTATTGTTTCAATAAAGGTTAATTCTACTGCTGATGGTACAGGTGTGGGTGGAGCAAGGGTTCTTGCAATCAAAAGCAGTGATTATTCTAAGTTTAGTAGGATGGTTAGAGACAATAATATTGATTTGTATAAACGTTACAATTATCTTAATAATGTTGTTACCTTTGCGGCGGCTAGCGGCGAGACTGTGGCGGATGGCACGGTTCAGCTTTCACTGCCTAGCGCCGGTGTTTATATGCTCTTTGGTTTTAAGGATGAGTACTTTTTGGAGAGGGTGGGGACTGTTGCGGTAGGTAAGAAAAGAATTGCCAAGGGAAAAGTAATGCTTTACAAAAGACCGGTTATAGAAGTTGAGGTTACTGTGGATAGTGGGGTTTCGGATGGAGCACGAGTTGTGCTTGTGGCTAGATCGGATTACCAAAAACTAGCTGATTATATCAAGAGCAATAATGTTGATGTTAATGCGGGAGATAGCCTTGCTAAAGCAGTAGAACAATTTTCGTCTGCAAGTGCATTGGTATATAGAGGTGTTGCGACTATGCAAGTTGCAAGCCCGGAGGCGTATGTCGTCTTTGCTTTTAAACCATCCTACAGACTTTCTCGAGTGGGTACGGCAGTAGCTTCCAAGAATAAAACCACCAAAGGCAGTAAAATCATTTTAACAGCGATATCGCCAGAGAATGTGAGTGGTTGTATTCCCTTGCGCATCAACGGAGATTCTCAAAATAAGCTGGATGTGGTAATTGTTGCTAGTGGATATACACCGGAGGATCTAAAAAATGTGTTTCCAGAAGATGCCAATAGCGTGATGAACAATGTTTTGGCCAATGAGCCGTTTGCGTCTCGTGGGTCTGTTTTTAATTTCTACAGACTAGATGCAGTCGTATCGTTGGGCAGTAATGATTTGTTTGTCCAGGCTAGGCAGTGCCCGTATGATCAAATTTTGGTTATCACCACCGAGAGTAACAACAGTGCCAATGGTTATGCGGGAGCTCTGCCGGGTGATAACATAGCCTGGGCCTCTAAGAACGCGATGGTGATATCTAAATATGTAATGTTGCACGAGTTTGGGCATTCTCTTGGTAATTTAGCTGAAGAATATCTGAGTCCATATGACGCTCCTTCTACTTCTGAAGAGGATAAAACGCTCGAGGAGGCGCATCGGTTGGGTACAAGGACTAACTGTGATTTCGCGGGATGTTCTAGTTGGTGTACCCCATTAACAAAAGCAGAGCTTGACGGGATTGATTGCCGTCAGTATACGGATAGTCTGTCTTGTGATAGTGCTTCGAGAAATGGACTGCCTTGCGGCTGGGTAAAGCAAGGTCTTTACGGTAAGCGCAGGGTTGAAACTCCTTTTTGTGCTAACACCGTTGCATTGTGTACTTCCGTTACTGTAAATAAGAGCAATTTTGGAGCGTGGTTGGATCAAACCTTAGGATTATGTGACTATGACCGGAGCCTTGCACTCAATCCTGTCTTCAGCGGTGGGGCTGTGCCAAGTCAGGGTAGGCGGATTAATTTTGGGAAGGATTGCGTTGAAAACTCCGGATGTTACGCTGGTTGCGGTACTCCTAACTGGTATAGATCGTCTTATGAGGGCGGGATAATGTCTAGGGAAATGTATGTCACCGATGAGACTATTGTTTATAGCCCGATGGCAATGAAAAAGTTGGTGGAGGTCTTGAGCCGCTACAAATAACCTATGCCGTGTTCCATATTGATTTTGGTTCGGACAGAAAGACCTATTTGGAGGCGTTTTTTAAGAACATCAACTGGCAAAAAGTAGATGCGATTTATAAACCACTTGCTCACCATACCTCTTATTAAACTTGAGGTATAATACCTTGAATTACGAAACACCCAGTATAGTCATTGCGAGTGACTGAAAGGAGCGCGGCAATCTCATAAATCCCCACAAAACCAGAGATTGCTTCGTCGCGGAGTTTATCCCGCACCGTGCTTGCTCTGGTGCGGGGCTCCTCGCAATGACAGTGCGAAGCCTGTTTCGTAATTCAGAGTATAATAGTAGAGTTTATAAATTTAGGACTTACGCGCTTGGATGCAATTCAAGGAAAAAGCGAGGGGCGGAATAAGCCGTATTGTAATCATACGGCGTTGAGCACCGCAGCTTTTGACGCAGAAGTGCGCCAAACAGGTAAGTCCATAAATTATGGATTCTTAATCATCATGTTCACGAAATCTCTTCTCGTGCGCTATGTGAAGGCGGTGTTTCTTGGTTTTGGCATATTGTTGCCCGGGTACGCAGTTGCCGCTTTGCCGCCGTTATTGCCGCGCGCAACGGTTGATCGGCCGGATGATCTCACCGGCAATCAAATGCATATTATGTATGTGTTGCCGAGTGACGGGGTGGATCGTGCCCTAGACACCAATGGAGTTATTGTAAAGACCGTGACGGCTTTTCAGAATTGGCTGGCTCTGCAAACCGGTGGCAAGGTATTAAAACTGGACACATACCAAGGGTCAGCGGATATAACTTTTGTTCGGTTGAATAAGACCAATGCGTGGATGAAGGGTTCCGGCACGGCTTATCCTAATGGGATATCGTTCCTAAGAAACCGCATAGAAGATGAACTGTCCGCGGTGGGTCTTATTAAAGCCCAAAAGCTGTACCCCGTTTACTATGATGGAGGAAGTGATTATGCGTGCGGCGGCGGTACATATCCGCCAAGCGTGCCAGGACGAGTAACGGCGATGTATTTGCTGGGTGCGCCCCGGGTCGCCGCCGGCGGCCCGTACGATGCGGATTGTTACATGTATCCTCTTGTTCTCTCGGGGTCAAGTTATGGCTATTGGGACTACGCAATGATTCATGATATTTTTCACTCCCTCGGTCTTGTTGCCTCCAATGCGCCCAATCACACCGTGTATTCGCCCGGGCATGTTTCCGACAACCAATATGATCTCATGTACACGGGTCCTCTTCAGTGGGGAGGATCCTCCTGGTCGTGGGATATTACTACCATGCGGCTGGATGTGGGCCGGAATGATTACTATCAAACGGGCCGAAGCGACCTTCTCGATCTCGATGCCAGCCTGTATCTGTGGGATCCAACGGATACGGTGCCCCCCACAGTTCCCACAGGTCTTACGGCATCCGTGGTCTCTTCTTCGCAAATCAA
>CAYILQ010000035.1:0-6385 GCA_964364345.1 uncultured Candidatus Saccharibacteria bacterium | reverse complement strand
GTCGCCGAGCGAAGCGAGGCGAACCAAAACTCTTTGACTTTTCCTACGTGGTGCCGCTGGTCGGAGTCGAACCGACACGGGCTTGCGCCCACATCGTTTTGAGCGATGCATGTCTCCCAATTCCATCACAGCGGCAATACAACAATTCTACCAAAATTCAAGCGCATTTTCAATCATTGTAGGCTAAAGCAAAAAAGAATAAGATTGATGTAATGGCCCGCATTATCAACATCTGCAACGCCAAGGGGGGCGTTGGAAAAACAAGTTCGGCCACGAGCCTCGGAGCTTTTATGGCTGCCATGGGCAAATATGTTTTGTTGGTTGATCTAGACCCCCAAGCCAACGCTACGGCCGGAGTTGGCATTCACTTGGAACCGGACCATTTAAACATTTACCACTCAATCATTGACAATCACAACCCCGAGGCGATTATAAGAAAAACCGGGCTTTTTGGTTTTGATATCCTGCCGGCGGCGGCCAGTTTGGCCGGGGCCACGGTGGAACTGGTTGACCTTGAAGAGCGGGAATTCAAACTGCGCGACACCCTAAACCAAATCCGCACCAATTACGACTATATTTTGATTGACAGCCCGCCGGCTCTGGGCCTTCTGACCGTCAACGGTCTGGCCGCCGCCGAGTATGTGATTATCCCCGTCCAATGCGAGTACTACGCCCTTGAGGGCTTAAGCCAGCTGCTCGGCACTATTGAACTCGTCCGCAATGGCCTTAACCCCCAATTGAAAATCATGGGGGTATTGCTTACAATGTATGATAAGCGGAACAAACTGGCCCAAGAGGTGGTGATGGAAGTCAAGAAAAATTTCCCAGGCCATGTGTTTGAGACGATTATTCCGCGATCGGTTTCTCTGGCGGAAGCCCCAAGCTACGGCAAAACCATCTTGCAATTTGACGAGTATTCAAAAGGGGGGCAAGCCTACAAGCAGTTGGCGGAAGAAGTGGTAAAACTAACATAATGTCAACATGCGAATTGATGCGAACACCACGAATAAGTTCATTCGTATATTCGTAAAAATTCGTACTTCGTAGTATTTGAAAAAGCTCTTCGGTCTCGGACGGGGGCTTGAGTCCCTGATTCCGGCAAAATCCGACGTCAAAAAAATTACCCCTAAGATCCGGGACAACGTTTTTTACGTTGAGGTAAACAAGATTCGCCCCAACCCCAATCAGCCCCGGCGCGATCTTGACCGCGAGGGCCTCAAAGAACTGGCCGCTTCCATCAAAAAGTATGGCATCTTGCAGCCGATTTTGGTATCCAAAATTGAAACCGAGACCGACCGGGGGCTGGATGTCCAGTACGAGTTGCTCGCCGGCGAACGGCGCTGGCGGGCGGCCCAGCTAGCTAACCTGCCCCACGTGCCGGTGATTATTAAAAAAGATTTTGACGAAAGCCGGGTCAAACTCGAAGTGGCCTTAGTTGAAAATCTCCAGCGCGAGGATTTAACACCCCTCGAAGAAGCCGAGGCCTATAAGAGACTGCACAAAGAGTTCAAATTAAGCCACGACGAAATCGCCAAAAAAGTCGGCAAGGCCCGCCCGGTTATCTCCAACACCATCCGCCTGCTTGGTCTGCCGGCCGAAATGAAAGAAGCCCTGCGCTCGGGCAAGATCAGCAAGAGTCACGGCCGCGGGCTCTTGGCGTTTGCCAGCGACAAAACCAAGCAAAAAGAAATGTTCAAGCAAGTTCTGGCGGGCAATGTCGCCACCCGGGAGATTGAAGACGTTGCCCGAGAACACGCTATCGCCAAGAAGGGTAATAGCCCTCCGCCCAACCCCAGATTTGCCGAACTTGAGCAAAACCTCACCAAAAATCTCGGCACCGCCGTCTTCATCAAATCCAGCCCCTCCGGCGGCAGCATCGTCATCAAATTCGCCAATCTGGAGGAAATGAACAAAATCGCCAAAACGATTCTGGATTAGCCAAATAAAAAAAGGTTCTTTATGAACCTCTTTGTTCAATCACCACAATGGCACGGGTTACTGTGTGGACTTGCCGCAACGCCTCGCGTTACGGTACCTGATTGCAATTATTAGTCAACTTAGGCTAGCGCCCACCCCTCATTTTTCGAACATTGTCCCGAGTAGGTGAGCAGCTACTTTTTGAGAGCTTCCAGTAATTCCTCCTCGTTTTCCGGCTTTTTATTCATCGCGAATTTGCAGTCGGGGTACCTAGAACAACCGTAAAATAGCCGGCCCCGGCCGCGGGACTTTTTTTCAACAATATCACCGATCTTACAATCCGGGCACTTAAAACCGGTTTTGTTTTGGATTTTAAGAATGCCTTTGCAGCTAGGGTAGTCAGCGCAGCCCAAAAAATAACCGAAGCGGCCGCGTTTAACAGCCATCGGTTTGCCGCAAAGCGGGCATTTCTCGCCTTTGGTTTTTTCTTCAAGTTCTTTGATCTTGGCCGCTTCTTCGGGCAAAGGCAGGGTTACTTTGCTGCCCGGTTCGGGACAAGCCAGGAACTTACCCATCCGGCCAAATTTAATCACCATCATCTGGCCGCAATGGGGGCAGGGGGTAGTGGAAATCTCAACATGCTTCTCAACGGTCAGCTTTTTTTCTTCCAAGTGTTTCTTGAATGGCGTGTAAAATTCCTCAATCACCGGCGCCCATTTGAGTTTGCCCTCGGCAATATCGTCTAGTTCTTCTTCAATGTGGGAAGTAAAATTGATATCAATAATCTCGGGGAAATTTTCCACCAGCATGTCATTGACCAAAAAACCGATTTCGGTGGGCTGGTACTTGCGTTCCACTTTCTCGACATAGCCTCGTTCCTGGATGGTCGAGAGAGTCGGAGCGTAAGTTGAGGGCCGACCAATGCCGTGGGCCTCCAGAGCTTTGACCAGGGTAGCGTCGGTGTAGCGGGGCGGCGGTTGGGTGAAGTGCTGCAGTTGATGCAACTTCATGAGATTCAACAATTCACCAACCGACAATTCCGGAATTTGTCCCTCAACCTCATCTTCGACGTCCTCATCTTTTCCTTCGGTGTAGGCCCTGATAAATCCGTCGAACTTCACAACCTGCCCGGTTGCTCGAAAGATATACTTATTGCTTACTTGCTTACTGCTTATTGCTTCTATGTCAACGGTCGTTTGATCAATTAAAGCCAGCTGCATTTGACAGGCGATGGTTCTTTTCCAAATTAAATTGTAAAGCCGCATTTGATTGGGATCTAGTTTGCCCGCAAGCATATCCGGCTGGCACGACAAATCAGTCGGCCGGATAGCTTCATGAGCTTCTTGGGCGCTTTTGCTTTTGGTGGTGTAAAAGCGGGGTTTTGCAAGGGCATACTCTTTGCCGAAAAGATGGGTGACTACATCCTTGGCTTGGATTAGGGCCGAAGTTGCTACATTAACGCTGTCGGTTCGCATGTAGGTAATGTAACCGGTTTCGTACAGCCGCTGGGCCAGCATCATCGTTTGTTTGGCCGAGAGGCCCAGTTTGCGCGAGGCCTCCTGCTGCAAGGTGGAAGTGGTAAAGGGCGGGGCTGGGTGGCGGCTGATTTCTTTTTTCTCAACATCGGTCACCCGATATTCAGACCCCTCGAGATCGTCAGCAATTTCTTTGGCTTGCCTCTCGTTTTTAATATCGAGTTTACCCAAAACCCGCTCACCGATTTTATGAAGCTTGGCTCGGAAGGTTTTGGTTTCGCCATTTTCAGCCAGATCGGCTTCAATGGTCCAGTACTCAACTTTTACAAAATTCTGGATCTCCCGCTCACGCTCAACCACCAGCCGCACGGCCACGCTCTGAACCCGGCCGGCCGAGAGACCCGAGCGGATTTTCTTCCACAGGAACGGCGACAGTTCGTAGCCGACCAACCGATCAAGCACCCGCCGGGCTTGTTGAGCGTCAACCAGATTCATATCGATCCCATGCGGATTTTTAAGAGCATGCTCAACCGCCGACTTGGTAATCTCGTGAAACACTATCCTTTTAGCTCCGGCAGGGTCCAATCCTAAAGCCTGGGTTAAATGCCAAGCGATGGCTTCGCCTTCTCTATCGGCGTCCGTCGCCATCAGTATGCCTTTAGACTTTTTAACTGCTTCCTTGAGTTCAGCGATAACCTTTTTGGCTTTAGGCGGTATTACATACTTCGGCTTGAATCCATCCTTCACGTCCACGCCCATTTCAGATTTGGGCAAATCCCGGACATGGCCAAACGAAGCCAAGACCCGGTATTTGGGGCCTAGGAATTTTGCAATTGTGCGGGATTTCGTGGGACTCTCAACTAGGATTAGGTTCATGAATGGTGAGCAATATTTTTTAACTATACAATACAAACTTGTTTCCGCCCAAATTTTTTACTTTGCGATTAAGCTCCATCATCACCAGGGCGACATTGACTTCAGAAACTTCCAGCCCGGTTTTTCTAATTATCTCATCCGGCGTCATCGGTTCACTGCCCAAAGCCAGGATTATCTTTTCTTCCACCGGATTGTCGCCTTTAATCTCAATCCTCTCTTTATTTAGATAGATACTATACTCCTCCAAAATATCTTGGGCGCAAGCGGCAAGCTTGGCCCCTTTTTGAATCATAAAGTTCGTGCCTTGGGAAGTCTTTGAAAAAATATGGCCGGGCACGCAGAACAAATCGCGGTTTTGATCCACGGCGTACTTGGCTGTAATCAGAGCGCCGCTTTTAATGTCGGCCTCCACCACCAGGACGCCCTTTGAAAGCCCGCTGATGATCCGGTTTCTCTGGGGAAAAGTAAAAGCCGAGCCGTGAGTCCCGGGAGCGTATTCGGTAATCACCGCCCCGCCGCTCTCCATGATTTTGCGGGCCAGCCGAAGGTTTTGCTGAGGGAAAAGCGCATAGTCATCTGAACCAGAACCCAAAACGGCAATCGTTTTACCGCCAACGTCTAAAGCCGCTTTGTGAGCCAAAGTATCAATGCCGGCCGCCAAGCCGCTGACAATGGTAAAGCCGGCCCGAGCAATATCCGTCGTTATATGGGGCGCGGCCCGGCGACCGTAATCAGTCAGGGCTCGAGTGCCGACTACGGCGAAACAATTACTTTTCAAAACTTCTTTTGAGCCGCGGATGTAAAGGACAAAGGGCGGGTGGGGAATATGGGTCAGGACTTTGGGATAAGCTTCATCATGTATTGTAATCAGCTCAATGCCCAACTCTCGCAGTCTTAGCCAATCCCGGTCGGGATTGATTTTTGTCTTCAGTTTCTGATGGTCAACTTCGATCAGCTTCCCGTTTTGATCCCGATCCCGAGGAATATATTTTGCCAAATCCGAACGCCAGGCTCTCTCCCAATCGCCCCCAAAAGCTTGGTTAATGTTTGCCAGGGCATCAATCTTAGCCGAGGCCAAAGTATTTACGGCGTTCAAAAACTTGAGGTCTAAAAACATGGGATCTTGATTAGTCATCCAAGTTACTCATCGTAATCAAATTAAGCGCCCAAATTTGGCGAGCGACCTTGGCGAGCGACCTCGCAAGTCGTTCAGCGCAAAAGTGTTGCACTTAGGGGTACAATGTACTATTGATTATAAATAGTTATTATACAATAGAGTTAAGGAGAGACTAGAAGGAGGGCACATTGGAAAACTACAAAGAAATGAGCGGTTTAACGATTAAAGATCATTTGGTGTCAGTTGCCTTGCCACCGGGCGTAAGCAAAGAGAAAGTAGACGGGGCGATAAGGAAAATGGCTGAGAGGGCGAAGATGAGGATAACTTTTTCTGAATGTGGTGGGTTGCCGGGACCGGCAATGCCATTAAATCGATTGCAGAGAGCAAAGAGGTTCCTTTCCCGTTTCTTCTAGATCCCCTCGACCCGTTCGAGGGCTTTTTTTATGATTTCTTTTAGTTCGGTCTGCTCAGCTGGAGTGAACTTTGACAAGACAAAAGCGGCCACCGCTTCCTTCTTTTGTTGCGGGGTCTTTTGGCGCCGAGCGGCCGCCAGCTTGCGGTTAGCCGTGCCGATGCGCAAACGCCAAAATTTATTGCTCTTGAGGGTGTCAATTATTGATTGAACCCCCCGATGGCCGGCCGAGTCTTTAGCAAACGACAATTTGAAATTGCCAAATTCAATATCTAAGTCGTCGTGTACAATGACAATATCCCCGTTTTTGGCCTTGGCGAAGGTTTTCAGTTTCTTCGCCGCTTCGCCGGATTTATTCACAAAAGTTTGGGGTTTGGCCAAGACCGCCGCTTTCCCGCCAAGTTTCGTTTTTGCCACTTCGGCTTTAAGTTTCTTATCCATCTCAAAATCAGCTCCGCTTTGTTTAGCAATAGCATCAATCGCCATAAAACCAACATTATGCCGCGCGCCCTGATATTCCTCCCCAGGATTACCCAACCCGATGATAAGTTTCATCCCGTTAGAGATTCCCGTTATGGATAGCTCTTA
>CAYILQ010000034.1:0-6409 GCA_964364345.1 uncultured Candidatus Saccharibacteria bacterium | reverse complement strand
AAGCGCCAAGGCGCTTTGAAGAAAAGGGGTGGTCTGATTGAGGCTGGGCTGTAGCTTCACGAGTATGCTTCTATGATAGCACAACAGGGCACTGTTTGTCAATGTCGCAAAAGCCCTTGAAAAACAGGGCTTTTGTAAACGGTAACCGTGGGCTATGTTCTCTTCGAACGACCCCGCAGGCAAGTTAATGGATTCACCGAGGATCAGGATTTGTCCAAAATTTGGGGTCGAGCCCCGTCCGTTAGGACGGAAAACATAGGTGGCGATGGGGTATACCGTAGCCCAAATTTTGGTTAACAAATCCTAATCCGAATGAATCCATTAACGCAGCCGAGGACTTAGTGAGAAGAGGACATAGCCCACGGCTACGCCTCCTGAACAGCGGCCGCTTTTTTGATTGAGTCGAGAATCTCTTTTTCGAGTTTGGGATTTTCTTTGAGAAGTTGGCGAGAGCCTTCTATGCCTTGACCGAGTTTCTGTTCGCCGAAGTTGTACCAGCTGCCGGCCTTGCTCACCACCCCCAGAGCCACGCCGGTATTTATCAAATCGGCCAACCGCGAGATGCCTTCGTTATACAAAATATCAAATTCAGCCGTTCGGAAAGGCGGAGCGACTTTGTTTTTAACCACTTTGGCTTTGACTCGGTTGCCGATGATTTTTTCGCCGGCCTGAATCTGGGCCGCTCGTCTGACCTCAAGGCGAACCGAAGAATAAAATTTCAAGGCCAAGCCGCCGGTCGTCGTTTCGGGGTTACCAAAATAGACTCCGATTTTATGCCTGATCTGATTTATGAAAATTATCGCAGTATTAGCCTTGGCAGTAATCGCGGCCAGTTTTCGCAGGGCATGTGACATCAATCGCGCCTGAAGACCCATGTGTTGCTGATCCATTTCCCCCTCAATCTCGGCCCGCGGCGTCAAGGCGGCTACCGAATCAACAATTATCAAATCCACTCCGCCTGACCGAACCAGGGTCTCAACAATTTCCAGGGCCTGCTCGCCATTATCGGGCTGGGAAATCAGCAAATCACCAACCTTAACCCCAATCTTTTTAGCGTATTCTGGATCCAGGGCATGCTCAGCGTCAATATAAGCGGCAGTACCGTTCACTTTCTGGACTTCGGCCACAACGTGCAAGCACAATGTACTTTTACCTGAACTCTCGGGGCCGTAGATTTCAACAATTCGGCCTCGGGGAATACCACCGACACCCAAAGCCAAGTCGAGCGAGATTGAACCGGTCGGGATAACGTCAACATCTACCCTCTTGGCTTCGCCCAGTTTCATTATTGAGCCGTCGCCGTACTTTTCCTGAATTTCTTTGACGGCAAGCTCTACTCCCTTGGCCCGGCTATCGGTTTTGATTGCTTTTGTTTCTTCTTTTTTAGTTTTTTCCTCTCGATTTTTCATATTTGATTTTTGATTTCGCCCTCGGCCGAGGCTACTTCCGCCACCGCGCCGTCGTCCGGCCCGGGACGAGGTAAATAGTCCGGCCCAACGCGCCGTTCAATGTCGGCGCCGGGACGTTCAATAAACACTTCTCTTGGCTTGGCGCCCTCGCCCGGACCGATGATGCCCCGTTCTTCCAGGAGATCAAGCAACCGGGCCGCTCGAGCGTAGCCTACCCGCAAACGCCGCTGAAGTAAAGAAGCCGAGGCCTTGCCGGCTTGAGCGATGACTTCTTTGGCGTCCTCAAAGAGCTCATCGCCGACGTCCTCGGCCGCGGCCAAAGTCGCCTCGCCCACGGCTTCATCCAGCTGCAGTTTCAGCTCGTCTTCTTTCTCCCCGGCCCCCTCTTCCAACTGTTCGGCCTGCTGCCTTATAAACCTAACCACGTCTTTAACTTCTTTCTCGCTGACAAAAGCTCCCTGGATGCGGCGGGGCTTGGAAGTGTCGCCGGCCTGATAGAGCATATCGCCGTTGCCCAGAAGCTTTTCGGCCCCGGCCATGTCCAGAATCGTTCGCGAATCCACTTGAGAAGCAACCTGAAAAGCGATCCTAGTGGTAATGTTGGCTTTAATCAAACCGGTGATGACATCGGTTGAGGGCCGTTGGGTGGAAACAATCAAGTGGATGCCCACCGCCCGGGCCATTTGAGCCAGCCGGACAATCGCCGCTTCCACGTCCCGGCCGTGAGCCGCCATCAAGTCGGCCAACTCATCTATAACCACGACGATGTAAGGCATCAGCTCTTTTTTTGCCGCAGCCTGTTTGGCGTTGAAAGAAGCAATATCCCGCGAGCCCCTTTCAGACAAACGTTCATAACGTTTCTCCATTTCTCTGACGGCCCAACGCAGAGCGTTGACCGTCTTTTTGGCGTCAACGATTACCGGCGTAATCAAATGGGAGATATTGTTATACAAAGTCAGCTCAACCCTTTTGGGGTCAATCAAAATCAGTTTTAAGATATCCGGCGAGTGGCGATACAAAAGCGAAAGCAGGACCGAATTGATGGCCACTGATTTGCCGGTGCCGGTGGCGCCGGCGACCAACAGGTGGGGCATTTTCTCCAAAGAGGCATAAACCGGGAAACCAGCCACGTCGCGGCCCACGGCAATCGGCAAAAAATTAGAGCTCTTATGAAATTCGTCGGCGTCAATCAGATCGCGCAGGCCAACCAGAGCCGACTTTTTGTTGGGCACTTCTATGCCCACCAGGGCTTTGCCGGGGATGGGCGCCTCAATTCTGATTGGATGAGCCGCCAAGGCCAAGGCCAAATCGCTGTTTAGGACCGTGATTTTGGAAAGCTTGACTCCCATCGCCGGCCGCAAAGTAAACTGGGTCACCGTCGGCCCGATTGAAACCTCGCCCATCTCAACATCAATGCTGAAGTTAGCCAAGGTGCGCTTGATGATGGCGACGTTGGCATTAATATCGCCGGCTCGAGGCTGGTCCTTGTCCGAATGCAAGATCTCAATCGGCGGCAGAATCCATTTACCAGACCTAGAAGCTTTGATGACAAATTCTCTTTCTTCGTCGTCCCCGTGTCGATCCGCCAGCTGGCGGATGCTTTGCGTTGAGCCGGAGTCCCGGAAGGACAAAGGGGACGCGCTGCCAAAAGGCAAGGCAATGTCGGCAGCGGGACGGTTGACAATTTCCGACCCCCGTTTGATCACAACTTTGTCTTCAAGCAATTTTATCTCTTCTTCATCCTCGTCTTCTTTTTTAGCCACCAGTTTGTAGACCGGGATATTGAGAGCGATCAAAACCGAAACAAAGAGCAAAACCACTAACACGATTAGCGAAGTCAGAAAACCCACCGATTTGAGCAAGGGAAAGCCCAAGATTAGACCGAAATAGCCGCCCTGAATCACCCGGGCGGCGAAATCACCCCGGCCAATGACGTAAAAAATGGCCAAAAATGACAGCACAAAAAGCAGAGTGCCGAAAACAGCGCTGGCGTAAATCTTCCGGGAGACCGACTTCAGAAAGGCCGCCCCCAGCATGGTGAAAGCAATCGGCACCAAGAATACGCCCCAGCCGAAAAGCCGTCCGACAACGTCGGCAAACATCTGGCCGGCCCAGCCGGCCAGATTAAAAAAGGCCAGGATGCTGACCACGGCCAAGCCCAAGCAAAGAATTCCCCAAATTCCATTCTTCGTCTCCTGGGATAAACCCAAAACTGGGCCATTTTGATCAACCTCCCTCTTCGCCATCTTCTGCCCTTTTGATCTCCTCGACATACAATGATTTTATAAAAGAAGAGGCCAAAAAGCAAAAGCTCGCAGCCGCTTGATAGTCAACCGAAGAACATGGTAAAATAGAGACGGTGACAAAGACTGCTACTAATAATAAGAGGCCGCCGGAATTTTTTAAGCCGCTTTTGCGGTCTTTCAAGTGGGAAAACATAGATATTGATAAGGATAAAGAAGACATTATCGTAAACGCCGTAAACGAAGGCGCGCTTGACCACTGGCGGTGGCTTGTCAAAACCTATGGGAAAGAGGGGATTCGTCGCGTCCTGGAAAAGCGATTAGAATCAGAGTTTCATCCAGAATCACGAAATTTAGCGAAAATAATTTTTTCAATACCTCATTTTCGGCATGCGCGAGAAAGCACTAACTAATAAAGCGAATAATCGTTTATTTTTAGGCCAACTGGCATCCTTGGAAGACGTCCCTACTCAAGAAATAGATTTCCTGCGAGACCCAACTGACCGCGCCGCCATTGAAGAACTTCTCAAAACCACCATCCGCAATTTCAAAATTTAAGTTGGGGAAGTACGCCCACCACAACAAAAAAACGGCTCATGAAAACCAGGCATTTTACGGTTATAGAAAAAGGGGCTCAAAATGATCAAGCTTTCAAGGAAAAGCCGTTTGCCGAGAAACGGTTGGCTCGGTTTGGCGATATTCAGAATTTAGAAACAATCGGCCGGGGTGAGTATATGGATCGATTCTTCAAATCAGCTGTGAAAATAACTACCGACCCTGCGTTTTGCCAAGAAACTCTGGCGGCCATCAAGGAAAAAGAAGCCAGTAAAAAGGAAGGCTGGAAAGGTAGTACGGTACCAGCAATAAAATTTGCCGAAATCGAGAATCGCTTGATTATGCTTCTCCTCAATCTGACCGAGGGCGACAAGAAATCAGTAATGGACAGATACCTTGAAAAATTCAAAGCCTATTTCAACGCCAATTTTTGGAAGTATCGGCTCGATCAAGAGGTCCAAGCCAAATATTTATCAAAACTCGAAGGTATTGCCAGCGTGGTCGCTTTCATCCGCAATCGTGTCCTGGAGCGGGAAAAAGAACTTGAGGCAAAAGGAATGGAGCAAGATTTTCTTTTCAATACCGAACTGGATGTCAGGGACAAAATTGATCTTATCGAACTGATTTACCGGACCGGCCCGGAAGGTGAGCTTGAAGCAGAAGAAATGAATCTGGTTCAAGTTAAATCGTTCGAAAAAGAAGCCAGAGAAAAACTAGCCGAAATCCAGACTGCCCATCGCCGTTGGGTAGAGGATGATTTCCTCGGTAGTGAAACTGTTGTCAATCACTACCGAGAGGGCCAAGAAGGTCTAAAATTTGACGCCGAGAAAATTTTTGACATAATTTATAATCTGGCTGCTGATTTAGAGAACAATCTAGCGATTGACGAACGGCGGGTCATTGAAAGTTTCATAGAAGTTCTACCCAAAAATGTCCAATTCACTACCAAACAAAGGGTTGCCCTATTCTCTGAGTTCTATCAAGATTTAGCCGCCCAGACAGAGAAGGTCCTCGCCGAATCGGCAGGAAACACCCATGTTTACAAAGCGGCGGCAGAAGTAATTAGGGTAGTCGACAGTTACCGGCGGCGGATGCCTAAGTTGGCCCCGCCGAGTAAAATAAGTTCCTTGACCACGGTTGGCAAAAAAGTTATCGACCAAGAACAGCTGGTATCGGGGAAGGCTAAGGCGCTCCGGTACGTCTAGCTAATGAGTGGGCAGTGCAGTTGACACGATTAAACGCCCGTGCTAGCAATATGGTAGGAGGTAAAATGGATAAGAAAAGAGGAATCATTGAAAGATTGGAAGAGCTAGGTTTTGCTCAGATCAGGGCCGAGCCTATTTCTGCCAGAGAACGACGGCAGTTGGTAAATAGAGAATCTTTCCGGAAAGCTTTCGAAAGACATGCTGGGGAATTGGCCGACATTGTTAATCGATTTCATAGAAAGGAAATCTCTTCGGAAGAGGTTAGGGCCAAAACTAGATGCTGGCTGAAGGTAATTTTTGACGAGTGTGATTAGAGATCACACTTTTTTGTTAGGCTGACATGAGATTGACGATTAATTTAGAAAATGAAAAGGTAAAACTTGAACTGACTAGAAATGGCCGGTTTATTGACTCGGCTGGATTTTCGTACTACCATGATCTGGAGGACAAGTTGATAACCAATCTTGACAAGCTGTTGAAAAGGAATAGGATTAGCATACATTCCATAAAGAGCTATAAAATACTAGGTAATCAAGGCCAGGAGACCACAACCCATAAGATTGTTGAGGCCGTAGTTTGCGGTTTGAAGGTAACCCTCTAGCTCATCTGCCTAAGCCCCGGTTCCACGAGGTTTTGGTAGGTTAACCAGGGAGGAAATTAAATCGAGGTGTTAGCCGATATCTCGCATAATTAAGGCGAATGTTTTTTTACTGACCCCGCAAAGCGGGGTGGGGTTTTTTCGTCCCAGTGCCGAGCGTCCCAGTGCCGAGATTAAACTTGTCTTTGACACTTCGTCCCTAATGTCTTTTGGGACATGGCGCCAAAGGCCGGTGCAATGTCGGGACCGGGGCGGGCAATTTCGGCAGATAAATTGACTGTGCTACTTTAACGGTTAAACCTTAATCACTCTTCCTCCACCAACGGCGGTAAAAACTCGGCAGAGCAATTTCGGCAGATAAATTGACTGTGCTACTTTAACGGTTAAACCTTAATCACT
>CAYILQ010000033.1:0-6972 GCA_964364345.1 uncultured Candidatus Saccharibacteria bacterium | reverse complement strand
GAAATCGGGACAATCCACAATTTTGACGGCGCTATAAGGCATTATTCGGCAGACTTAGACACTGGGGGTTAATTTATGATTCACAATTCATCTTCTATTCAAATCTGGCTTCAATGAGATCATGTTTTCTGATAATAATCCGGCCGATGTCGCCGGCCCAAACCGGCTGCCGGTTGAGATAAAAACGCCACCGATCAACGCCGTTGCTGGTTTCTCCGCCAATGGCCGCCAAATTGACATCGCCATTGCCGGCAACCCAGTATTTAATCTCAAAACCGCCGCCGATGGCTGAACTGTTGAGAGCTTCAAGCACGGTCATATCCTCAACCACCGGCCCTTGAAAGATTCTTTTCTTGTCCGGATCAAAAACCAAGACCAGGCTGGCCGTCCCGGCGCCGATGTTGACCGTCCCGCTCCCGAAATTGAACTTGGCTTTGCCAGCAAGTCCCTTTTGTCCTCCCGTCCCTTCGTGCCAAAGGCCGGGATCAATATCGGCGCGGGGACGCTCTGCCTTTGGCATGGTCCCTTCTCGACCAACCTCGTAAAAACTAAAAAACAGACCAGCTATAAAAAACAAGATTAAAATTCCGATGAATTGTTGAGATGAATCTCGATTCATGGCGGGCTATTTAAAAATTAACAAGACCGACTTCCAGGGGAAACCCCCCAGCCAGCTGAAACCAGTCAGAACGAACAAGCTGACCGAAAGAGCTAAAAATGACCCAAATGGCAGTTTGCTTTTCAAAGTGGCGCGTTTGAGCCAAAGCAGGACTAGGCCCGTCGCTCCTCCCGCCAGGACCGCCAGGTAAAAGATTGCTGTCGCCGGCAGAAAACCGAAGACAAATCCGACCAATCCCATCAGTTTGGCGTCGCCCAGACCGAGCCAGCGGCCTTTGGAAATCAGCCAAACTCCGGTCAGAACCGCGAGATAAAAAGCGCCGGCCGCCAGATCAAACCGCGAAAAATCATTGACGCCGATTTTGTAAATCACGGCGCCAATCAGACCGGCCAGAATCACCGCGTCGGGCAAAATCAAATGTTGGAGGTCCGTTAAGAATAATATCAAAAATACTTCCAGAATAAAAACCGAAAAGAGCCAACCAGCCAGGACAGAGCCGGCGCTCGGTTGGCCCCATAGCCAGAAAGAAGCCAGGAAAATAAAACCCGAATAAAGTTCAACCAATGGGTACTGCCAAGACAGCGGCTTTTGGCAGAAGCGGCAGCGGCCGCCAAGGACGATAAAACTCGCCAGGGGGATCAAATCGTACCCCTTGATCTGGCGCTGACAATGCGGGCAGGCCGAGCGGCCTTTCAGGATTCCCCTACCCCGAGGCAGACGATAGGCAACAACATTAACAAAACTCCCCACTGCCAAGCCAATTAGGAAAATAAAGGCCAAAGAATTAGAATGATCAATTAACTGCCGACATTACTCGCCCCCGTGCCGATGTTGAACTTGCCTTCTGGCACGAAGGGACGGGGACGCGCCAAAGGCGGAGAGGCCAGAAGGCCAGGCAACATCGGCACCGGGACGGCTACTTAATCCCTAGGTCGAAAACGCAGTTGGAGTTGGCTGTGTTAGTGTCCGGGCAGGTTTCGGAAGCGCCGTTGGTGCCGGCACCGCCAGTCGCTACCCAGTCGGTGCCAACGTTGATGTCGGAATCAGAGCCAAGAGCCGCGCGATTTGACACTTCAAGCTCCGCCCACATTTGAAAGCGAGTGGCGTTGGTACCTGATACTATGTTCCAAGCGTAACCATAGCAACCAGCCCCGCCGTAAGTCGTGCAACCCGCGGTGCCCAGCGGATCAATCGGTATTGGCGAGATATATTTAGTGAAACCTGCTAATGTGCCAAAGGCGTTGGTTTGAGGATAGGTGCCATTATCATCAAAATACTGTTCAACAGCTGACCTCATTTGGTTGATGTGAGCCAGGCGACTGGCGTCCCTTGCCTTAGACCTGGCCGTGCCCAATTGCAAAAGCAAAATGGTCGCCAGCACCGAGATAATGCCGATGACGACCAAGAGTTCGACCAAAGTGAAACCTCGAAAATCTTTCAAGGATTTTCTGAAAGGGATCAACACTATAGAGCGCGTTTAGCGTTCCGGGCCCAACGTTTAGTCAACTACCCGCTGAACCGCCTTCGCTAGACGAATTAGTACTGTTTAGCACTGTAAAGATTATACACCGGCTGGAAAATGACAACAAATTGAGATATGCACAGGGCGTCCCGGTGCCGAGCGTCCCAGTGCCGAAGTTGTTCCGAGGTTGACTCGTCGCGGATTGTGATATCTGAATATCACAATCCGCTTGTCCCTTCGTGCCAAAGGCCGGGATCAATATCGGCGCGGGGAAAGGTTTAACCGTTAAACTAACACAATCAATTTATCTGCCGATATTGCTCTGCCGAGTTTTTACCGCCGTCTGCCAAGAAAAGTGATTAGGGACCGTGCCAAAGGCGGAGGGGCCAGAAGGCAAGGCAATATCGGGACCGGGACGGGCAATGTCGGCAGCAGACTGGCTTACTTTGTTTTTTAGCCTCCGCCCACCAGACTGTAAATCGGCAACAGAACCGCCGAGACCAAAAGCCCCACCCCCAAACCCATAACCAGCAAAAGCACCGGTTCAATCAGTTGAGTAAGATTCTGGATGGCGTCTTCGGCCTCGGTTTTGTAAAACTTGGCGATGTTGTCAAGCATGAAGTCGGTGCGGCCGGTTTTCTCGCCAATGGCCAGCATTGAAGTGACCAAGGGTGGGAACACCTGGTAACGGCTCAAAGTTTCCGATATCGTGCCGCCGCCCTGAACATTGGTCTTGGCCTCCAGTAAAATGTTGCGATAAGCAGTATTGCCGACCACCTCGGCGGTTATGTTTAGACCGTCAAGGATCGGCACCCCGGCCTTGATTAAAGTTGACAGGGTTTCGGTCATTCGGGCCAGATAAAAATTTTGGATCAAAGTCTTAAACTGGGGCACCTGGAGTTTGAAACTGTCCCAACGGGCCCGGCCAGCCTCGGTCCGAAGGTAACGAAAGAAACCGACCACCGCGCCAATGATAACAACCAGCAGCAAAATCAAATAGTTGTTCACAAAATCGGTCACGCCGATAAGAACTCGGGTTGTTAAAGGCAAGTCTTCGGCGCCGGCTTCTTTGAGAATTATCAGCAGTTTGGGCAAAACAACTGTAGTCACGAGCAGGGACACGATAAAAATCGCCACCAGAATAAAGATCGGGTAAGACAAGGCCCCTTTGATTTTGGAAGTCAGGGCCGCGCTTTTCTCAAGGTAATCGGCCAAATAGGTAAGAGTGGCCTGGAGTTTGCCCGAGACCTCGCCGGCCCTGACCAGACTGACATAGAAAGCGCCGAAAACCTGGCGATGCTCGGCCATGGCCAGCGAAAGCGAAGCCCCGCCTTCAATGGCAGCGGCGATGCCAGTTACGACTTTACTAAAAGATTCTTTCTGAACCTGGCGGCCCAAAGTATGAAGCCCTTCAATTAAGGGCACGTCAGCGTCAACCAGGGTTGCCAGCTGACGAGTGAAGATGACGATGTCTTTTTTTGACGGCCGGCTGATAAGGGCTTTCAAATCTCTGTCAAAAAGGCCCCTTCGGGCCTCGACAAAAGACAAAATCACCAGCCCTTTTTGATGCAAGATGCTGACGGCTTGGTCCTCGCTGGGGGCGTCGATTTTGCCTTGAATATTAAGCCCCTGTCGGTTTTTGGCTTGATAGGTGAATTCCACGTCCCAGTGCCGAAATTGCCTTCGCGTTGAGCCCATCGCCTTTGGCGCGTCCCAGCTTTCCAGTTTTACTCCTTCAACGGCAGTACAACTTCGGTTGGCAATGTCGGCAGTTAAATTGGTTGTGCTACTTTACTGCTTAAACCTTTCCCCGTGCCGATATTGATCCCGGCCTTTGGCACGAAGGGACGGAAGGACAAGAGAGACGAGCTGCCAGAAGGCAAGTTCAACATCGGCACGGGGGCGAGCAATTTCGGCAGTTAATTGATAGAACTACTCCATTAGATTAAACTTTTCAACTCCGCCGGGTTCAATGAATAAAACTCGGCTTGTTCAAAAGAAATCTCACGGCGCTTGACCAGATCGGCCAGGGAACGGTTCAACGAAATCATGCCGACTTCGGCGCTGGTTTCAATCACCAGATTTAACTGCTGGGTTTTGTTTTCGCGGATCAAGTTTCTGACCGCCGAATTGGCGATCATCACTTCAACGGCCGGGATCAAGCCGCCCTTAAGCCGGGGAATTAGTCGTTGAGAAATAACGCCGGATATGGTGTTGGCAAGCTGAATAATGATCTGGTCCTGCTGGTCCGGCGGGAAAGTATTGACGATCCGTTCAATGGTTTGAGCGGCGTTGTTGGTGTGGAGCGAGGCGAAGACCAGGTGGCCGGTCTCGGCCGCCGAGACGGCCGCCGCCATGGTTTCGTAGTCGCGCATCTCGCCGACCATGATCACGTTGACGTTCTCGCGGAAAGTAGAACGCAGAGCTTTTTCAAATGAGAGAGTGTCAAAGTACAGCTCGCGCTGATCAATAACGCTCCGGTCGGGCGTGAAAATGTATTCAATCGGGTCTTCAATAGTGACGATTTTCTCGGACCGTTCGTGGTTGATTAAATCAAGCAATGAGGCCAAGGTGGTGGATTTGCCGTGGCCGTTCGGCCCGACCATCAGGACAAAGCCCTGGGATAACTTGCTGAAAATCTTAATCACCGACGGCAGGTTGAGATCTTCAATGGTGGCAATAGTCTCGGGGATAAATCTGAAAACAACGGCGTAGTTGCCCCGGGTCAAATAGATGTTAACCCGGCAGCGCACTTTCTGGCTCAACTCGTAGGCAAAATCAATTTCTTTCTCGGCCAGGAATCTTTGCTTGCGGGGTTCGTCAATGATTGAAAAAGCCATGCCTTCTACGGTTCTACTGTCCAGAACCGGGCGATCAGCCAAGGGCGCTAAACGGCCGTCAATCCGAACCGTCGGATAATATCCCGTGGACAAATGCAAATCCGAGCCGCCTTTCTGGGCCGCCAGTTCCAGCAAATCGTCAACTTGTTTTTTGTAATCGTCCATCCCGTTAGCAGATAATCACTAAACTTTTTCTTCCGCTTCTCCTTCCTGAGCCACCTGCAACAGCTCCTCCAGCGAGGTGACTCCTCTTAACACTTTGATTATACCATCCTGAAACATGGTTAGCATCCCCTGGCGCTTGGCCTCGGCCCGGAGCTTTGACTCGGAAATGTCGCCCAGGACAATTTCTTCCAATTCATCGGTCATGGCCAGGGTCTCAAAAATGCCGATTCTGCCTTTGTAGGCCTTGCCGCCGCATTCCTTGCAGCCCTGCCCGTCCGGCAGGCGGGCCTCGCCGGGTTTATAGATCTCAAAGTCATCTTTGGCCAAGTCTTTTTTAGCCTCGGCTGGCATCTCGGCCAGAGCCCGTTTGATAATTTCTTCTTCGCCGGCATTGGGCCTGACCTTCTGCTTGCAAGAACTGCAAAGTTTCCGAAGCAGTCTTTGAGCTAAAGCCAGGTTGAGCGTCGGGGCCAGAAGATATTTCTCCACACCCATGTTAATCAAACGCGGGATGACGCCGATGGTGTCGTTGGTATGCAAAGTTGACAAAACCACATGGCCGGTAAGCGAAGCCTGGATGGCCAAAGCGGCAGTTTCGCCGTCTCGAATCTCGCCGACCATAATCACATCCGGGTCTTGGCGCAAGATATGGCGCAAGCCGCTGGCAAAAGTGTAACCGATTTCCTCGTGAATTTGAGACTGGCTGACGCCCTCAACGTAGTATTCAATCGGGTCTTCAAGAGTGACGACGTTAATCCCCTCGTCGTTGACTTGCCTCAAAATCGCCGCCAGGGTTGTGGACTTGCCGGAACCGGTGGGACCGGTAATCAAGAGCTCCCCAAATGGTTTTCCGATCGCCTCAATGACCAGATTCAATGACCGTCCTTCAAGACCCAAATCAGTCAGCTTGATGTCTCCCACCAAAGGATCAAGGATTCGCATCACCACTTTCTCGCCGTTGCGAGTCGGAAAAGTTGAAACCCTGAAGTCCACCCGCCGCTCGCCGATCTTGGTTGAAAATCGGCCGTCTTGGGCCAAGCGGGTCTCGTCAATTTTCAAATCCGACAAGATCTTGATCCGGGTAACAATGGCCGACAAGAGATTGGTCGGCAAGGATAAAACGGCGTGCAAAACGCCGTCAATTCTGAAGCGCAGCCTGATTTTGTCCTCAAAGGGCTCCAGGTGGATGTCCGAGGCCCTGGTTTCCACAGCGTGTTTGACGATGATCGCCACCACTCGGGTAACCGGCGCCTCGGCGGTGATGTCTTCCAGACCGCCGGTTTTTTCGCTGATTTGAAGCCCCTTTTGGGCGGTCTCCCCGGCGAGACTTTCCAGCTCTTTGCCGACTTCGCCGGTCAAGGTCCGGTAGCTCTGGCTCAAGCCGCGAAGATCCTTATAACCAATCAGGTATTTTTCGGGGACCAGGCCGCGATCGGAGGCAATAAACTTCAGCGCCTCCAGGGCGTCAACGTTTTCCGGATTGACTAGGGCGGCTTTCAAAACCCCGCCCTCTTTGGCAAAAGGAATGAACTTGTAAAAACTGATAATTTCCTCCGAGATTTCCTTTGAGAGCTCGCGGTTGATCTCGACGCCGGCCGCGTCTAAAATCGGCAGTTGGTAAATTCTTGACTTCAGTCGCAACAGATTCTCGTCGGTGATGATGCCTTTCTTGATCAGGGCCTCGCCGAAATCCTCACCAGTTGTCGCGGCTTCATTCTCAACTTCAGCGACAACTTCGGGGGTGGTTACCCCCTGTTTGATGAGTTCCTCTATTAGAATTTTGGGAGTTTGAAAAGCCATGCTTACACAATTACTAAGTCTGCCGAATAACGCCTTCTATCACCACTTACATCACTTACATGTCACTTACATGGCGCCCATGTAAA
>CAYILQ010000032.1:0-7198 GCA_964364345.1 uncultured Candidatus Saccharibacteria bacterium | reverse complement strand
ACTTCTGCAAGCAGAAGTCGGGACATGGTCACCGAGCAGTATAATATAGGCCGGCGGCCACTGCGAGCCAAATCCACAATTTTGACGGAACGCAGTCCGCTCGCTGACCAGGCGAAGGTTCCAACGAAGTTGGAATCGCCTCAGGGATTCAATCTTACCAGTAGGCATTACATGGCGCCCATGTAAACACTGTTTACATGTGTTTACATGGGCGCCATGTAAGTGATGTAAGTGGTGATAGAAGGCATTATTCGGCAGACTTCCACTTTTCAACAATGGATTTCAAGGTAGAGCCGCTTAGGGGCGAGGCCGGTTCGCCAACTCCAGTTCAACCAACGCCGGAACCTCCGGTTGTTGAGCCAATGCCTGATCGAACTAATCATCGGCCGTTTTGGGATCCCCGCAAAACCAAAATCGCCATTGGGATCATTCTATTGCTATTGGTAACCGGCGGAGTGATTATTTTTCTAAACCGCAAGCCCTTCAGCGAGGCTAGGGTGGAATTCAAAATTGAAGGGCCAAGTGAAATTTCGTCCGGCGAATTGGTCGCTTACAAAATCAGCTACGTTAATAACAACAAAGCGGCCCTCGCCGATGCCAAGCTGACTTTCTTTTACCCGACAGACGCCGTCGCCGTCAGAGACGGAAACGTTTCCAATGTCACCAACGAGATTATTGATGTCGGAATCATAGCCGCCGGCGGGGCCGGCGAAAAAACCTTGAGCGCTTACCTTGTCGGCGACCGGGGCAATATCAAGATTGCCAAAGCAAGTCTCGCTTTCGGGCCGGCAAATGTTCGCGCCACGGTAAAGATTCAGGCCACGATGTCCAGCACCATCACGGCCCTGCCAGTCGCCTTGACTTTGGTTGCCCCCCCAAGCGTCATCGGCGGCCAGAACACCACTTATCTTATTGACTATCGCAATCAATCTCCCCAGGATTTCTCCAATCTTCGCTTCAAAATCAAATATCCGGACGGTTTCACGTTCGCCAGCGCCGCGCCCTCGCCAACCGACGGTCAAAACGTTTGGGACATCGCTCGATTAAAGCAAGGCGAGGGGTCAAGAATTACTATTCAAGGCGCGCTGCGGGGCAGTGAGCGGGAGGCCAAATTGGTAGCTCTGGTCCTGCAAAAAAAAATCACCACTCCCGGCGGCGACACTTACGTGGATTTTGAAAAAACCGAGGCCGGTTCGGTAATCTCAAGTCCCTTCCTAACCTTGAACCTCAAAGTTAACGATTCGGCCAATTACACCGCCCACTTGGGTGATGACTTGCGATACTCAATTGTATTCCGAAACAACAGCGACGTTGACATCGGCGGCCTGAATTTGAGCGTTAAGCTTGACGGCGGCATGTTTGATTTCAGCGCCGTCCGCTCCGACGCTTTCTTTGACGGCCGAGCTAATACCATTACCTGGAACTCATCCGTGGCTCCCGGACTCGCCTTGCTGCGCCCCGGCCAAAGCAGTGAAGCAAAATTCAGCGTCAAGTTAAAAAGCGGCGTCAGCGGGGCCGGCGGCGCGGCCAGCTCATTGGTTAAAGCCAGCGCCCATCTGGAAACCTTCAACGTCCCGGCCAGTCTTGATGCCGACCGGCTTGTCGCCGACGGCGAAATCATAACCCGGATCTCGTCGGCGCCGTCCTTTGACCAAAAGATATTGCTGAACGATTCCGAGTTTGGCGGCGATGGTCCCTTCCCGCCCCAAGTCAATAAAAAGACCGTCTTCACCATCCGCTGGATCCTGACTAATCCTTCAAGCGACTTGACCCCGGCCAAAGTCACGGCCGTTTTGGCGCCGGGGGCGAAATGGGAAGCTCGAGCCCGAGTCAACGGCAGCCAACCATTACCAAGTTATGACCTCAAGACCAACAGCGTCACTTGGGATTTGGGTACTCTGCCCGGCGGCGCCGGCGCCGGGTACCCCCGCTACGAAACTAATTTCCAGATTTCAATAACGCCCTCCAGCAATCAAGTTGACCAGCCGGCGCCGCTGCTTAAAAACGGGCGTTTTGACGGCACCGATGTCTTTACCAAAGAAAAGATTTCCCGTACTGTTCAAGACAGCACGACCTTTAATGTTGAGGATTCTCAAGAGAGCGGAAACGTCAAGCCGTAGTCGCTACGAATTAGTACGAAATGAATAACTTAATGGAAAAAGTGGTCAGCTTGTGCAAACGGCGGGGTTTTGTTTTCCCGGGCTCCGAGATCTACGGCGGTTTGGCTAACAGTTGGGATTTTGGCCACGCGGGCACTGAACTTTTCAACAACATCGGCAGCTTGTGGTGGAAAAAATTTGTTCAAGAAAGGGACGATGTCGTCGGCATCCGCGGCCCGGTGATCATGAATCCCAAAGTCTGGGAGGCCTCGGGCCATCTTAAAAACTTCACCGACCCCCTGGTGGAATGCAAAGTCTGTCACCAAAGGCTGCGCGCCGACCAAACAGATGAACTAAAAGCTCACGCCGAAACTCATCCGCCAGCTGGCGGAGAAAAAGTCGAATGGACCAAACCCAAAAATTTTAATCTCCTTTTCAAAACCTTTATCGGCCCAGTCGAAGATGCCGCCGCCACTGCTTACTTGAGAGGGGAGTTGGCCCAAACGATGTTCACCGATTTCAAACTGATGGCCGAGGCCACTCGCAAGAAACTGCCTTTCGGCATCGCCCAAATCGGCAAGGCCTTTCGCAACGAGATCACCACCGGCAATTTCATATTCCGAACCAAAGAATTCACCATTGCTGAAGTTGAATACTTTGTCCGGCCGGGCGAGGAGGATAAATATTTTAATGAATGGGCCGACTTTATGGAGAAATTCTTAACTGAAAATTGTAAATTAAAAACTGAAAATTTGCGCCGTTACGAGCACTCCAAAGAAAGCTTGGCCCATTATTCAAAAGGCACGATTGATATTGAGTACAAATTTCCTTGGGGGCAAGGCGAAGGTTCATCCGCCGCAGGCGGAGGAATCGCCTCCTGGGGGGAATTGATGGGTTTGGCCTCTCGCACTGACTATGACCTGAAAAATCATGAAAAGTTATCTGGCCGCAATCTCAAGTACCGCGACCCGGACACTGGTGACGAGTTTCTGCCCTTCGTGGTTGAGCCAACCGCGGGCTTGGAAAGATTAATGCTGGCGGTTCTGCTTGACGGTTATCATGAGGAAAAAGATAGAGTAGTTTTGAAGCTTGATCCCCGGCTGGCGCCCTACAAAGCGGCGGTGTTCCCGCTTTTGGCCAATAAACCCCAATTAGTTGAGCTGGCTCGCGAAATCTATGACGACCTGCGCCGGCACTTTATGGTTGACTGGGATGACCGCGGCAACATCGGCAAACGCTACTACAGCCAAGATGAAATTGGCACGCCATTCTGTATTACCGTGGATTTCGATTCTCTCAAGGACCAAACCGTTACCGTCCGCGACCGCGACACCATGCAACAGGAACGAGTTCGGGCAGTTGACCTAGCAATGTATCTAGAAGATAGGTTAAAATAGATTTAGGAAAGTTCACTGAAAACTGAATATAAAAAAGGAGGGGTGATGAAAATACCGACCGAACTTTATCCCTTTTTGACGTCAGGGGTTGCCAGGATGTCGATGGAAAGAGTTTATGACGCCGCTTTCAAAACTGATCTGGCTCTGAAGATGCAGAAACTGGGCGTGGTATCAAAAGGCGCTATGACTTTGGCTTTTGGCGTCTTCAGTTTCTTTATCTTCCGCAACATCAAAGACGATAATTTTTTCAAAAAGGTTATCAAAGAAGTCGGCGCTGATAGTTGGTCAGAAATCGGCAAACGGCTTTTCAACGGTTTCCACGACTTGGTGGCGGATCTAGAGAAAACCGCCAAAACTTCAGATGAGAGGGTCACAATCAGGTCACTAAGAAAGCTCGACCATCAAAGTTTCAACGAACTTCTCAAGGAATTCGTGAAAACGGTTGATTCGGAGAAAATACCGCCGGAGGAATTTAAAAGAGCGGGCCTATCCTCGCCAGTGGCCTCAAGATTGGTAAGGGCGACGGCGGCGTTGAAAAACCGCCGGGAAACTCTAAGAAAAATCAGAGAGGGGAGGTAGTGATGGCTGGAGAAATACTTGATTTTACCAAAGAAGCCGGGTTATGGGTTTACGAGGAAGCTCGAACTAAAGTAGTTGCTTACAAAAGAAGAGTTAAGCAGTTTTCAGTCTGGCTGGCTGGCGCGTTCTTACTTGCCGCGATTATGATTATTGTCGGCAACGCGTTTGGCGGCAGTCAGTTGGTTAACACGGCCAAGTTTCTTCTAGTCCTGGCCGGGGCGATAGCCTTGATAATGGTTTTACCGCCACTGATCGGACTGTATTTGGCTTACCGGTATAGTCAGATAGGCAGAGGGATAATTATTTTTATCTGCGGTTTGTTTTTGAGCTATTTCCTGTTGGCGACCTATTTTCTCTTTCTGCCGGTTGAGAAATACCCCGCTTTGGCCGCGGTAGGCATAATGGCCTTGATCTCATTGTTCCTTAGTTACTTGGTGCTTGGGGCTAAAGTTAACCCCAAATATATCATTGCTTGGCGCTGGGCAATATTGGTTGTGGTGACTCTCCTTATTATATTCCCCAATCTGTACACCGTGGGAGCATTCTATGTAGAGAAGATTAATGTTTGGTTGGGGGAACAAACAAAACCTCCCGTAAAACCTCTTGACCCTCAACCCAATCCAAATAGAATAGAAGTCAATTTATCCAACATTGATTTACTTAATCTCTATGACTGGACCGGCAAAAACATCGTGTTTTACTGCTCGCCCAGCTATGGGGTATATGAGTTTTTTGATAGCCAGGTATTCTGTCCAAGACACGGCAAAAAGTTAAAACCGGTAACTGACAAGGTAATCAAGCGCTGGAAGCAGTTGCTGGAAATCGAGCGCCAAAAAAAAGAGAAAGAGCAAGGGGAGATCAAAAAGGCCGAGGGGGAAATTGTCATCCCGGCCGGAACAATTCTTTCCGTTCGCCTCATGGTCGAACTGGACACAGTTAACAACAAGCGTGGCGATGAGTTTAGAGCTTATCTTGATCAACCCATAATTCTCGACGGCGAAACGGTGGTTGAAAAGGGGGTTATTGCCCATGGTACGATAACCGATGTCCGCCAACGGCCAGGGCCGGGCCAGAGCGCTTCCTTGGCGGTTAGCCTACATTGGCTAATCATCCCTGAAGCAGTCAGCGGCCAGGTTGATATAACTACAAAGCCTCTGCGCTTTGCTCATCCGGAAAGCCGCGAAGAAAGCATAAAGAAAAGTGTTTACTTGCCGCCTGACTGCCTAGCTGAATTTGAGCTAGCCGCGCCGCTTATTTTCAAGCGGTCTAAGCAAGTTATTCAGATAGGTTCGGTCAGTTCCAGCCAGGCCGAAGGGGTTTACAATGTCGGTGGCGGCGTCACCGCACCCGTAGCCGTTGTCCAGCCCTTCCCTTCATATACCGAAGCCGCCCGTCAGGCCCGGATAAAAGGCAATGTACTTCCCCGGAACCCTAAACGGTCAGCCGGTCGACGTGCAATGCAACGTTGAAGTTTCGTTCAGGCTTTATTGAGACTGAACAAAAATCAATGTCCGACCCTCTCTTAAGGGGGTTTTTGTTTTTTAAACGTTTCTGTGATATTTTTCTACTATGCAAAACCCTCACGATCACTTTGAGCTCCACAACTATCCTAACGGCCTTCGGCTGATTACGGTGCCCATGGAACATACCGAGAGTGTCACGGTTTTGGTCATGGTGGCCACTGGTTCCAGATACGAGGCCAAAGAAATTAACGGCATCTCTCATTTTCTGGAACATATGATGTTTAAGGGCACGACCAAAAGACCCAAGGTTTCGGAGATTAGCCTAGAGTTAGATTCCATCGGTGCCGAGTACAACGCTTTTACCTCCAAAGAATACACCGGTTATTACGTCAAATGCGCCGCCGAGAAACTTGATACTGCCGTTGACGTCATCTCCGACATTTTCCTAAACTCAAAACTCGACGCTCAAGAAATAGAGAAAGAAAAAGGAGTGGTGATTGAGGAACTCAACATGTATCTGGACACCCCCACTCGCTATGTCCATGACATTTTTGAAGAGCTGCTTTACGGCGACCAGCCCTTAGGCTGGCAAGTGGTCGGCACCAAAGAGGTTCTGTACCGCCTTAGGCGCGACGATTTCAAAAGATATTTTGACACTCATTACTTTGACAAAAACACGGTCATCGCCGTGGCCGGCAGAATTGAAACGCCCAAAACCAAAAACTTAATCCAAAATAGTTTTGCCGGCATCCGAGACAGCAATCGGCTTGAGGCCCTCGCGGTTAAAGAAGCGCAGGACCGGCCAACTCTGCGGGTGTTTAACAAAAAAACCGACCAGACCCACTATGCCCTCGGCTTCAGGGCTTTCAGCTACTTTGATGACCGGCATGAAACCGCCAACTTGATGTCGTTGATTCTGGGGGGCGGCATGAGCTCGCGTTTATGGCAGGAATTTAGAGAAAAACGGGGCATGGCCTACTATGTCCGAGCCCTCAATGAAACTTACGCCGATAGCGGCTATTTTGGCATCAATGCCGGCGTGGATAATGGCCGTCTGGAAGAAGCCCTGGAGGTCTCGTTGGGCCAGTGCCGCCGACTGGCTGAAGAAAAAATCCCCGAAGCCGAAATTAAAAAAGCCAAAGATTACGCCCGGGGCAAGATGGCTATTTCCCTTGAATCCTCCGACGATCTGGCATCTTTTTACGCCGACCAAGAACTTCTGAAGCATGAGGTCATGACTCCGGAACAAAGACTAGCCCGTCTGGAAAAAGTTACCGCCGATGATGTCCAGGCCGTGGCTAAAGAAATCTTCCGGCCAGAGCGGCTTAACCTAGCCCTGATCGGCCCCTTTGAAGAAAACGATGCCGCTATTAACAAAATCATAGAATCGTGGTAGAATAACACAAATGGCTGACCGCCAATCAATTGACCTCCATATCAATGCTAGCACCATCGTCAAGATTATATTCATAATCCTGTTTTTCGTTTTCCTTTATTTACTCCGCGATGTCATTATCATCCTTCTGTTTTCAATAATCATCGCCTCGGCCGTTGGCCCTTTCGCCGACTGGCTCGAAGGCAAGCGCATCCCAAGGATTCTGACAGTCTTGATGTTGTATCTGGCTTTTTTCAGTCTGGTTATATTTCTCCTATCGCTAAT
>CAYILQ010000031.1:0-7606 GCA_964364345.1 uncultured Candidatus Saccharibacteria bacterium | reverse complement strand
GGCGCCGCTTACACACTCCAGGAGATGCTGACGATCAAGTCCGACGACGTTCAGGGCCGGGCTAAAACCTACGAATCCATAGTCAACGGCGAGGAAATCAGAGCCCCCCACCTGCCGGAGTCGTTTAAGGTGCTGCTATCCGAAATTAAGGGACTGGGGTTGAATATCGAGCTAACAGAGAAATAGATAATCGCAAATTTACGAATAATGCTAATTTACAAATAAATTCATTAGTAGATTCGCATTATTAGTATATTAGCGCTGGCGCCAGCCATGGTTTTTGTCTCCCTAAAACTTAAGCTGGCTTCTCCGGACGAAATTTTGACTTGGTCGTACGGCGAGGTAACCAAGCCCGAAACCATCAACTACCGCACCCAAAAACCGGAGAAAGAAGGGCTTTTTTCCGAGTCCATTTTCGGGCCGACCAAAGACTGGGAATGTTACTGCGGCAAATACCGCCGCATCCGCTATAAGGGCATCATCTGCGACCGCTGCGGCGTTGAAGTCACCCGCTCAATCGTCCGGCGCGAACGGATGGGCCATATTAAACTTGCCAGCCCGGTGGCTCACATTTGGTTTATGCGCGGCGTGCCTTCCCGAATCGCCTCGGTGCTCGATGTTTCATTGCCCGAATTGGAAAGGGTAATCTACTTTGCCGCCTACATTGTCACCAGCGTCAACGAAGACCTCAAAGTCGAGGCCGTGAAAAAGATGGAGACCGAACTGCGTTCGCTTCTCAAAAACACGCCCCAGGAAACCGAACGGGAAAGGATCAAGGCCCAACTGGAAAAAGAAAAAGAAAACCTCAAGAATCTCAAAAAATACCAAATTCTTTCGGAGCTTGACTTCCGCGATTTGTCGCTCAAATACGGCGAAGTTTTTGAGGCTGCCATTGGCGCCGAAGGCGTCAGAAAACTCCTGGAAGAACTCAATTTGGAGGAGGAAATCGGGAGGGGCCAGGAGCAACTCCGCGACACTGACAACCCCGTAGTTCAGAAAAAAATCCTGCGTCGGCTCAAGATGTTCAAGGGTATGGTCAAAGCCGGCATCAGACCGGAGTGGATGATCCTGACGGTTCTGCCGATCATCCCCCCGCTCTTGCGGCCAATGGTTCAATTGGACGGCGGCCGTTTCGCCACCTCTGACCTCAATGATCTTTACCGCCGGGTAATCAATCGCAATAACCGCCTCAAACATTTGGTTGAACTGCGGGCGCCCGAGGTCATCACCAAAAATGAAAAAAGAATGCTCCAAGAAGCGGTTGACGCTTTGATTGACAATGGCATGCGCCGCGGCCAGACCCTGGTGGCCGCTTCCACCGGTCAAAAGCGAGCCTTGCGATCCTTGGCCGACATGTTAAAAGGCAAACAGGGCCGCTTCCGCCAAAATCTTTTGGGCAAGCGCGTTGATTATTCCGGCCGCAGCGTCATTGTCATCGGTCCCGAGTTGAAACTCGGCGAATGCGGTCTGCCCAAGTTCATGGCCTTGGAACTTTTCAAGCCTTTTGTCATCAACTATTTAATCACTAACGGTTTCGCCCACAACATCCGTTCGGCCAATCATTTAATTGACACCGAAGGCCCGGAGGTTTGGGAGGCTCTGGAATTTGCCATCAAAGACAAGTTGGTTTTGCTGAACCGGGCCCCCACTTTGCACCGCTTGTCGGTTCAGGCTTTCAAACCGCTCTTGATTGAAGGCAAAGCCATCAAGATTCCGGCCTTGCCGACCAGCGCTTTTAACGCCGACTTCGACGGCGATCAAATGGCCGTTCACTTGCCCCTGACCAACGAAGCCCAGCGGGAAGCCCGGGAATTAATGTTTTCAACTCATGGTATTTTGAAACCGGCCAGCGGCGAGCCGGTGGCCGTGCCGACGCGGGACATCATTTTCGGCTGTTACTACCTAACCAGCATCTCACCTCTCGCGCCAGGAGAAGGCAAAGTTTTTTCTTCCGAATCAGAGGCCCTTTTGGCTTACGATTACGAGTTGATCAACCTGCGGGCTAAAATCAAAGTCAAAATTTCCAAAGAAGCAAAAGACTCCGACACCAGTTTTATTGAAACCTCTGTCGGCCGGATAATTTTCAACCAGGCTCTGCCGACCGATCATCCCTTCGTCAACCAAACTCTGGATCGGGGGGGATTGAGAACTCTGGAGGCTGAAATTTTTGATAAATACAGCGAAGAGCGCACCGTCGAGTTTCTGGATAAGATTAAGGATTACGGTTTTCACTACTCAACTCTGTCGGGCGTTTCTTGGGGCATGGGCGACTTAAGAATCCCGGCGGAGAAAAAAGCGATTATCGCCGAGACCGAAAAAATCGTTGAAGCCAACCGAGCCCTCTACGAGCAGGGGCTTTTAACCGAGTACGAAAGGAAGTCCAAAGCTATTGAGGTTTGGACGTTCACCAAATCCAAACTGGAGAAACTGGTCAAACAGCAATTCAAGGAAAACGACGCCGTCTATATCATGGTTGAGTCCAAGGCCCGGGGCGACTGGGGCATCGTTAACCAGCTGGCCGGCATGCGCGGTTTGATGGTCAAACCCGACGGCGAACTGATTGAGCTGCCGATCAAAAGTAATTTCAAGGAAGGGCTTAACGTTCTGGAGTATTTCATTTCCACCCACGGCGCCAGAAAGGGTTTGGTTGACACCGCTTTGCGCACTGCTGAATCCGGCTACCTGACCCGGCGCCTGGCGGATGTGGCCCAAGATGTGGTTACCAAAATCGAGGACTGCAAAGACAAGGACGGCTACACCATTTTTGGCGAAGACGAGAAATTCATCGGCGAAAGCATCGGCAAACGTCTGCGCGGCCGAACGGTCATGGAAGACATTAAAGACGCTGAAGGCGATATTATCGTCAAAAAAGACCAGTTGGTGGACAAAAACATGGCCCTGGCCATTGATGGCCTGCCGGCCGGCAGTCGCCCTCAAAAAATTAAAATCCGATCAGTGGTTACTTGCAAGGCCGCTGATGGGATATGCCGCGTCTGCTATGGTTGGGATCTGTCTAAAAACAAACTGGTTGAAATCGGCGAGGCCGTCGGTATTGTCACCGCTCAAGCCATCGGCGAGCCCGGCACCCAGCTTACCATGCGCACCTTCCACACCGGCGGCGTAGCTTCGGTCTCGGACATCACCATGGGTCTGCCGCGGGTAGTTGAGATTTTTGAAGCCCGCGCCCCGGCCCGCAAGGGTTTGATTTCTGACGTTGACGGCAAGGTTGCCAGCGTTGAAGAAAAGGGTAATCAAAGCCTGATCAAAATTCTGATTGATCGTCCCACTGCCGAAGTTGCCCTTGGCTTTGCCAGCAAGTCCCCGGGTCCTAAAGGGACAGGCCAAAGGTCGGCAAAAAACAACCTCGGCACCGGGACGCCCGCTGCCGAAGTTGCCCGTCCCCGTGCCGAAATTGAACTTGCCTTTGGCCCGAAGGGACGAGCCCTTGCCGAGGAACGTGATTATCTGACCTTGCCCGGCAGCGCGCCCTGGGTGAGCGTTGGCGATTTGGTCACCGTCGGTCAGCAATTATCCGACGGCCACGTGGATCTGCGCGAGCTTTACCAGACCTCGGGCAGTATCGCCACCGTCGCTCGCTACATTGTCCGTGAAGTCAAAAGCGTTTACTATTCAACCGGCAGCAGCATTAACGACAAACACGTGGAATTAATTGTCCGCCAAATGTTTTACCACGTCAAAGTCACCGATGGCGGCGATACCGATCTTCTGCCCGGCGATATTGTTGAGAAGCGAACTTTGGCCGAGGTTAATGAAGCGACCAAGCAGCAAGGCGGCAAACCGGCCAGGGCTGAAAGTATCTTGCTTGGTATCACCAAGGTTTCGCTGACCACCGAGAGTTTCCTCTCGGCCGCCTCTTTCCAGGAAACCGCCAAGATTCTGATTGAAGCCGCGATTTCGGGCAAGGAAGACAAACTGCGGGGTCTCAAAGAAAACGTCATCATCGGCCGCCTGATCCCGGCCGGGACGGGGCGTCCCGGCGCCGAAGTTGCATTCCGAGATTGACTCGTCGCGACTCGTGATATTTGATATCACGAGTCGCCATAAAACTTTTTCCACGGGGAGGCGTCAGGTGAAAAACTTATTTCCAAATCATAATCGAGGGCTTGGGCGATTTTCAGAAGCGAACTCAAGGTAAAATTTTGCTTGCCTGCCTCTATTCTCGCTATGTTGCTTTGGCTTGTGCCTATTTTTCTGGCCAGTTGGGCTTGAGACAGGCCTCTTTGCTTCCGCAACTGCAAAATCCCATAAGCAATCTCCAACTGCTTGCCATATTGGTCATAATATTTCTTGATTTTAGGATTTCTCAACTGCTTGCCCAGATAATCCTGAAAGTCAATCGCTTTTGTTTTTTTACTCATATTCAGACTTACTATTTATAACATCATGAAAATTTCTCTCTGCCCTCGCGATTTCATTATAAAATTTTATCTCGTACTCATCCATCATATATCATATATGATATCAGTCAATATTGCGCCCTATCCCCTAATCTTAATACTCTCCACCAGCCCCAACCCGATCATCAGGGTCATTAAGTGACTGCCGCCGTAGTGTGTTAATACCTTTTGTAAATTTTGTCATGATGGCCAAAGTCAAGCAAACGAATCTCATTCAGATGAATTTCATAAATTAAGACATAGGAATCTACGTGGACTCTACGGTAATTACGCAACACATTTCTCAAGGGCTTCCCCAGGGTCGGTTCTCTGATAACTTTACCAATCTGTTTCCCCAGGCTCTTAAATAAACTGGGTTTCCGGCGTTTAACCGACTTCAAAATAGCCTCAAACCGAGGCCCAATTACTAAAACATAAGACAATGGCCTGCTAGCCATCGGTTACAAGTCCCGTAGATACTTTCTGAAGTCTTTGATTTTGGAAAACTTTTTCCCCTTACCTCGGTCCAAAAGTTCAGATGCTTTTTGGAGCTTTTTAGCAACCACTGGATTGATTTCGTCTTTGCCTAAATTGCGAACCGTTTCTTTTAATAAAGCTAAGTCAGATAGCAACTTTTCGTATTCACTTCTAGAAATCTGTGTCCTATACATAGTATCACCATACCAAAGCTTGCCATTAAAATCAACAAATTTACTGACAAAAACGTATTACCTTACGAACTTAAGTGGGTATTATGTACCGAAACTTAGACACTGACCACAGTTACCCCCTGACTCGAATACTCTCCACCAATCCTAGGCCGACCATGAGGGTGATTAGATGACTGCCGCCGTATGATAGAAATGAAAATGGAATGCCGGTGATGGGCAGGATGCCCAGGTTCATGCCGGCATTCAGGAAAACATGAGTGAAAATCAGAGTGATCAACCCCAGACAAAAAAGTCTGGCGAAGTTGTTGTTGGTTCGCAGAGCAATTGAGCTAATCCGCGAAACCAAAACCGCCAAAAGCAGAACCAAAAGCAAAATTCCGCCAAAACCAAACTTCTGACCAAAAGTGGCGAAAGCAAAATCGGTATAATGTTCCGGGACCAGGACGGCCAAACTGTCGCTCTCCTTGTCAAAGACCGCGCCCAAGAGCCGCCCCGAACCGAAAGTAGTCTGGGCTTGAATGGCGCTGTAACCGATACCTCGGGGATCAAGGTAAGGGTTGATGAAAGAAATGATCCGGCTTTTCTGATAGGGTTTGAAGGCCAAAAACCAGGCAAAAGAAAAAATGATCAGGCCCAGCATCAATATCGTAAGCAGATGCCGCCGTTTAATGCCTGAAAAAAGAAGCATCGCCAGCCATAAAGCCGCAAAAACCATCATTGAGCCAAAGTCGGGCTGAACCAAGGTTAGAGCCGCCGGAATGGCCGCGTACACGCCCGAGGCCAGGATATGGTGAGTCCGGTAAATCTGGACGTGTTTTTGAGAAAAGTATTTGGCCAAAAGTATTAACAGAGCCAGCTTGGCAAATTCCGACGGTTGAAAGCCGTAACCGGCTACAAAAACCCAGGAGTGCGAACCCCGGACGGCGCTTGAGGCCAGAGCCATTGCCAAAAAGAGTATTGATAAAAGATAGACGAAAATAGAGGGTAAGGAATTATTTTTGAAAATCCGATAATCAAATAAAGAAACGACCAGTGCCGCCGCCGCCCCCAAAAGAGCGACGGCAAGTTGTCTCGCCACCACCTGATCCGCCCGGGCGCCGCTTTGGTAAAACGCCCCCACGCTTAAAGCTAAAATCGCCAGGGCAACCCCAAGCAAAACCCAGTCAAATTTGCGCAAAAACAAAATCATAACACAAATCTACAAATCCGCCGGCTGGCGGATGCAAATACCGCAAACTAATAGAACTGCTGGAATCTTTCCTGACGTTCGTACTGACGGAGGAAGTTGGAGTTTTCAAAGACGTTGGTGTGGGCTTCGACTTCCACCCGATTGACTTGGCCTACAAAAGGCCGGTACCAAGAGACCTCAAATCCCCGGCTGGTGTTGGCCAGAAAAGTGCGGATCTCGGTTCGGTTCACGGCGGTCAAATCGTCACCTTGGTTAAAAAGCAGGACCAAAACATCAACCTGGCCTAAGTCAAAATTGGCGATGTTTTGTATTGAGCCCCCAGCTTTGCCAAATACCCCCGGCTCGGAAATTTGATTGTAGCTGACGTTCCGCGAGGTGAGGTTAACGCCGCCGGCCGCCAAAGGATCAAGTTTTTGCCAAGCGACACTGACAATCTCCATCACCGCTTGGCTGATTGGTTGGCTGAATTTTAGCGGGGTAATCAGGACATACTTGGTCTGGCCGGGGAGGATATAGAAGCTGGCGGTTTTTTGACTGATCTGATTGCCCGAAGCGTCAAGAAACTTAACCGCGTATTCAACATCGGCCGAGCCATAATCGGTGTTGGGATTGGTGACCTTGGCCGCAAAGTCATAGTCGTTGTTCTCAATGTTGAGGAGTTTGGCGGTGACGACGCGGATTGGAGCAAGGGAGATTGTCAAATCCGGCGTCGGCAGGGGCGCGGCCGGAACCAAAACCCGATAACCTCCAAAACCCAAACCGCCCACAATCAAAAAAAACACCACTGCCACCACAATTTGTTTAGTCAACCTCGCCGCTGAAGTCATTGAACCAATTATACCCAAAACTGCCAAAATTAAAACCAGTTGTATCAGTCGCCCTGCATTGTGGGCAATTTAAGCCCAGTAATTAAGCAATCCTGCAAATAAAGCCGTTTTTCTGCTAAGACAGCTAAACAACTGAAAAAGACCTAAACCCAGTCCCAGGCATGGTCGCAAAACCATCCAAGCCATCCTCGCAAGGGATTTTTCTGCGCATTCGCGCAGAAAGATGGTTTTGCGAGGATTTTATTTTTACTCGTGAATCCAATACCAGTACTGGTTTTTAAGGTCTTGGCTCAGTTGATAAGTGTGAGCATGAGACAGCGCGCCAGTCTTAAGCTCAACATGCTTCGAGTCTCTATTCGGCTCATGAAAGACGTAAAAGCGATTGACTCGAAAAAGTACGTTGCGCTTGAAAGTGTCGTGGACGAAACCGGCCGCATGCTCGGCGGTTGGATTCGGTCCACCAAGTTCTGCTAATAGAAAGGGTATCCGTTTTGCGGATACCCTTTCTTGCTGTGGAGAGAC
>CAYILQ010000030.1:0-7739 GCA_964364345.1 uncultured Candidatus Saccharibacteria bacterium | reverse complement strand
CGGGCAAAACCATCAGATGGAGAAAAACCAGATCGGGCAACCGTCGGCTGAACCGCGCCTTTCATCGTATGGCCTTATCGCAAATATCAAGGTCGGGAAATGACGCGGCCAGAACTTACTTCAAGCGAAAAATCTCCGAAGGCAAAACCAAAGCCCAAGCCCTTGTATGCTTGAGACGACAACTGGTCAATGTCATCTGGGTGATGCTGAAGCACAAAACCGAGTATCGCCTGCCTGCCGCAGCCTTGGCGCAGGCGGGTTATCCACAGGAGAATGTTGTTGACTTTTTCTCATAGCGGATCTCCTTCCGCCGCGCCCGAGCGTCCCGCCGGAGCGAAGCGGAGGCGGGCTAGTTCCCTTCAAAATGGTTTCGCGCAAAGTTTAGGATATCCCACAACAGAAAACTAAAGACCCCACTGTGGGGTCTTTAGTTTTCTGCCGGTGCGAGATGAGCGAGTGAACTGCTTCACTCGCGTGGGGTATTGAAAGGCCGGGGCGATGTGTCGCGAGCAGTTGGCGAGCGACACCGCGAGGCAAGCCTATAGCCGAGCCGTCGGAAGACGGCGAGAGCTGGAGGTCAATACCCCCAGGTCCACTTCTACACTAAAGCTACGCAGCGCACAGCACAGGATATAAGTGGCTTGAAATTAAAAAAGCCGTCCGGAGACAGCTGGATTTGGGCAAGGTGGTAGGTTCTACTTTATTCTAAGCTTTTCTTTCACATTTTCCCAGGTTTCTGATATTTTTTCTCGGACAAGTCCCTTTAGTATTGCTGGGCCTAATTTGCCGAACTTTTCTTCCGGCCCCCTGCCGAGCCGCCCTCGCTTGGGCGGCCAATTTTTTCGGCGGACAAATTCTTTTCCTTGCCCCTCCCTCCCTGCGCGGAAAAGGTTAAGGAACTCCCTTTGAGATTGATAATTTTCATAGTTTTTGATATCATTGAATTACACCAGTTGAGATAAGTATATCATAAGTAGTGTATTATAGTAGTTTATCAAAGTCAAAACATTATGGCAAATACAGTTAGCGAAAATATCCGCAAACTACGACAGAAAAAAGGAATTTCCCAAGATCGCTTGTCGAAAGACGCTGATATTGCTTTGAATACAGTTGTTAAAATAGAAACCGGGGAAAGCCCAAATCCTACCGTTGATACACTTGAGAAAATTGCCAAGGCCCTCGGCGTGGCTACGGGTGAATTATTTAAATAACCATGAAAGAAGTAATTAAAAAACAAAGAGCGCCGCGAAATCGCACTATAACTCTGAACGATGAGGATATTTCGCGGCTCAAAAAACGCTTAATTAAACTGACCAAACCAGCGTCTTTTGACGAAATTGAAAACAAGACAATACATCAAGATATTTTCGAAGCGTTGAAATATCTACCAGATAAGTTTGTTGATCTTGTTTTCGTTGATCCGCCTTACAACTTAAATAAAACATTCAATCTCACCTCATTCAAAGCAATGGAGTCAGAAAGATATGAGGATTGGCTGGACTCTTGGGTTCAAAAAATTATTCGACTTTTGAAACCAAACGCCTCGGTCTATATCTGTGGGGATTGGAAGTCATCGGGAGCAATTTTTAATGTTTTAAGAAATTAAACAGTATGGTTGAAAAATTAAGTTTTACGGACGCAGCTTACCAAATTCTTAAAGAAAGCGATAGGGCGCTTTCTTCTGTTGAGCTGGTAAAGATAGCTCTTCAAAGAGGTTTATTCCAAACAAAAGGAAAAACACCAGAAGCAACAATGTGGTCAGTTTTGTATTTGGAGGGGCAACGAAAAGGAAATAGGTCAAGATTTTTGCAGATAGGACAAGATAAATGGTGTTTATCTGAATGGGGGAAGGAAACAATTCAGGTAGAGATAGAAAAGTATAATGAAGAGACACAGGAAATCCAGCTAAAAATTCAGAGATCAATTGTCGGCGACCCTCTAAATTTTGACGGATTGCAGTATGCTCCAACTAATGAACAAGGTGTAGTTTTTCTTTTTGGAAAATTACACAAGGAACTGGGTATCATTGTTGAGTCCATACAAACAGGATTTCCTGATGCAAGGGCAAGAAAAAAACATAAATCGGGATGGATTGAGGTAAAAATAGAGTTTGAATATAAAAGTTCTAATTTTCTTATCCATAAACACAACCTAAAGGATTGCGATATGATTGTTTGCTGGATCCATGACTGGGAAAAATGTCCGACTGAAGTAGTTGAGTTAAAATCTATTATTGAAAATAAATTAAAAGCCAGTCATGAGTAAAGTTTTTGAAAAAAGTTATAGGATTTCGGTTGAAGAAAAAATCAAAGATTTACTTAATGATAAGTTTGTTTTTTCAAAAATCGAACAACCGTGGGCTATCGGAAATTTTTTGGGCGAAAACTTCAAAACTATTCTCGGCGATCTTGTCGGCGAATACTCATCGTCATTTGCGCGGCGCGCAATGGCAGATTTGGCGTTTACTGATAAAGACGGGTTTTACTATGTCGTTGATGTAAAAACGCACCGACTTGATACGAAATTCAATATGCCAAATCTGACATCGGTTGAAAGATTGTCGCGCTTTTACGAGGAAGATAAAAATTATTTTTGCCTTCTGAAAGTGGACTACAAAATCAACGGCACGCGGGCGAAAATCGTCAAAGTAACTTTTGCCCCGATTGAATTTTTTGATTGGGATTGTCTCACAATCGGCGCACTTGGCTGGGGACAAATTCAAATCGCAAACGCGAATGTCGTAAAGATAATGCCGAAGAATAGCCGGAAAAAGTGGATGTTGGAGTTATGTGATATCATGCTTGATTTTTACCCAAAGGAAATAGGCAAAATTGGCGAGCGTATTGATCACTTCAAGAAAATAAGGAAGATGTGGGAAAAGAAAAAGGAATAAATAAATCTCAACTATGCCAGAAACAAGACAACAAAAGGAATTAATTAAGCAAATTGAAGCGAAAAGAGAATCGCGTTTGCTCGTTTATTTTACTGGCGACCGCCAGCCCTGCCGGGCAACATCTTTGAAATTCGAACGATTGAGATAGAATGAACGTATGAAAAAAACAAAAAACCCGCTGGCTGGGTTTTTGTTTTTGACTTGTTTTGGGGGCGGCGTATAATTGAGGTGTGAGCAAATTAGTGCTGGCAATTCTAATCGCGGTTAGTTTTATCCAGTTGGCTGTCTTTGGTTTTGCCGCCACCGGCCATCAAGCCGGCCATGGGTATTTTAGCTGCGCGGCAGTGGCGGTTAGGGGCGAGCCCTGCGCCGAGGATGAGTCTCCTTTTGGTTTTGCCAATTTCCATGTCAGCGCTTTCAGAGATTTCGCGGCGGCGGTTTTGGGTAACAGCGCGCCGTCGTTGGCGGTTCTGCTGTTATTGTTCACTCTGGCTTTTACCGTTGGGTTTAATTTTCCAGCGCCAGAAATTAATGCCGTCAGCTTTGAACTTTGGCGAGTGAAGTCAAGCCCCAGCCAGACAAACCACCGCCGGAAATTTATCGCTTGGTTGAGTTTGACCGAAAAAAGAGATCCCGCCCCGTCATTTTGCCCAGCCCTTTCTTGAGGTTGTGCCGCTTGGCGTCTGGTCGGCGCCGGCGCGGCACTCCGAGTTTATCGTAGAAAGAGCCGGGCAAGGTGATGGGGCTTTTTGATTGGTTGAATCCCGTTAGAGATAGCTTGGGCATATCGCAAGAGCTGTCTTGTAACGGGAATCTCTAACGGGATGAAGAATAAATTGCCAATAATTATCGTTTTAGCGGGGGTGGGGCTGGCTGCGATTTTAAGCTGGCCTTGGGGGCCGTCTGAACCCGGCAAGAATCAATCGGCGGCGATTCTTGAGGCAACCACTATCTCCGCCGATCATGACTTCTACGACTTTGGAACAATCTCGATGGCCGGGGGCAATGTCAGCCATACCTTTGAGATTGGAAACAACGGCGCCGGCGAGGTTGAGATTAACAAAGTCTATACCTCTTGCATGTGCACCGCCGCCAGTCTTGTTTTTGACGGCTATCGCAAGGGGCCGTTTGGCATGCCCGGCCACGGGTTTGCCCCTCGGCTTGGCGAGAAAGTAAAACCCGGTCAGACAATAAAAGTTGAGGTTGTCTTTGATCCTACGGCTCACGGCCCGGCCGGCATTGGTCCGGTTAACCGGGCGGTCTATATCGAACAGAATGGCAAGCTACCGTTGGAATTAAAATTCACGGCGCTGGTCACTCCCTAAAATATGAATCCCGTTAGAGATAGCTTGGGCATATCGCAAGAGCTGTCTTGTAACGGGAATCTCTAACGGGATGAACCGAAAATTGTCAGTCTTGATTTTAATTGGTCTGGCTGTTTTAGCCCTGGTTGGATTCTTGCGGGCAAGCGATGGGGCCAGCAAATTTCTTTGGGACGTTACCAACGGCGGCCGCTGGTTGTTGCCGCTTTTGCTGGCGGCGGCCTTGATTGACAGCATCAACCCCTGCGCTTTCTCAATCCTTCTCTTGACGATTGCCTTTTTGTTTAGTTTGGGCCGGCTACGCTCCGATATTCTCAAAATCGGCGGTTTCTACATCGCCGGTTTGTTCGCGGTTTACATTCTGATCGGCCTCGGGATTCTTAATGTCTTGCACCTGTTCAACACGCCTCACTTCATGGCCCGAGTCGGCGCGGCGATATTAATCGCTTGGGGACTGTTGACCGTGATAAACCATCTCTTCCCGAAATTCCCGATCCGGCTGGGCATTCCGCGCGCCGCCCACGCCAAAATGGCTGAATTGATGGAAAAGGCCTCACTGCCGGCCGCTTTCTTTTTGGGCGGGCTGGTGGGGTTGTGCGAGTTCCCGTGCACCGGCGGGCCGTATCTGATGGCGCTGGGTTTGCTCCACGACCAGCAAACTTACATCCGCGGGCTGGGCTACTTGATTCTCTACAATATAATCTTTGTTTTGCCGCTGGTGATTATTCTGCTGATCGCCGGCAATCAATCACTTTTGTCAAAAGTCCAGAAGTGGAAAAAACAAGAAACCGGCAAAATGCGGCTCTGGGGCGGCCTGGCGATGGTCGCGCTGGGGCTGATTATTTTCTGGTTCTGAAATATGGATCCCGTTAGAAAGCGCATATGCCACAGTTACGAACTTGGGGATATGTTTTCGCTTTCTATACGGGACTTTCTAACGGGATGGATGAAGCAAAAATTAAGTTTGAGGAAATAGTGAAAAAGGTTGAACGGCTGCGCCAAGACGGCAAGATTGACCTGTCCAGCGATGAGGATTTGAGCATCGCCGTGATGAACCTGATCAGTTTGGAAGAGCACTTCTTTTTCACCGGCGTCAAAACCGGCAAAACCGCCTATTTTGATTTGCTCAACGAGGTCCGGGGAATCCGCAAGGAAATGCTGGGACGGCTGATTGAAAAAAGCGAAGGCGAAACCTGGTGCGTATCAAAACATCTTCTGGCGACTACAATGCGGCTAATTGAGGTTGGAACCAAATTCCAGTCAGACGGCAAAAAAGACGACGCCCAAAAATTGTTTGCCCGCGCCCACCAAACCTACGGGATATTTTGGGCTTTGCGGCTAAAATTGATTGAGGGCGCCGACGTTAAAAAACTGCCGGCGGGCGAAAAACCCTGGTCATATAAGGACCTGGTTAATAAACTGGTTGATTGCTGCGATGAGTGACAAAAATTAAAAATTAAAAATCAAAATGACAAAGCAAAAATCAAAAATAGCAGTCGGTGTGATTGCCGCGGCAGTAATAATTACGGTTGGCTGGTTTTGGCTGGCGGGCAATGACCCTTCCACCAATTTGGACGCCTTTGCCCAATGTCTGGCCGAGAAAAAAATTACCATGTACGGGGCTGATTGGTGTCCGCATTGCTTGAATGAGAAACACGCTTTTGGCGATTCGTTCAAATATGTACCCTATGTTGAATGTCCGCAGGAACCGAATAAATGTTTGGCCGCCGGCATCCGCGGTTATCCGACTTGGCTGATGGCTGACGGCAAAAAATTGGAAGGCGAGCAGGGGATTAGTGGGCTTGCGGCGGAAAGCGGCTGCCCTCTGCCCGAATAAAAGAAATGAACCTAATGAAAAAACAAATTATCTTGACCTTGATTCTTCTAACGGCGCTGGCCTTGGTTTTGAATTTCAAGTTTGAAAAAGCCGTTGAGTCCACCGGTGCCCAGAATGCCGACGAAGGCATGGTGCTGGTTTCGGAAATCGGGGATCTGGGACGGCGTTTGGTTGGAGCCGGCGTGATTGACGAGGAAAAATTTCTCGGTAGGGAGATCCTAAACCAAACCGGCGAATTGAAAATCAATCAGGCCAATGCCGGAGCCGCGCTGAATCTGCTTTGGGCTTTCGGTTTAGCCAACAAAAATGAGATTCTGGAAAAGGGGCCGATGAGCGACCCGCAGTATGGCGGTCCCGGGGTTTTCGCTTCCACTGGCGGCTGGACGATAGCCAAAGGCGGCGCGATGGAGCATTATTCCAAGCACGCTTTCGTTGTCCTGACGCCGGCACAGCAGAAACTGGTTGAAGAAGTTTCCAAGAATATTTACCGCCCGTGCTGCGACAATTCAACCTATTTCCCGGATTGCAACCACGGTATGGCTATGCTCGGTCTGCTGGAGCTTCTGGCGGCTCAAGGCGCCAATGAAAATGCGATGTACCGCGCTGCTTTGACCGCCAATTCCTATTGGTTTCCCGACACTTACCTGACGATTGCCAAGTATCTTGAATCAAAGGGCATCCCTTGGAATAATGCGGATCCGAAAACAATTTTGGGGGCGGATTATTCAAGCGGTTCGGGATACGGCCGGATTCGTTCAGAAATTGAACCAGTCAAGCCCAAAAGCGGCGGCAGCTGCGGAGTGTAGAGTATAATTAAACCGTGGATAATCAAAACCATTTTGACAGCAAAATGTGATAAAATAAAATGAAACCATGAAAAAACTACTTATTATTTTTGCTTTCAGCGCTCTTTTTGTTGCCGCGTCAATTTCGGCAGGCGCCCATACGCCGCAAGACGGCGCGGCGGAAGATAATCATACCGCCCAAGAAGAGGCCGAGGGAAAGACGGTTTGGGAAAAACTTCAGGCCAAGGCGCTAAACTGCAAGGATTTGTCCGATGACAATTTTGAAACGCTCGGCGAATATTTTATGGGACAAATGACGGGCGGTTCGCACGCGGCCATGAATACAATGATGATTCAGATGATGGGCGAACAAGGCGAAGAACAAATACACGCGGTTATGGGCAAACGTTTGAGCGGTTGCGATACTTTGGCCGCGTTTCCGTCGCGAGGCGTCGGTTTTACCCCCACACCAAATCCTTTGGTGTGGGGGTTTATGCCAATGATGCGAATGATGATGAACGGCGGCATGATGGGAGGAGGTGGCAATTCTATGATGAACTTTGGATTGTTTGGATTTTTTGGCTGGATTTTTATGGTTCTTTGGTGGGTATTGATTATCGCGGCAATCGTCGCGCTGGTGAAGTGGCTCGCCAATCAATTCAGGGGCGCGGGTCCGGCTGGAAAATCAGCGCTTGATATCTTGAAAGAGCGCTACGTCAAGGGCGAAATTAGCAAAGAAGAGTTTGAGTCCAAGAAAAAGGATGTTTTGTCATAACAATCACAATTCAAACGGCCGAAACAACAAAGAAATGATTTACACCTGTCCGATGCATCCGGAGGTCGTCAGGAGCGAGCCGGGGCTTTGTCCGGGTTGCGGCATGACGCTCATCCCCAAAGAGAAA
>CAYILQ010000029.1:0-8306 GCA_964364345.1 uncultured Candidatus Saccharibacteria bacterium | reverse complement strand
TTTGGGAGTTTGCATGATTGATGCTCTCGCGGGATTCTATGGCGGCAAAGAAAAACCGACGAATGAAGGCAACGCAGATCGTTTTAAGAATTTCGTCAAAAAATACCTTACCCAATATGACGCTGATGACTTATGGGAAGTGAGAAATGGCCTTCTTCATTCTTACGCTGTTGAAAAGTATAGTTTTGTCAATAAAAAACCACATTTACACGACCAACCAACAAATGGAGGAAAGTTTATCAATGATGAAAACTTTTGTAGTGATTTGAAATCAGCATATGAGAGTTTTAAAAATGAAATTCTTGCTAGTTCGGAACAGGACGTTATTTTGATAAATACCAAAAAGAGACTTAATGCACTAAAATTGATGAAGATTGTGGAAATTAAATAACTGATGGGCGCGCCCGCGAAGCGGGCAAAAATGAATCTCTCGCGAGGGCGGCGCGGAAGGGGTTTCGTCAGGGTTCTGCTCGTAATGGGTTCTGACTTTTTCCAAAATTGACCACCCCGTTAAAGATTCCCGTTTCAGATAGCTTGATCTTTTGATTTCAAGCTATCTCTAATGGGGTCCACCAAAATGAGGAGGCCCAGCTAGGCTGGGCCTTTGCCGCCGAAGAGCGACTCGAGGTTCAGGAGATATGTACCCAGGTTCTCTACTACTTTTCTAGTTTCGAACCTGTAGCCGAGGTCGGCAAACCCTGACTTCATCTCCTTTACCCAATCAGACTCGTCGTCACGGCTAACGAGGAAGAAGGTTTCACCTTTGTCCATTTTCCTGTAACAAAGAACGAGATCAGACCTAATCTTAACCGAGGCGAAACCAGTGCCCTTACAGATCTGATAGATAAAGGCGACCCTTTCCTCGCGCTGACTTTCGGTCGCGCCGATAGTGAAATGACAACAAGTCATTTCGACAATATCAACAAGATTTTCGACCAATTCCCTGCACTCCTTCGCTTTCGTTTTCATCACTACCTCCTAGCTTTCGGTTTGGTAAATTTATGAATTGGATAAATGGGTTGTAAAAAACCTAGTAAAATAACCGGCCACCTGTATCTTAGCAGGTAAACTGGCAGATCTCAACCCAAACCCCGAGTCGTAGAATTTGATTTTTTGACCAATCGGCGCTAAATTAAAGTTATATGAGTGAAGAAGATGGCAATTCGAGCAAAGACGGCAGTTTTAAGATGACGACTGGCAACGGTCATTTTGGGCAGGGTGAGTACTTCATCAGCCCTTCGCGCGGTCAGCGCGAGTTCTCGCAGGTTATTGACGACGTCATTGAGTTCGTAACCGAAGATGAACTGTGTGGCTACAAAGTTATTGTCGGTACTGATTCCGAACAAAACGGGAGCATCCACACCGCTGATTTTGTCAGTGTCATTGTGGTCCATCGGGTGGGCAAACATGGCCGATACTTTTGGAAGCGCAACAAGAGCATCAAAACTTTCGACCGCCACGACCGGATATTGAAGGAAGCTTCGTTTTCTTTAGATCTGGCCCAGCGGGTAGTGGCCGAGTTAAGAATCAAGCTCAACGAGCGGCTGTACGATTTTGAAATCCATTTGGACATTGGCCAGAACGGCCCGACCAAAAGCATGATCCAGGAAATTGTGGGCATGATTACCGGCAATGGTTTTACGGCGAGGATCAAACCCGATTCTTACGCCGCCAATAAAGTGGCCGACCGCCACGTCTAAGCAAATCCGAAATCCGAAATCCGAAACTCGAAATGATGATATTCGGATCTATTATAAGAAAAATCTAGTTTTGATCATTTGGATTTGGGATTTTAATATTGTCTCGGATTTCGTGCTTCGGATTTCGAATTTATGAACCCCTTGGCTTACATTCTAATTGGCTTAGGCGCTGGAGCAATTATTGCTTTTATTGTTGCCAGATTGGTAACGGGTAAAAAGGACGACACTAGTCATCACGTTGCCCTGCTCAATCAGCGGTTGGACGGGATCGTTGCTTCTGTCAATCAGTCTCTGCGCGAGACGATCAAGCTGGTTACCGATCAGCTGGAATCCAGCCGCCAGTCGGTGGAGCGCTCATCCCAGACGGTCCACAAGCAGGTGGAGGGCTTTACGGCCGGGCTGACCAGTTTGAGCGAAAACCTCAAGCAAGTCCACGAGTCAGTCAAGGACGTTACCAATTTCCAGGATATTTTCAAATCGCCCAAACTTCGGGGCATCTGGGGCGAAGCGTCTCTTGAAGCCTCGTTGGCCCAGTTCTTCCCGCGCGAGAGTTATACCCTCCAGCACTATTTTTCAACTGGCGAGGCCGTTGACGCGGTTTTGAAACTGCCCAACTCTTTGCTTCTGCCGGTTGATTCCAAGTTTAACTGGGAAAATTTTGAAAAAATGGTCAACGCCGAAAACGAAATAGCCCGCGAGCAGTACAAGAAAACTTTCTTCTCCGACGTTAAGAAGAAAATTGACGAGATTTCGGCTAAATATATTTTGCCATCGGAAAGCACGACTGATTTTGCTTTGATGTACATCCCGGCCGAGACGGTTTACTACGAAATCATTAACAACATTAAAGAAGCCGATATCCCTCATTACGCCCGCGGCAAACGAGTGTTTCTCTGCTCACCCAATACCTTTGGCCTTTCGGTTTCAGCAATTATTCAATGGACCAAGGATGTCCAGTTGACCAAACAAACCAAAGAAATCATGAAACGGCTGACCCGCATCGCCACTGATGGCCGCAAGCTTGACGATGACTTCCGACGTTTAGGCAAGCATCTCTCCGACGCCCATGGTTCTTATGAAGATTCCGAAAAGCGCTTAACGTTGATGGTGGACAGGGTGCAAAATGTGATTGAACTTGGGGGCGATGGAAAAGACAAACAGGATTTGCTAGAGTGATTCTCATGAATGCCATCTTGTTTTCACTGCTGGCTGCCCTTGCCGCCCTGGCGTATGGGGCGGTTTTGATGGGCTATGTTTTGAGGCGGCCGCAGGGGGATGAGAAGATGCGGTCAATCGCGGCGGCGATTCGGGAGGCGGCCGGGGCCTATTTGAAAAGAGAAAGCAAGGTTGTCGCCGGGGTCGGCGTTATCATTGCTCTGATTTTGTATTTCGCCCTCGGGTTCAGCATCGCTTTGGGCTTTGTGGTTGGAGCGGCGGCTTCGGCCTTGGCCGGCTATGCCGGAATGTTTGTGGCCGTCAGGGCCAATGTCAGAGTGGCCGAGGCGGCCAAATCTGGCATTGGGCCAGCGTTTAATCTTGCCTTTCGGGGTGGAGCCGTGACCGGATTTTTTGTGGCCGGTTTGGCGCTTTTATCTTTAACCCTTTTTTACTGGTATACCGGCGATGTTAAATCGCTAATCGGTCTGGGTTTCGGCGGCTCGCTGATATCGGTTTTCGCCCGGCTGGGCGGGGGCATTTTTACCAAAGGGGCCGATGTCGGCGCCGATTTGGTGGGTAAAGTCGAGGTCGGCATTCCCGAAGACGACCCGCGCAATCCGGCCGTGATTGCCGATCAGGCGGGCGACAATGTCGGCGACACCAAAGGCATGGCCGCCGATCTTTTTGAAACCTATGTCATCTCGGTTTTGTCGGTGATGCTGTTGGGCAGTCTGCTTTTCGGCGCCAAGCCCCAAGTGGTTCTGTTTCCTTTGCTGATTGGCGGGGTGGCAATTTTGGCCTCAATCGTCGGCTCATTTTTTGTCAGATTGAAAAAAGACGGCAGCATTATGGGCGCTCTTTACAAAGGCCTGCTGGCCGCGGCCATTGTTTCAGCCGGCGCCTTCTACTACCTAACCGTTGTTAAAAATTCGGTTTCAATCGCGGCCTTCGGGCCGATTAACATTTTCTGGTCTCTCATGGTCGGGCTGGGCCTGACGGCTTTTATTTTCCTGTTCACCGATTATTACACTTCCAAAAAATTCTCGCCGGTCAAGGAGATCGCCCAAGCCTCAACCACGGGGCATGGCACCAACATCATCTATGGCTTGGCGGTCTCAATGCGGTCAACCGTTTGGCCGGTAGTGGCAATCTCGGCGGCGATTTTAGTTAGTTATGAGTTGGCGGGAATTTTTGGAATAGCTTTGGCCACCTTGAGCATGTTGTCGCTTGCCGGCGTTGTTATTGCCATTGACGCTTTTGGCCCGATCACTGACAATGCCGGCGGCATTGCCGAGATGGCTGGACTTTCCGATTCAGTCCGGGCGGCCACCGACCCACTTGATGCCGTGGGCAACACCACCAAAGCCGTGACCAAGGGCTACGCCATCGGCTCGGCGGGACTGGCGGCGCTGGTTTTGTTTTCCGCTTATACCCAGGAACTTTTTGATGTTAGCGGAAGTTATCTGCAATTTGATCTGTCTGATGTTAACGTCATTATTGGTTTGTTGATTGGCGGCTTGATGCCGTATCTTTTTGGATCAATGGCCATGAAGGCGGTGGGGAAAGCGGGAGGAGCCATCGTTGATGAAGTCCGCCGGCAGTTCCGAGAAATCAAAGGCATCATGACTGGCGAGGGCAAACCCGATTACGCCACAGCCGTGGACATCGTTACCAAAGCGGCAATCAGAGAAATGGTAGTACCGGCCTTGATACCGGTGATCTTGCCAATTTTGGTTGGCTTTCTGCTTGGGCCAGAGGCTCTGGGCGGTTTGCTTGTGGGCGTAATTGTCACCGGTATCTTTGTAGCCATCTCAATGACCTCGGGCGGGGCCGCTTGGGACAACGCCAAGAAATATATAGAGGAAGGCCATCACGGCGGCAAAGGCAGTGACGCTCACAAAGCCGCCGTCACCGGCGACACTGTCGGTGATCCCTACAAAGACACCGCCGGCCCAGCGATTAACCCTATGATCAAGGTGGCCAATATTGTCGCGTTGTTGATTGCCAAGTTTCTGGTTTAGGTTTAGACTAGTTTCACCATGGTCAAAAAAGAAACTACACAATTAGATACTCAATGGAGGAAATTCAGAAAAGAGATCAATCAAGATTTTAAGTTGCATGTTGGCGCGCTGACCGGGGATTTTGATGAGAAAGTAAAAATAATTGCCGAGCAGCATTTGACCATCATGCAGGTGCTGCAAAATCACACCAGGCAAATAAAAGACATTGATGAAAGAATTATCGGTATGGATATCAAACTAGACCGGATCGATGCAAACCTCCAGCTACCCTGATGCGCCAGCCCTGAACACTTCGGGTTTTTTCTTCTGTGGATAACCGATTATTGCGGCTGGCGGGGAAGTGGTAAAATCTAGATGTTAAGATAAGTTTGTTTCGATGAGGAAGGAGGTGGTTATGAATGCCTACTGAAACAGTTGCCGCGTCGGATATTGTCAGGAGTTCCCTTTTGGAGTTATGGGGGAACGTGGCTGTTTTCTTGCCGCAGTTGATCGCGGCTATCGTTGTCTTTTTGGTTGGCTGGCTGGTCGCGGTTTTGGTCGGTAAAGTTGCGTGGCACGTTATTCGAGTGGTCCAGCTCGACCGAGGTCTGGAAAGCGTCGGTTTCAAGCGAGTTTGGGAAAGAAGCGGTTACAAGCTGAACAGCTCATATTTTTTCTATGAGTTGGTGAAGTGGTTCTTCATCATTGTTTTCTTGATGGCGGCCACGGATATTTTGGGCTTGAGCCAGGTCACGGAATTTTTGGGGACGGTGGTGTTCTACATTCCCAACGTGATCGTCGCCGCCTTTGTCCTGCTGATCGGGGCTTTGGTGGCGCGATTTGTTGAAGGCGTGGTCCGAGGTTCGGTCAGAGCCGCCGAGCTGGTTTCGGCGAATTTTCTGGGGACTCTGGCCCGCTGGGCGATCTTGATTTTTAGCTGGCTGATCGCTCTGGATCAGTTGAATGTGGCCGATGAGATTGTCAGGATCATCATCACCGGTGTGGTAGCGGCCGGCGCCTTGGCTTTGGGTCTGGCCTTTGGTCTGGGCGGCCGCGATCATGCCGACGACTTTATCGGCAAGATGCGCAAGAATATTTCGGAGTAGGGAATGGTCGGAGGATAATCCCGGGATTGTTCTTTTGATTTAGGGCAAACCCCGTTGGCGCAATTTTCAATTACAAATTTATAATTTCCAATTGGGAATTAACAATTTGCGGTTGGTAATTGCGTCAGCGGGGTTTTGCCGTTATAGGCCCCGTTAGAGACAGCTAGAGTCAAAATCTAGACTATCCATAACGGGAATCTCTAACGGGGTAGGCAGTGTGGATAACCGAGGTTGTTGACTCTGGTCCCGATTTTGCTTAAGATACTACCAAAGATGAATAAGCAACTAAAACCCAAAAGCGGCTGAATCCCTCCGATTTTTTGTCTGCGTCGAAATCAGCCGCGTAAATCGCGGTTTTTCAGTCTCTGTCGGGAGCTTGAGCGAAGTGAAAAGATTCCCGATAACAGAGACTGACCCCGCACCAATTTTGCCCTTTCAAGAACTTATGGCTGTTTGGAGAGTAAACCCGGCAAAGGGTATCGCGAACCGCGTGGGCGAATAGCGCCCGCTTATCGCCGGTTTAATCAGCGATTGGGCGCAGCGGTTCGCCAAGATATTAATCTGCAAAATTTGGCGCTGGGGTTGATACCTAAATTCTTGTCGCTTCTCGGTTATCACCTCTTTGGAGGTGGTAGCCGAGAGGCCGCAAATATATCTAGGTTGCGTTGAACGCAGCTTGAAAATTAGAATTAAGTTTAGCGGGTACCCGCCAAAATTTTCAGACTAGCGCCACAGGCGCAAGAGCCATGGGCATGTCTGAAAACTTAGGCGGGGTAAATTAAGCATTAAAAAATCCTGTTCTCTTCATGCGGTTGTCCGCCTAAATTTTTGGACTAATTTGCTTCGCAAATTAGGACCTGATTGGTCCAAAAACTTAGGCGGATTGAGAACAGGTGCGATTAAAAGATAAATTCGATCCGAAAGGATCGGGGATTTAATCTTGTAAGGAATCGCTAGCGCAGCTTACGGCTCACTGCTCACAGCTTACAGGCATGAGGAGAAATTCTCTGGCTGGTAGCTGTGAGCTGAAAGCTGGTAGCTGTGTTAACTAAGGGCGTATGGAGGATGCCTTGACACCAAAAGGCGATGAAGGTCGCGGCGTGACTGCGATAAGCCCCGGGGAGCCGTCTAGCAGGCTTTGATCCGGGGATGACCGAATGGGGAAACCCGATTTGGTTAACACCAAATCGGCCGGTCCCGGTGCCGATATTGTCTGGCCGTTGAGTCAAGTTCCTTTTGCCGAAATTGCAATCTCGGCGGCGGGACGGTGATAATCTCAACGGATTGGCAATGTCGGTATTGGGACGGCGGCAGACCTGGGGAAGTGAAACATCTCAGTACCCAGAGGAAAAGAAAGCGAAAACATTGGAAGCTGGATGTTGGATGCCGGAGGCTGGAATTTTCTAGCTTCTGGTTTCTAGCTTCCAGTTCTCCAGTTGCGATACCCCAAGTAGCGGCGAGCGAAAGGGGCAGAGCCTAAACCCCATGAGATGACGTCTAACGACTATCTCACGGGGGGTTGTAGGGATAATACATACTAACGCAACTTCCAACTTCTAACCCCTAACTCCCAACTCTCATTGTTGGCGGTTGGTAGTTAGCAGTTGGTTGTTGCGTAAGCAAAAGTTACAAATTCAATTGTTAGCTGAACGGCCCTGGAAAGGCCGGCCAAAGAAGGTGATAGTCCTGTAAGCGAAAACGGTTGAACTTTTCGTATTATTTCCTGAGTACCCATGGATCAGACTGTCCGTGGCGAATCCGGGCCTACTACGGTCCAAGGCTAAATACTTTTGGTGATCGATAGTGAACTAGTACCGTGAGGGAAAGGTGAAAAGCACCCCGGTGAGGGGAGTGAAATAGTACTGAAACCATACGCCTACAAAGAGCCGGAACACTCGCTTCGCTGCGCGCTCCGGCTCCGGCTTTCGGCTATCAGCTTCCAGCTCTCGGCCATAAGGAATAGTCTAAAAAGATAAATTCTTCTTGGCTGTAAGCTGTAAGCGGTAAGCTGATTGCTCCGGAGCACGAAGCGAAGCGAGTGCGACGGTGTGCCTATTGAAGAATGACCGAGCGAGTCTCAACACTTTCTTAATCTAAGTCCATAAGGACGGAGGTGAAGGGAAACCGAGCTTTAAGAGAGCTACTTGTGACCAAATAAAAAATTTGGTCACAGCTAGAAAGTGTTGAGGACCCGAAGCCGGGTGAGCTACCCATGGCCAGGCTGAAGTCCTTCGAAAGATGGATGGAGGGCCGAACCGTTTGATAGCGCAACATCATCGGATGAGCCGTGGGTCGGAGTGATAAGCTTATCGAACCTGGTAATAGCTGGTTCTCCCCGAAAT
>CAYILQ010000028.1:0-8405 GCA_964364345.1 uncultured Candidatus Saccharibacteria bacterium | reverse complement strand
TCACCGCGATCGTGGCCGCGAACTCGCCCTCGCTAATTTGCTTGCGGTAGATGTTTAAGAAATGGGGATCGCGGCGGCCGTAATAGTCCTTAAGCCAACTGTACAACCACCACAGACCCTCGCCGGCAAAGATGAACACCACCGGCGCCGCCAGTATCGCCCGCAAGGCGTGAGGCAATCCCTCATTTGAGAAAATCACCGGCAAAAGACCCGCCAAGAACCACGACAGAAGCAATACTTGGGTGGCGGCCAGATGCCGGTGCTGACGCCAACCGCGCTCGAGTTTAATCAAACTCTTGAAAAGTCCGGCCAGAAACAAAATCCCGACCGGCCAGAAAAGCAGGGGCTCGCCGGCAAAATTATGCCGCCAGTTCCAGTCGCCGACAAAGTTAAACATGGCCAGAGTTTTGATGGTGTTTATGGTCAAAGCCCCGAAGATATTGTCGGAAGCAAACACCGAAAGCTGACCGCTGCGGTTGAGGATTTCTTCAGGGTGAGTGTAGAAATAATAACCGATTGGCAAAGTTGTCAGAATTACCGCGATTAGAAACAAAGACAAGCCGCGCATGAGCATATTGCGGGTGTCAAGATATTTAGCATGGTCAAAATCTTTCCGAATTGTTTGCCAATAGGCGAGGAGGGTGAAAATTAAAGCCAAAGGCATAACCCGAAAAGCAATGTAAGTATAAAAGCCAAGACTCCAGAATATGCCGCTTAAGGCAAAATTTCCCAACCGGCCGCCGGCCAGGCCACGCCAGAGAAAATAAAAGCCCCAGACCAAAAGAAATGGCGCCATAATCGCCCGAAAACCTATCCGAGAAAACAGAGTGTGCCAAAATGAAATCGCCAACAAAAAACTTGACAGCGCCCCAATTTGCCAACTAAACAATCGGCTGGCCAATAAATATGTGCCCCAAACTGTCAGGATTCCAAAAACCGCTGCCACCAAACGCAAAGCCCAGGGTTGGTTGCCAAAAATTCTGATTGATTGAGCTTGGAGGTTGATAAACAGTCCCTCGCGGCCGTTGTTCTCCGGGTAAAAAACTTTGTACTTCCCTGTTTCGAGCGCTTGGATGGCGTTGTTGCCGTTCATGGCCTCGTCCGGATAAAGCCCCGGCGGAATTGACTGGATGTGTTGCAACCGAAAAACCGCCGCTACTCCGACAATCAAAAACACCAAAAACCATCGTCTCATTTAACAATTTATCTTAACACAGAAAACCGCGGGTTGTTATCGGGTATCCACAACGGTATAATGATCAGTGATGGCCGAGGAGGTTAGTTCCAACTTGCTTGAACAGGAAATATCTCAATTAGAGCGAGATTTGGCGTCCCGGCGTTTGGAGCTTGAAAAACAGAAACAATCCGGTGAAATTGCCGAAGTTCCTCATGAGAAAGAAACCCTGCGCCAAGTAATCAAGGAGAGGTTGCGGGTTGGGCAATCCAGCCAGGCCCAAATTCCAAATGTCAGTCAGCAACCGGCTACCAGTAACCAGTTGCCGGCTGCCGGTTACGGGTCGCCGTCGTATCTCTCCGCCGAGCTCAAAGACAAGGTTCAGGAGTTGATTGATATTGCTTTTACCAAGTCTCTTGACGAAGCTGTAAAACTCGCCCGGCAAACCAACAACGCCGCTTTGATTGACGCCTTCCACGACGCTCTGGCCGACGAGCTTTACAGCCATCTCGTTGAGCGGGGCCGGCTGAAAAAACTTTGAAACCGTCTCTTTAATCATGAGTTTCGCTGTCATAATTCTTTTGATCATCCCCGTCGTCATTTTTGCCGCGGGTCTGGCGGCAGTCGGCGTTCTGCGGACTCGGGGCCAGATTCAAAGAGCCCTGAACATGAGCCTGTTTTTGATTCGAATGCCCCAGCAAGCGCCAACGGCGCCCGGCGCCGGCCCGGCCCAAAAATCGGAGAAAGAACTCATCGCCGTCAGCGAACAGCTTCTGGCCGGCTTTGCCAACATCCACTCGCGGGGCTGGAACAAATTTTTATATGGCGAGCCCTACTTGGCTCTGGAGCTGGCCGTTCATCACATCGGCGAGGAAACCTATTTCTACATCGCCGTTCCCAAAAACAACGAGCAAACCGTGGAAAAACAAATTTACGCCTACTACCCGACGGCCGAAGTGGCCAGAATCAAGGATTACAACATCTTCAATCCCGAAGGTTCCGCCGCCGGCGCCTATTTGATTTACGCCCGCGATCACTTCTTGCCGTTTAGAACTTATCAAAAACTTGAATCCGACCCGATGAGCGCGATATTGACCGCCATGTCAAGACTTGAATCAGAAGGTGAAGGGGCGTCAATGCAAATTCTTTTGCGGCCCGGCCACAACTTAAAACTTAAAAGATTTGCCTTAAAGGTGGCCCGGGAAATGCAAGTCGGCTACCCGCTCAAAGAAGCCCGCCAACGGGCCAAAAAAATGCCCAAGCCCAAAAGGCCCGACCCCAACAAATCCCCGGAACCGGAAAGGCCCAGGGCAGTCGCCCCGGCCGACGATGAAATCATCAAAGCCATTTCCAGCAAGGCCACCAAACAGAATTTTGACGTCAATATCCGCTTGATCGCTTCGGCGCCTTCCCAAACTCGGGCCCGGCAGATTCTAGCCGAATTTGAGGGAGCGTTTGTCCAATTCTCGTCGCCCGATCTGAACGAATTAAAACCGGTAAAAATCTCCGGCCGAGCACTTCAGAGACTGCTGTACAACTATTCTTTTCGTATTTTTGACAACCGCCACAAGCTGGCAATGTCAACCGAAGAAGTGGCCAGCGTTTTTCATCCGCCGGTGACCGGCACCGCCGCCCCAAGAGTTAAGTTCTTAAAAGCCAAAACAGCCGAACCGCCGCCCAATTTGCCTCAAGAGGGTTTGATTTTGGGCAAGAGCGTTTTTCGGGGCCAAGGGGTTCCGGTGAGAATTTTGAAACAGGATCGCCAGCGGCACCAGTATATCATCGGCCAGACCGGCACCGGCAAGACCTCGCTGATGAAGGAAATGATTCGTCAAGACATTGAAAACGGCCAGGGCGTCTGCGTGGTGGATCCTCACGGCGAGTTTGCCGAGTATGTTCTGGCAGTCACGCCCCCGGCCCGGGCCGAAGATGTTATCTATTTTAACCCCGGCGATGTCCAGCGGCCGCTGGGACTGAACATGCTTGAGATTGATCCGGCCCGGCCCGAACAGAAAACTTTTGTAACCAACGAGATGCTGGCCATAGTCAAATCGCTTTACAAGGAACTGCCCGAGGCCTTCGGCCCGATGTTTGAACAGTATTTCAAAAATGCCATCTTGCTATTGCTGGACGACTACCAAAACGAGATTCCCACCCTGGCCGAAGTGCCGCGGGTCTTGTCCGATCAGGATTACCGCCGTGATAAGTTGAGCCGCGAAACCAATCCCCTGGTCAAAAACTTCTGGGAACAAGAGGCCGAAAAAGCCGGCGGCGAAGCCGCTCTGGCCAACATGGTGCCCTACATCACCTCCAAATTAAATCCGTTTCTGGCCAACGACTATGTTCGGCCGATCGTGTCCCAGAAGCAAAGCGCTTTCAACGCCCGCCAGATCATGGACGGCCAAAAGATTCTGGTGGTCAATTTGTCCAAAGGCCGCATCGGCGACATCAACGCCAACCTTTTGGGCATGATCGTGGTGGGCAAACTCCTGATGGCCGCCCTGTCGCGCGTTGACGCCCCCGAAGACCAGCGCCGGGATTTTTATCTTTACATTGACGAGTTCCAAAACTTCACCACCGAGAGCATTGCCACCATACTGTCGGAAGCCCGCAAGTATCGTCTGGATCTGGTCATCGCCCATCAGTTCATCAAACAACTCCGGGAAGAAATCAAGAACGCCGTTTTCGGCAATGTCGGTTCAATGGTCGTGTTTAGAATCGGCGCCGAAGACGCCGAGGTCCTCAAGACCCAATTTGAGCCGACGTTTAGCGCCCATGACCTGATGAACATAGACAATTTCAACGCCTATGTTAAGCTTCTGATTAATAATCAGACCGTAAAACCTTTTAATATCCAGACCGCCAAAGAAAAAGCCGGCTCGCCCGACGTGGCCGCGGCCATCAAAGAAATGTCGCGCCTAAAGTACGGTCGGCCCAGAGCCGAGGTTGAACAGGAAATCGCCGCCAGATACTAGGCCAAATACCAGTATTGATGCTGTCCCCAGTACTATTGATTACATAATTTACATGTGTAAGAAATAGAATCACGCATGAGATTCAGTAAGAAGGATTTTGTTTCGAGCCTAATTACCGGTCTGACCACCGGCATAATTGCCTGGCGGATCGCCGCCTATTTGAAAATCCCAACCCTGGGCGGTTTGGCCTTCGGCTGGTTAATAATTGTTGCGCCGCTCTTGTGGATTTTGGGCGTTAATCTTGGCTACTGGCTGGGTCGGAGATTTGATTTTTTCAATCAGTTCGGCAAGTTTGCGGCAATCGGCTTTAGCAACGCGGCGGTTGATTTTGGCGCGCTTAATCTGCTAATCGCTTATTCGGGCGTCGCCGCCGGTCTTTGGTTTTCGGTTTTTAAGGGGATTTCATTTTTTTTCGGGATCAGCCACAGCTATTTCTGGAACCGCTACTGGGTTTTTGAAGCCGCCGGCGGGGAACCGGTGATCCGGGAATTCAGCAAGTTTTTTCTGGTTGGCGTTCTGGCGGCGGCATTCAACGTAACCGCGGCCTCAATAGTGGTCAATGGCATCAGACCGGCCTTTAGCCTAAGTCCTGAAATTTGGGCGAACGTGGGGGCGGTTGTCGGTTCAGCCGTGGCTTTGATTTTTAGCTTTCTAGGTTTTAAGATGGCAGTGTTCAAAAAATGAGTTTAACTCTCTATCGCAAATATCGGCCCGGGACTTTCGGGGAAATTGAAGGTCAGGAGCATGTCGTTCGCACCCTCCAAGGGGCGCTTAGGGCTGGCCGGGTTGGTCACGCTTATCTTTTCGCCGGCCCCCGGGGCACCGGCAAGACCACCGTCGCCCGGCTCTTTGCCAAAGCATTAAATTGTTCCCAGCTTAATGAACGGCTGTTAGCTGAAGGCCGAGAGCTGATGGCCGCGCCAGCCGAGCCGTGCAATCTTTGCAGTTCATGCGGAGAAATTAACGAGGGCCGCTCGCTGGATCTGATTGAAATTGACGCCGCCTCTAATCGGGGCATTGACGAGATCAGAAACTTGCGCGACTCCGCTCGGGTGGCCGCCGCTTCGTCCAATTATAAAGTCTTCGTCATTGACGAAGTTCACGCGCTGACTAAAGACGCCTTCAACGCCTTGCTTAAAACTCTTGAGGAACCGCCGGCTCATGTGGTTTTTGTTCTGGCCACCACCGAGCCCCACAAGGTGCTGGAGACAATTCTTTCCCGGGTCCAGCGCTTTGATTTCAGGAAAATCAGTCCCGGCCTGATCGTCAAAAAATTGAAAAAAGTCGCCGCGGCCGAAAAAATTGAAATTGACGACGAAGCCCTGGCCGCCCTGGCTAGTCACGCCGGCGGCTCTTTGCGGGACGCCGAGTCGGCCTTGGCCAAACTGGTGGCTTTTGCCGGTGAAAAGATCACCGCCGATCACGCCGCAGAAATCCTGGGCTTGGTGCCGATCCAGGTCCATGAGAACTTTCTCAAAGCGATCCTTGAAAAAAGACCCCAAGAGGCAATGACCTTGATAGCCGAGCTCTATGATTCCGGCGCCGACTTGGAAAATTTCACAAAACAATTTGTCAACCACACCCGAGCCAAACTGGTCTCTATCGTCGGCAAGCCAATCGCCGACAGTTCACTTTCGCCTCAAGACCTGGTCAAAATCCTAAATGTTTTTGTCAAAACCAAGTCCGAGTTTCGCGGCTCGCCGATTCCTCAACTACCCCTGGAGCTTGCCGTGATGGAGTTGACCAGCAATGGCCAAAGTTGAAGACCTAATCCGACCCCGGATCAGTTTGCGCCGCTTCCTATTTTATTTTGTCACTCTGGCGGCCCTGGTTTTGATTTATCTGAAATTTTCGGAGATCCGTCTGCTCAAAGAAGTCTTCCTTCGTTCAAACCTGGCTTGGCTGGCAGCTATCATCGTTACTCAAGTCTTGAGTTACTATTCGCTAGCTCTCAATTACCGCGATGTCTTGCGGGTCAAAGACCTTGAAGTGGGCGTCAGCAAACTTTTCCCGATCACCTTTGTAATCCAGTTTCTCAACCAAGCCCTGCCCTCGGCCACGATCTCCGGCCAGGCCTTTTTTGTCCACTATCTTAGAAAATACGGTCTGACTCTGGCTGAAGGCATCGGCCGGGCGGTGGTTGAGCTTTTGACCCTGTATGTGGCCTTCGGAGTTTTTTTTCTGGTCGCCTCAATTGCCATTTTCCGAAGCGGCGTTTGGGCCGTTCATCCCGAACTGGCCTATTTCATTTATGTTTTTCTTTTTATCAGCGTGACCTTGAGCGCGGTCTTTTTGACCCTTCAGCGCCGCCGCCGCGGCCGCCTGGTTCAATGGGTGGTCAATCGCCTTCATCGCTACTTTGAAGATGCCGGCCGCGGCAATGATCACAGCCGGCACGTGGCCATGATTTTTGATCAGCTTCGGGACAACGTGAATATCGGCGAGCTGGCCAAGCGCAAGAGCGCTTTCTGGGCGGCTTGTTTCTGGCAGGGGATGGTTTTGTTCTTCAATGTCCTGACTCTGTATTTCATTTCTTTCGCCATCGGTTTTCCGATTAGTTTCTCGGTGGCTTTCATTACCTTCACTCTCACCAAATTCGTTTCCATGATCGCCTTCGTGCCCGGCGCTTTTGGCGTTTTTGAAGGCGGCATGACCCTGATTTTGGTATCTTTTGCCGTGTCGGCCAGCGTGGCTTTTGCCATGACACTATTGTTCCGCGCCTTCACTTTCTGGTTCCCCATGCCCGTGGGCTGGCTCCTATATCGCTGGTATCTGCACAGGCAGGAGCTGGAAAATCCGTACCAGAATTCCGAGTAATCCATTTGAAGAAAATTGATTTTTACGGCATAATTTCTCTACATTGCGGGGTCGTCTAATAGTAGGACATGGGCCTTTGAAGCCCAGTATCCTGGTGCGAGTCCAGGCCCCGCAGCCAGCTAAAATGCGAAGCATTTGTACGGTAAAGCCGGCGTTCGCAGAACTTGCTAGGAATGTTTGATAAATTTCTAAAAAAGTTTGTAGAAAGTTTTAGCGGTAAAGACCCGATGATTTTCAGTGTTTTGGGCAACGTTTTTTCAATGAGAATTATCGGAAACAAAACGCACGGCGATCTCGCGGAAGTTGCTCTTACTGAATACATAAATCAATTTGTTAGTGGTTATTCGGCAAAACATACGGGCAAAGAAAAATTTCGGGCGAAAGAATTTGAAGAAGACATTAGAATTACTGAAACTAAAACCAAAGAAGAAATTCCGATTAGCATTAAAACTTACGGGTTTGGACCACTTCAACTTTCCACGAATAAAGACGGCTCAATGTTTTCTCTTTTGCAAAAAGAAATCGGTAAACGAGGAACGAACGATACTACAAAGATAAAAGAAGTTTTGAGCGATAAGTGTTTTAAGGATTTTAGCTCGGTTAATGTTTTGCCATTGATATACAACGAAAAGGAAATGAAGTTTAAGGTAATAGTTTTTGATTTACAAAAAGCGTATTCATCTGTTAAAAAGATAAAATTTTTTCCGCCGCGCAAAATTGGCAGAAAAAAGACATTCCCAATCTATAAATTTTTTGACAGTAAAAACAATTATATCTTTGAAGTTAGATATGGCGGTGCAAAAGCTAACGCTTTACAACGCGGAATGTGGACACATACAGAAAACGCAGAGCCATTTTTTAAGGAATTACTCGCTGGTGGCTATAAAATCAACGAGCCGCTTATTACTTTGATCGCTAAAATCCTCGTTTCTCGCAAGGATACCCACGAAAAAATACTTCAACATTTTTTCAATTTCTCAAAATAGACCAAAAGAAATAAAAATGCTAAAATGATATTAGAAGTTAAATCTAGTGGTTTTAGCTTATGGAAACTCAAGGTATAAAATATACTGGCTCTAAGAGGGAAATACTCCCTGTTTTATTGGAGTTGATAAAGCCACTAAATGTAAAAACGGTTTTAGATGGTTTTTCTGGTACAACAAGGGTTTCCCAAGCGTTAAAGCAATCCGGCTATACCGTCTATGCTAATGATATTGCCGATTGGTCGAAAGTTTTTGGCGAATGTTATTTATTAAACAGAAAACCAGCGAGTTATTATTTACCACTTATAAATCATCTAAATAGTTTGCCCGGAAAATACGGCTGGTTTTCTGAAAATTATGGCGGCGAGCCGAATGGCGGTTCGGCTATACAAAAAGACGGCAGAAAAAGAATTTGGCAATTACACAACACTAAAAAACTGGACGCAATAAGAGAAG
>CAYILQ010000027.1:1747-8423 GCA_964364345.1 uncultured Candidatus Saccharibacteria bacterium | reverse complement strand
TAAACTGGTTTTCTTTTGTAACGGTTTTCCTTAATCACTTTTCTTGGCAGACGGCGGCTAAAGCTCGGCAGAGCAATGTCGGCAGATGAATTGGTTGTGCTTTTGTAATGGTTTTCTTTTACCTCTGCCTCGGCGCCCGTTCCCCAATCGGCTGTTTGCTGGTCACTTTGGCCGGCGGGATCTCGCGCTTGCCAGCTTCTAACGACGCCAATTTCTCCAGCACCGCCGGATTGTCTTTGTTTACCTCCAGCTTCAAGATTTCTTTTAACTGACCGATGGCCAAGTCAATTCTACCCTGCTCCTCAAGCATCAAGGCCAGATACCAGCGGGCGTTGGAGTAATCCCGAAACAATCCGACGGCCCGGGCCATTTCGTTAAAGGCGTTTTGCTTCTGGCCGTCGCGATAATAAAGCAGGCCCAGTTCAAAAGCCAAACCCGGATTGGCCAAATTACCCGCCCGGGTCAGCTCCAGTTGTTTGACCGCCTCTTTCACCCGCCCTTGCCGTTCATAGACCACGCCCAGGTTGTACAAACTAATCGCCAGATCACCCTTCAACTCAACGGCTTTTTTGAAGTTCTCCTCGGCGTTCTTATAATCGCCGACGACCAAATCCAAAACCTCTTTTTCGTTTCTGACCGTCACCCGCCGATTGCGGGCGTCAATCAAAGCCGCCCGGTTCCTCTCGGCCCGATCAAGATAAACGGCGCCGATTCTGACATATATCTCCGGAGCATAGGGCGAACGTTTCAGCGCCTCCCGATAAGCCGCGATCGCCGCCTCATCGGCCCCGCCGATCAGCTGAACCAGATTTTGGTAAATGAAACCGGCGTTGGTCCAGCTGGCGGTGTCGTTTTTGTAATTGGCCGTCATCTGATTGGCCGCTTGGACCGCGTTTTGGGTTAACTGCTGGAGCCGGGCCGCCACTACTTCCGGCTGGTCGGTCCGATTGTTCAGCTCAACGCCGATTCGGCTCAAAATCAGCTGGCCCAAACCGTTGAGATATCTGATATCGTTATTATTGGCGTTGACCGCCCCCGCCAACAGCCGGGCGGTTTCTTCAAAAGCCGCTTGACTGTCAATGGTCATCCGCTGGGCCCGGGCGAAGTAATATTCGCCTTGGGTCTTGCGCCACAGAGCGTAGCCGCCAACCAAACCGAAAATCAAAACCAAAACAAACGCCAGCGAAGATAATATTGACGGCCAGGAGGAATTGTTCATCATCACTTTCCGCCCGCTCTGATCGGCGCCCAAGGCCGCGGCGACTAACGATAAAATCAGCCAGAAGGAAAAAAGAAGAACAATGTTAGACAACGGATAGAGCGTAAAAAGCGTCAAACCGGCCAAAAGCGCGGGTATTGTTTGCCAAAGCGTCCCCGTCCCAGTGCCGACATTGCCCGTCCCAGTGCCGATATTGAACTTGTCTTTGACACCCTCCGCCTTTGGCGCGTCCCCCTTGTCCTTCCGTCCCTTCGTGCCAAAGGCAAGCTCAATTTCGGCACGGGGACGCTCCGCCTTTGGCACGGTCCCTACATCACTTTGACTTGACAGGCGGTTGCCAAAGCTCGGCAGAGCAATGTCGGCAGATAAATTAGTTTGCTCATCCCCAGCTTCAGCTTTCCCAAAATCACCTCCCGCCGCAGACGGTTGTGAAAACTCGGCAGCAACAACCTCGGCACCAAACTGGCTTACTTCCCTTTTCGCTCCTGCTGCTACCGCTTTCCCCGCGAAAAAAATCAAAATCAGCATCGCCCCCAGACCGACCAGGCCGGTGTTTACCGGCAAGTTCAGCAATTCCGAAGCGCCGTTGCCGAATCTGACGTTCCAAAAAACGCTGTTATTGACGGCCGGCGGCTTGAATTTGTCAAAAGCCAGATAGAAATTGCCCGGCCCGTAGCCGAAAACTGGTCTGTCTTTAACGGCTTCCCGGGCAATCATAAACGAGGCTTTTTGCGACAAGGAAACCTCAACCGGCAAATCAAACCGGTTGTAGAAATTAAAGTTGAAATAGCGGGCGCCCAAAAGCAAAAGCGCCGCCAGAACCAAAATGGCCATCGGGATTACCAGATTGATGGTCTTAACCCTCGGTCTTGTCCCGCTTAACCTCCCGATCACGCTCGGCGCCAAAACAATCGCCGCCATGCCGACCGCTAAAACCAGATAGAACAGCCACCAATTGACGATCAGAACCAGGACTGCCGACGCGGCCATCGCCGCCAGCCGCACTGTCCCCCAAACTACATGGCGCCCATGTAAACCTGCATGGCGCCCATGTAAGTTTGCGATTGGGGCAATGTCGGCATTAGATTGGTTTACTTTGTTTCCCGCTCCTGCTCCCCCGAACACCCTCCCCGCCGCCAAAACAAAAGCCAAACTGGCCATGCCGGCCAGGGCATTGACCGAACCGACGGTATTGAATTGACTGCCGACCGTGATCTCCTTGGTCACCAGCGACAGCCATTTGAAAACCGGCGCTCCCCAAAAACCCAGAATCCCCGCCAGCGCCGCCAAAAACGAACCCAGAAGAAACCAATCCACCGCCCGGGAGACGTCTCTCGGTTCAAAAAAATTCAGGAAAAGAAACAACAGCAAGACCAAACTGGCCAGAGTGATAAAACCGCCGGGCGCGACAAAACTCAACCAGACCTGACTGGAAAATATCGCCGCCAGAAGCATCGCCGCCAGGAACACGGCAATACCGATCTCAAACCCGCTTCGCTTCAGCGCCGCCCCGCCTTGCCTGACAATAATCGCCAGCCACAAAACCAAACCCAGCATGGCAAAAACATAGACCAACCCCTGCTTGCTGATTGCCAAAACATCGCTCGGCGCGGTCACGGTCAGGAAAAACACCGGCGCCAAGGCCGCCAATGCCAAAAGCAGCCCCCGGACGGCAATTCTTAACCCCGCCGTCCAGCGATCTTCCAGAAAAGGTGTCAGGAACCTTTTCTCTAACACCTTTTCACTGGAAACCTCTGGCATCTGCTCCTCTTGGGCGTACTCGTATTTCCCGAACAACGACTCCGGTTTATTTTTCCTCCTAAACGGATTCCACATAATTTTTTCGTCAGTTACCAATGGCTTGGCTGTTAAGCTTAATAACTAATAGCCAGCCGCCAGTCAACTTGACATTAAACACAACCTCCAACCTTTACATGGGCGCCATGTAATCCTTACATGGCGCCCATGTAAGACCATGTAAGACTCATGTAAAACTAGCCAAGGTCAACACCCAGCTCTTTGAGTTCCTTATCCATCAACTTCTTCTCCCTAAGCGGCTGGTAGCTTTCTTCCACAAACTTAAGATACTCTCGCGGGCTGCCAAATTGTTTCAAAATTACGCTCTTTTCGCAAATCCCGTCCTCTCCCCGCGCGTATTCTCCCAAACTGCTCCATTTATAACTGATCGGGTCAACGGTAGGGTTTGCCAATTTGGAGTTCAGATGAATATAAGCTGACACCCACAACAGGTATTTATTGCTGTCAATCAATTTGGTTTTGTACCGATCTTGGAACAAATGTCCGATCCGATCGTGCCTTTTATTAAAGTATTTGGAGTAACTAGTGCATAGCCTAAGCATCAACTTGGTTATCGGGACATCGCCGTTCTGACGAATTTTAAGGTGAAAATGATTCGGCATCAAACTATAAGCGACAAGGGAAAACGAGCCAGTCGGAAGCGGCGGCGTTCTGTGTTTCTCGTAGCTTTCGGGAAAAAGATTTTGCTTCAACCTCAACATAAACATGCCGTAGTCATCGTCATCAAGAAAAATATCTCGCTTGTCATTGCTCCGATTATAAATATGGTAACAGCAACCGGGGCTGAATTGTTTGTAATCCCTAGTGTTCATGGTTTTGTTCGCAAGTTCTACATGTTCTACATGGCGCCCATGTAACGGTCTTACATGGGCGCCATGTAGGCGATGTAGGCGAGTTCCCTACCTCTTCGGCTCATACCATTTCTGCCACGACTTCTCCAGTCGGAAAATCTTCGTTCTGACTTCGGCGTATCTTCTGACTAAATCGTCAATTAGTTCTCCGTCAATTTTAACACCGAAAATCCCCTTGGATTGCTCTAAGTACACCGCCATCTTATTGCATCCCATCATCGCCTTCTCCAAAAGGAGCAGTCCGGTTTTATGGTCCCCGAATCTGATGGAATGACCCTCGGCGATGTTCAATGGCACGTTCATCGCGCAATTAATCATGTTCTCCAACATCGGGAATTTTAATTTCAACAATTTCGGCCTAAGAGCCGAAAAAACAATCACCGAGCACTCCAAAGTTCTCTGATAAACTTCCAGATCGCGAAACGACCGCACCGGTTTTTTGACGGTATATCTGTACATAATTTCACGCCACTACCACTTTGTCTTCTTCCGGCACCTCAACCGACATGCCGCTTTTGAAATAAATCTTTTTTCTTTTCCTGCTGGTCAGCTTCTTGACCACGTGCAGGGGATAAAATTCAAAATAGTCCTTCTCGTCAAACCAGGCGCATTTGAACTCGTACAAACGCAAGCCGGTCAGTCGCGACAAGGCCAAGGCGTACCAAGTCAACTGCTCAATCGGCTTCTCTTTGGCCGCGTTCGGTTTGTAATCAAGAATATGGCATTGACCATTACGGACCTGCAACAGGTCTATATGCCCTGTCAGCAATCTCGGCAAACCGTTTAGCCGGTTTACATGGCGCCCATGTAAATCCGTTACATGGGCGCCATGTAAATGGATGCCGTTTTCCCCGACCACCTTAAAACCGAGCTGATTCTCCATGTGCTCAATATCCTCTTTCCTTATGTATACCGGCACTTCGGTGGCCACGGTCACCGAGTCATTGGCAATCATGAATCTTTGCACTTCCTCATGCCTCTGTTTGTTATCCGTCACCGACTGGAGAACAAACCTCGCCAACTCATTGGCGTAATTACTCTTCGCCCGGACAATCATCTGGGCTTTGTCAAACTTGCTTCGCACCTCGGAAATTCGCAAGCTTTCCTGAAAGTACTGATGGGGAGTCTCGCTTGAGACCGCGTCCAGATAATCCTTCAGGGCTTCAAATTTTTTATGCTTGTACTGCTCGCCAATAATCAATCTCAATTTAGGCCAGTGATATCTGAATCTGTACAACTGCCGATGAGCCATGGTCGTCACTTCAACCGTATCTTTCGGCCGGCACATCTTGATCGCGTAGGGTCTCAATCGCGCGTAGCGGCACAGGCCCGAATGTTGGGTGACCCAGCCAGCTAAAGTAGACGGTGAGGGTATAAGCAATTTATCCGCCGAGGTTGCGCTGCCGAGCTTTTGCGACCGTTGGCTATTCGCCCCCGAATTGACGCCGAACTTCTGTTTCAGCAGCCGGCAGGAATCCTCCAGGGTGAATCCCAGATTATAATAACTCATGCCCTCAATGATCACCTTCAGCGGATAATGCCTGCCCTTGACCGCCGAAGCCGTGAAGGTCCGATGACAATCTCGGCACAGGAACAATTGAACCGTCTCCAGCTTCTTCTTCCTCATCCCCCGCTTGACGAAATTTTTTGATTGGCAATACGCGCAGGCTTCGGCGGGTCTTTTGGTTTTTTCGGTTTTTATTTTATCATTCATATCACGACCTGGCGTTACCCCCATCTCACGACTTTCAGAAATTTCAGCCCTATCACGGCTATCCGTGATACCGCCTCCCCCCGCCAACCTCCTAATTTTTTCAATAAATTTTCTCATACCAGTACCAGATTTCGGCAAAGCGACCGCGCCTTGACAAACTCCCCCATTACAAGAGTGACCCTTGCGCCCTCCCCTTCTTCTCCCATTGTATTATCAACAGGTAGCCATTGACTTAATATTCGCGTTTGCTACTATAGCCTCATAAACGGCTTCGGCCTCGGTCCTGCCTCGGCGGGGCCAGATAAGTCAAAAGGCGGTTATGAACTGCAAAGGTTTATGACCGCCTTTTGTATTGCCATATAATTTTTCTCACTTACTGTGCCAACTTTATCAATCAATCGTTTTGCATCCGTCAGGCGAAGCTGGGAAATAATCACAACCCTCGGTACTTTATCCACCAGTTCTACTGGAACATAGAACTTTCCTTTCTTAATTCTAGTGCTTAATGGGATTCCCCAAAAGACTTCGTTATTGAACTTTTTAAAAACAACAACCGGTCTTGCAAAGTGTTCGCCTCTTCCGTCCTGTTCAAAACCAACATTGGCCCCAATAGAACACCACCAGATTTCGCGTTCGTGAAAAAATACCCGTTGCGACATATTGTCCAGCTTTTCCTTAAGTTTATGCCACTTTTGAAAATCTTTTTTCATTTAAGCTCATTCACTTGCCGCCGGTTCACGGTTTTACATGGCGCCCATGTAAGACCGTTACATGGGCGCCATGTAAAACCCCATGTAAAACCCGCGTAAACCCCTCCGGCGCCGATTATTCGCTGGTCGCTGGTTCTGGCGTCCCAGTGCCGAAGTTGAACTTGTCTTTGACGCCCTCCGCCTTTGGCGCGTCCCAGCTTTCCAGTTTTACTCCTTCAGCGGCAGTACAACTTCGGTTGGCAATGTCGGCAGTGAATCAGGTAATGCTACTTCACCGCTTAAACCTTCTCTCCAGTTTTACTCCTTCAACGGCAGTACAACTTCGGTTGGCAATGTCGGCAGTGAATCAGGTAATGCTACTTCA
>CAYILQ010000027.1:0-1647 GCA_964364345.1 uncultured Candidatus Saccharibacteria bacterium | reverse complement strand
CCGCTTAAATCTTTCCCGGTGCCGAGATTGTCTTCTGCCGAGCTTTGGTCGCTCCCTCCCGAGGTTGAATTATCGGTCCCGTCTGGAACAATTTCGGCATCATCTTCCTTACCCGACGGTTGCGCAACCTCGGCAGCGGGGCGGTCAACTTCGGCAGCAGACTGATTTACTTCCTCTTCCGCCCCCATTACCGCGTTCCTCTCCAGCAAATACCTCAACTGCTCCCTGCCCACGCAAACATCCTCAATACACAACTGCTTTGTGGTGAGTTTGTCCGTCACCAACTGGGCCACCCTCAACAACCCCTTCTCAAACACAATCTCCAGCAACTTCCCAAACTGTTCCACAATCGCCCCAAACAGCGATCCGCCGCTCTCTTGAGACGTCCCGGGACTTGCCATATCTTCCAAGCTTCCCCCATACCACGTCAAATTGGTAAAAATCCTGATCTTACCAATCTGGTTGTTGGTAGTTGGTTGTTGGTTGTTGGTAGTTCCCGATGAGCCCGAGGCGACCTCATCGCCGAAGGGTTCTAGGGCAAAACCAACCACCATGCCGGATTTAACCGCTTTCATCCCCACCCCCGGCGTGGACGACGACGTGATGGCATCCCCTCTCTTTATCGGCCCGTTTTCCAAATTAACCTTCACCGGCCAGTAACCGGTCACCGCCACCGGCCGATAGTCGTCGTTCAATTTGACGCCATCGCCCCCTAGTTTCGGATCAGTGACGTAACCAATGATGCCTGATTGATGCGGCTGGGATGATTTTTTAATCACAAAGGGATTATGAGAATCGGAGGCAATAGGATTGGGAGTGGTTGGATCTACCATCACAATGTCCCCTTCCTCAATGCCCGAGCCCGCCAGCGCCGGCGCCCACTCCGCCGAAGACGAACAGCTGGACAAGGTATTGCCGCCATCTCGGCAAACATGAGTGGCCGAGGCCGCCGCCAAAGAACCAACCTCAAACCGACTTGAAACTGACGCCGAGCCAATAACATCCAAAGTTGTCAAGGGACTTGTCGTCCCGATGCCGACGTTGCCGTTGGTATCCAGCACCATCTTATCCGCGTTACCTCCAGACCGAAATGTTAGCGCATCAGCAGCCGTAATCCTTACAGCGGCTACTGTTGTCCCGGCAGCATTTTTAAGCCCCAACGAATAATTATTGTCTAGATTAACAGAACCGGCTGTCACAGTAATATCTCCGCCTGAAACATGTAATTTTGAACTCGGTCCCGTCGTCCCGATGCCGACGTTGCCGCCGTTCGTGATTCTCATTCTTTCAGTGGGAGTATATGCTCCACCTTGCGTCAGGCCAGAATCTGAATAGAATCTAGTAGCATCACCAAAAAGTATAAAATCACCAGTCGTTCCGCCTGCTCTTGTGGAACCGAGTGTCGCAATATTCACTTTTGCATTGCCTATCGCCGCTCCGCCACCGGCGAAAGAAGAGTCGCCAGAGCCCCACAAACCGTAAGCGTCCTGCCCACCTGCATGAATCAGGGGACCTGCCGGTCCGATGACATCTAAGAGAAACCCCGGCACCGTCGTCCCGATGCCGACGCTACCAGCGTTTAGAATTGTTATTGCTTCTGTTGCTCCATTATTGCCAACCAAAAAGTGCATATCAGCGCCAGTCGCT
>CAYILQ010000026.1:0-8992 GCA_964364345.1 uncultured Candidatus Saccharibacteria bacterium | reverse complement strand
TTACTCAACTTTTCTGCAGCCCTAATTTCCAAACAGCCAATATCAATCAATTGGTGACTTTGACTGCTACCGGCGGCAGCGGCAGTTATAGTTGGAGCACCAATCCGGTTGGCAACCCGTCTTCAGGCAGTGGTTCCACGTTTAGCACCCAGTTCACATCAGCCGGTTACAAAGTAGCCACCGTTCAAAGCTCTGACGGCCAGAGCGTAGGTTGTACTATAAGCATAATTGATGGCACGGCCCGAACCATGAACCTAGTTAAGTCAGTTCGCAACATCAGTACCGCAAGCGGCGAGTTTGATTCGGTTTCAGCCAGACCCGCCGATACCGTGGAATTTATAATCTACATTAACACCAGTGTTGCCAACGCCACCATTGATAATATCCGAGTCTTTGATTCACTGCCGTCGGGTCTGCGTTACCTTGGCGGCACAACCACTATTGACGGTTTCGCAACTGGTGATGGCATCACTGGCGGGGGACTGAACATCGGCAGTATCGCCACCAGCCGCACGATTATTGTCCGCTTCCGGGCCCGAGTTGAGAGCGAAACGTTTTTTAGCGCCGGCGCCACCACCTTGACTAACCGCGCCACCGTTGACTCAAGCAATGCCGGCAGCGCAGCTGATACGGCGTTGGTCAGCGTCTCGCGAGTTCAAACGGTGATTGATAATTTTGCTTTGAGCATTCGTAAGCTGGGCAAAAACATCGCCCGCGGTGAAAATGCCGAGTCCGGTTCAATCGTGGCCGGCCCCAACGACACTTTGGAATTTGTGCTGCGGATCAGATCGTTGTCTTCAACCAGGGTTAACAACGTAATCGTCCAGGATGTCCTGCCCGGCGGCCTCAACTATGTTAGCCGCACCACCAGCGTTGATGGTATCATCACCGCCGATGGCATCACCGGCTCGGGGATTAACATTGGCTCGCTTGAGCCCAATCAAGAAAAAGTCATCAGACTTAATGTCCAAGTGGCTGCTGCCAACAATTTCTCGGTTGGTTCAACTTCTCTGATTAACATTATCAACGTCCGGGCCGACAGTGTGCCAAATCTTGCGGCTCAACTGCCGGTTACCGTCACTAGAGGCGAGGTCTTGGGTATCAGCGCTGTCACCAAAGTCCCAACCGGCGGCGAAACGGCTTTGATTGCCGTCGCTTTCAGCGCCCTGATGTCCGGCGGCTTGATTAGGTACGGCCGCAGTTACTTTGCCCAAAAGCGCGGCGCCTCGGCCGTCATCCGCCGCCACGCCCGCGACAAGAACCGGCTCAACTTTTTAAGATAAATATTTGATTTGTCTTATCCTGCATATGCAGGATAAGACAACTTTGATGGCTGTGAAGAAGTTCTTCTCCTATTTTTTTATCTTCTTTCTGATTTCTTTTGCCATCCTCAACTCGAGGTTTGTTTCGGCTTATATTAATTTTTGGTTGAATGAAGGTGAGATCAAAGCGGCGGCGGTTGAGAGGGGAAAGCTGCCAAAAGCTTTGCCAATTGCCGAGTCTAACGATTTCGTGCTTGAGATTCCGTCATTGGGCGTGAGAGCGCCGATTGTTTTGGAAAAAAGCCTTGACCCTAATAAAATATTTGATCGTCTTGAGGATGGCGTGGTCCATTACTCGGGGTCGTCTTTGCCGGGCCAAAAGGGTGCGGCGATAATCTTGGGCCACAGCTCGGCTTATCCCTGGTACAAAGGCAAATACGGTTCAGTCTTTGCTCTACTCGGCCGTTTAAAAACGGGCGATCGCATAATTATAAACGGTGGGGGAAAGACCTTGGTCTATGAGGTCAAAGAGTCTTTGATTTTTAACCCCCCGTTCAAAAACACCGGTCTTGAACGGCTGACCGCCGCCGACGGTTCCTCAATCATTCTCATTAGTTGTTGGCCGGTTGGCACCAACTACAAAAGAATTGCCGTCAGGGCGGATTTGATATAAAACCCTTGATTTTCAAGGGTTTTTAGAGGGTTTTGGGCCGTAGCTTGCAAAGTTATGATTTATGTGTTATCATGATAGCAGTCCTGAACCCCCCCCATTACATTTCTTGTGGTGCCCCTACCAAAGTTTTTTAGAGAAGATTTTGGTGGGGGAAGAGGAGCCGGTGAGAAGAAAGCAAGCCGGTGAGCACAAGTAAGGGACAAAATCTCGAACGGGATGAAATCCCGGTTGTATCGAGAGGCCCTGAAATGCTCACGCGAGCGAAGCTCCTTTAACACCCGGCGACGATCCTTCCCCCAGTTCTTTTTTAATTGTTTTTTTGCGGCCCCCGTGGGCCGCCAAGGAGAAGATGATGACTAAGCTGAACGTTAGTACTCCGGAGGCGCTGAAGGCGCAGCCGGATCTCCGCCGGTTTTTGGCGGGGAAAGATGGTGCTTTTGTATACGGCACCATCGGCAAGTTCTTTCTGGTCGCCTGGGGGTTGGGCGACCCTGTGTCAGCCTACGCCCACGGGGCGTTAGTTGACACTGAAACGTCCGAGGAATATCCGATTCCGTATGAATCGGAATTATTCCTAGCGCTGGCGTCGTTCGCTCGGCGCGGACGGAGTAAATATGGGTGGCCGGGATTTACCTTGGCCACTCATGAGTATTGAGTTTTCGGGGAGGTCAGCATGACTCCCCGCTTCACCCGAATTTGCGACTGTCTGAATCAGAAGTGGCAAATTCAGGTGAGGCGAGTTCTTTGCAATTCCCCGATTCGAATGGGACTGATCCCTAGCCGGAGACAACCAAGTCGGCGATGGGATAGAGAGGAGAGTGAGTATGGTAAAAATCGATGGTGGGATTTTTTCTTTCCCGGTCATCGCGACGGTAGTCGGTCGCGAGACCTATGGTGACGGGGTGGTGGGCGTCCGCGTCCAACTCATGGACGCGGAGGATTCTCCGGACCCGTTTGCTCCCGGAGAAATCCTCCGCGCCGGGACGTGGAGTGGAAACCACGTCCAGTACTGGGCGATCAAACAGGACCTGCCCGTTGGGGCGGTCCTGCGTGGGGAGCTCCGGGACGGGTTCGGAATGAACCCGTACCTGGAGATTTCCCAGGAGGAGCCTCGATGTGTGGCTTGCGGTTGGGGGATTGCCCCCAACGAGCCAGCTCGCACCGAGGTGTTGAACGGCCGGGTCGTCGTTTACCATGACGACGGCCGTTCGGCCTTCTGGCACGAAGGGACAGTTGGCCGGTGCCGCAGGCACCACGGCAACTTCGGGACGGGGACGCCCGCTGCCGATATTGCCTTGCTTTTGGCAGCATGTCCCAAAGTCCTAATGGGACCGTGCCAGAAGGCGGAGGGGCTCAACGCGAAGGCAATATCGGCATTGGAACGCTTGAGATTCCGTCATTGGGCGTGAGAGCGCCGATTGTTTTGGAAAAAAGCCTTGACCCTAATAAAATATTTGATCGTCTTGAGGATGGCGTGGTCCATTACTCGGGGTCGTCTTTGCCGGGCCAAAAGGGTGCGGCGATAATCTTGGGCCACAGCTCGGCTTATCCCTGGTACAAAGGCAAATACGGTTCAGTCTTTGCTCTACTCGGCCGTTTAAAAACGGGCGATCGCATAATTATAAACGGTGGGGGAAAGACCTTGGTCTATGAGGTCAAAGAGTCTTTGATTTTTAACCCCCCGTTCAAAAACACCGGTCTTGAACGGCTGACCGCCGCCGACGGTTCCTCAATCATTCTAATCAGCTGTTGGCCGGTTGGCACCAATTACAAAAGAATTGCCGTCAGAGCCAACTTAATCTAGTTCCTTTTCTCACTTTGTCCTCGGCTGCGATCGAAAAGGGACTAGATCGTTTAGTTGTTGAAAACCGTCTATTTCGTCCAGTGTTCTTGGAAGAATTGCTTCGGAGTAGCGATAATTAGCGGCAGATCAGCATTTTCAAGCTTGCTGGTCAAAAAGTCTTTCTGGCCATGAGTTATCAGGTATTCTGCTCGCACCTTGAGGGCCCCAGTCAAAACAGCTAAATCCTCGTCATCAATAAGTCCGAGGTATTGCTTTACGAACTGGGGCGGATGTCGAAAATTGAGCTTGAAACTGAATCAATCCCGCTTCATCTAAGTTTATTCTTCGGAGTAAATTTAGACGAGGTTTATTATTTTAATTCAAAAAAATCTTCCCACCAATTCTATCTAACTTATCCACAATTACTGTTTAGACAAGCAGAGCTACTTCAGTCTATAATCAAATTAGTAGTTAATCCCATAAACACATGTTAGAAAAAGAACCAAATCTTTCTCAAAAAGATTCCAAACTTGGTATCAAGGGCTATATTCCTGGCGAACCACTAGATTTCAATTCTGCTGAAGCGGCAGATTTACTTAGAAAAAGTGGAGTCGAAGCTTCAAGGTCTTTGCAAAGTTACGAGCTAACTTCAAAGAATGGCAAAAGGGCAGTTGTTAATATATTTATGAAAGCTGGTCAAGAAGGGATTTCAGTGGAGGCATATTTGGGAGCACAAGGACAAGTTAACAATTTCGGAATGCCCGAATCTTATGAAAGAAAAATGGTATTTGAACCAATGCCGCCAAAAATGCCAGAAGGTAAAAAGATAGAAGATTTAACTTCAGAAGAAAAGCAAAAAATGGGAACTGAAGTATTAGAGAATATACTTGCGTCCGTAATTGAGGAATTGGAAAAGCAATAACCCCCGCGATTAGAAACCTCTTTTTGCTCTCATTTACCAACAAAAAGAGAATCTGCCCCGGTGTAATTTTCGCAATCATCATCGCCAAGACGCCAATGGGGGATACCGATCGTTTTTAGGGAGTTAGAATGAAGTTTATTTTCTCGGATCCCACACTCTACGTATCCCAAGAAATTGGCCGTGGATTGAGGCTCCTCTTATCAAAAAAGTAAACTTTTTTCTTTCTTCTTCGGACAAGGCCGCAATTGCTTGGGCGAGCCTTTCGGGAGTGGGTTCTGCCATAGATGAGGCGCCAAAGACCATTGGATCTTTCTCGGTTCCAATGTCCTCCATGAAAGGTTGCAGGGCGGTATCTTCAGAAGTAGAAGTCCTTAAATACGACTGTTCAAGCCTGGTAAATAACTTTGTTCTTCTTATGCCGCCTACTACTTCTGGTTTATTCAATAGGTAATGTTTTAAGACCGGATCAGCCAAAATATTGCGAATGATTACAGCGTCGTTATAGTCAGCTTTTCGCCTCACTTCTTCTCCGAAATCAAGCAGAATCGTGTAGGCATAGCCGCCTCTATTTTGGATGTTTTGCAGCTGGCGAAGAATTATAAACCTTCTACCCTCTTTTTCGCCAACCCCAAAACCTATAATTTTATTAGACGCGCCATAGGTGTCCGAAAGTGTACCCACTGGAATGCTAACGGGCCAGTCCCCTATCTCCGCCCTGAATTGATAAGCATTGCCGCCATAAGCCATCATTTCAAACGCTCTGTCCGGTATTTTTTCTTTGATTTCTTCCACTTGCTTAAGCTGGGGCCTTTGGCCATCAGACGTGACTCCAATTATTGGCCAATCATCTAGCTGTAAAACAAAATCCCGCTCTGTTTTTTCCAGTTGTTTGGTCAGTTCGTCTATTTCAGTTTCTATGGCAAGCAATAACGTATTGATTTTCTCTCTTGTTATTGGTTCTTCAACTTTCAATTCTGTTACCTGCGCGGAAAGTCTCTTTTTATTTGTCTCGGCTTCCTCTTCAGCTCTTCTATCTAGTTCAACTAAACGTTCCTTTGTCTGCTTAAGCCGCTGTTTCAGGGGAACTGTTTTTGCGAGATTTTCGACTTTTTTTCTAAATCCAATTATGCCAGTTTTTCTTGGCGGTATTGCGGCTAACCGCTCTTCTAGTCGAGCTATAGTTTGATTTATTTGCTGTTTTTCGTATTGATAACCCGTGCCTTCTTTGGGATCATCCAGTAGAGAATTCAATTGTTGCAGCTGGAGGTGTCTTTTTTGTAACTCGGCCCCTTTTTTATTTAAAATCCCCATAGCCGATTCAAATTGGGCTTCTACATCCAAGTATTTACGGGTCAGCTCGCCTTGCAGATGTTCGTATTGCCTTTCGGGATCACTAAATTCACCGTTAATCTCTGGTGGGGGTGGTAGATTCTTACTGTTATCGGGGGCAGTTTTTTTTCCAGTTTTAGTTGTTGGAGGTCTTTCGAATTTATTCATGTTCGGCAAACAGACGGGTCTCTTCTCGATCAAGTCTTTTTTCCGCGTACTGGAGCGCGGCTTGAATGTCTTGCTTGGTCAGGACGGGATAAGCTTCAATGATTCTCTCAATAGTGTAGCCATTTGCAAATAGGTTCACAATCAAGGCCACCGGTATCCGGGTGCCTTTGATTACTGGCTTGCCAACCAAAATATTTGGATCAATAATAATGCGGTGATTCATGATGTTATCTTAGATGTGTTGGGGGAGAAAGTCAATGTCCAGGTTCAGATACATAGTATCCACTTCCATTTGCCGCGAGGTTGTTATAAAATGTGGGCATTCTGTGGCCGAGGATGTCATCTCTAAAATCAAAGAGCGGGTGGATATTGTTGATTTGATATCAAGTTATTTGAGGTTGCAGAAGTCGGGGGTTAATTACAAAGCCCGCTGCCCGTTTCATAACGAGAAAACCGCGTCGTTTTATGTTTCCCCCGAACGGCAGATCTGGCATTGTTTTGGATGTAATTCCGGAGGTGATTCCTTCGGTTTCATCAAGCAAATCGAGGGCGTGGAATTCCCCGAGGCCCTGCGGATTCTGGCCGCTCGGGCCGGGGTGGAGCTGGAGCCGTACAGCCCCGAGTATCGGCAGTTCCAGTCAGCCAAGACAAAGCTTTACGAGATCTGCGAGCTGGCGAGTAAATTTTTTGAGAAGCAGCTTTATGAATCTGGGCCGGGCCGGCGCGCTCTCCAGTACTTGCTCAATCGGGGATTGAGTCACGAATCAATTAAAAGTTTTAGATTGGGTTTTGCCCCTGACTCCTGGAACGCCCTGTCCGATTTCCTGCAAAGGAAATACCAAGCCGGCGAAATCATCAGTGCCGGTCTGGCAATCAAGAAAGACGACGGCGGGCATTATGACAGGTTTCGCTCGCGGATAATGTTTCCGATTTTTGATTTAAGCGGTCAGGTGGTCGGGTTTAGCGGGAGAATTTATCGTCCCAGTGCCGAAATTGCCTTGCCTTCTGGCCTCTCCGCCCCCGATATTGTCGGGGCGGGACTTTTGGGACGGGGTGTCAAAGACCGGGGCAACTTAGGGACTGGGACGCCCAGCGCCGAAATTGCTCGTCCCGGTGCCGAAATTAAACCGGTCTTTGACACCCCGTCCCAAAAGGACTTAGGGACAGCCGCTCAACGCGAAGACAATATCGGGCAGGGGGACGCTCGGCACGAAGACGCCAAATACATTAACACTCCCCAGACCCCGATCTATGACAAGAGCCGGATTCTTTACGGTTTGGACAGGGCCAAACTTGCCGTTCGTCAGAATAACCGCTGTCTGGTTGTTGAGGGCAATATGGATGTGATCATGTCGCACCAAGCCGGCGCGGCCAATGCCGTGGCAACTTCGGGCACGGCTTTGACTGACGGTCACTTAAAAATAATCAAACGCTACACCGACAATCTGGATTTGTGTTTTGACGCCGATACCGCCGGTACCATGGCTACCAATCGGGGCGTGGACCTGGCTTTGGCCAAGGGATTCAATGTCGGCATTGTCGGCATTGACGATCCCGAAGTCAAAGACCCGGCCGACTACGTCAAAAAATACGGCGCCAACTGGGCTGAATACGCCCAGCGGTCAAAGCCGTTTCTTGAATTTTTCTTTGAATCTGCTAGAAAGGAATTTGACGTCGCCACCGCCCTGGGCAAGAAATTGTTCAGCCAGAAACTCTTGCCGTTCGTGGCCGCCATTGCCAGCAAGGTTGAACAGGCCCATTGGGTCAGCGAGATTGCTTTGGTTTTGAAACTGAAAGAAGATATTTTGTACCAAGAGTTGGCGGCGGTAAGATCTAAAATCACGGAACCCCGGAGTTATAGCGATTCGGAAACTAAAAATCAATCCCATTCTGATCTGGAGAAACTCGAGAATGGCGCAAACCGTCTAAGCATGTTGGAAGAAACCCTGATTTCGCTTTTAGTCGGACGGCCGGAACTCGCCGCGCGGATTAATCCCGAAAACGAGATCTATTTATCCGTTGGCTGTCGGGAACTGATCCAAAAAATCGCCGCCGTTGAGGAAAAGTTTGAGTTTGACGATCAAGGCAAAATTATAACCCGACTGGCCGGTCAGATTGAGCCGACGTTGAAAATAAGTTTGGACATAATCTATCTCAAAGCCCAGGAACTTTGGAGCGATTTTGAAGACATTGAATTGTCGCGGGAGTTTGACAGGCTCTTAGCTCAAGCCAAGAGGCAGCGCATCTCGGCCCAATTGACTCGACTGGAATATGACATTAAAACGGCCGAGCGCGATCAGGACAAAACGCTTTTGGCCAAATTGATGACCGAGTTTTCGCAAATTTCCAGGGAGCTGGGAAAGGTTTGACCGTTAAAGTAGCATAATCAATTAATCTGCCGACATTGCTCTGCCGAGTTTTTACCGCCGTTGGCCAAGAAAAGTGATTAAGGTTTAAGCGTTAAACTAACACAACCAATCTATCTGCCGATATTGCTCTGCCGAGTTTTTACCGCCGTTGGCCAAGAAAAGTGATTAAGGTTTAACCGTTAAACTAACACAATCAATTTATCTGCCGATATTGCTCTGCCGAGTTTTTACCGCCGTCAGTCAAGAAAAGTGATTAAGGTTTAACCGTTAAACTAACACAATCAATTTATCTGCCGATATTGCTCTGCCGAGTTTTTACCGCCGTCAGTCAAGAAAAGTGATTAAGGTTTAACCGTTAAACTAACACAATCAATTTATCTGCCGATATTGCTCTGCCGAGTTTTTACCGCCGTCAGTCAAGAAAAGTGATTAAGGTTTAACCGTTAAACTAACACAATCAATTTATCTGCCGATATTGCTCTGCCG
>CAYILQ010000025.1:0-9125 GCA_964364345.1 uncultured Candidatus Saccharibacteria bacterium | reverse complement strand
TGGTTATGGCTGATGAAGAATTTTCCCAACTGGCGGCTCTTTACACCCATAACAACGTCTTCTTTGCTCGGAATGCTAATCTTTTTAACCTGTCCGACGCGGAAGTGATTGACCGGTTCATTTTAAATAACATTGATCAAAAAATTGACCGTGATTTTGTCCTAACCAATGTCAGATCAATTTACGGCGTAAGATACATTGATGAATACGGCCATACCCGCCAGTCAAACAAAATCAAACGGCTCCTCGGTCTGGAAACTAAAAAAGAAGAGTTCCTGCCGGAAAACGCCATCAACAAAGTTTTGATCCGAGCTAGTGAGTTAAAGGAAGACCCGACAAGAGAATTGGCTAGATATAGAGTTGATTACTTGGTGGCCGGGGAAGGAGAAACTAAAAGCTACAAAAATATTTTCCCCATTCGCCTTTTTTCACGCGGTGGTCTGAACATTTGGGGACGGCGATTACAGTGAAGACTCCATTTACTCTGGCACAAATTCTATATTCAGCATTCAGTTTTTGTCTAAAGTTATCAACAGTTGGTCTATTCAACTATAATTCTCTCCGTTGTAAAATAGGAGCATAACTTAATAACCGTCGCCTCCAGTCTCCGTAACTCTGGAGTCTGTGGCGTAGCTTCTATGAGAAAATATGCAGCCCGTTTAGCTATTGGGTCGATTGTCATCTCGGTATTTTTGGGCCTTTCCGGATCAGTAAACGCTGATTCTACCATCGGGACTAACATTTCCACCACTGGCACCCTGACGGTTAAAAGCAATTCTACCTCGGCGGTTTCTTTTCAAAATGCGGCCGGATCCTCGACTTTGGTGCTGTTTAATAGCGCCGCCTTGAGACTGGGCATCAATTATGGTTCTTCGCTGGATGCTTCATTTGAAGTCGGCGGCACGGCCTCGGCTAACTATCTGGTTACCCGTAACGCCGCCCAAATCGGCAACAGCGGCGCCACCGTGGCCTATTCCCGATTTGGCGCTAACGCCACCGGTCATGCCAACTACGTTACCGCGGCTGGTGATATCTTAGTGTCAGGCGACCTGGAAGTTGACGGCTCGGTGTCATTTGCCGGTCCGGCTTCTGTTTCGGGAATACTGTTTCTAGCCGATGGTCAAGTCAGACCGAGAACTGACGCCACCACTGCCTTTAGATTCCAGAATGCCGCCGGCGGCACCAACGTGCTGACGATTGACAGCACAAATTCGAGAATCGGCATTGCAGCGGGAACGATTGATGTATTCTTTGAAGTTGGCGGCACGGCCTCGGCCAATTACTTAGTGACAGAGAACTCAATTCAAATCGGCAACAGCGGCGCCACCGTGGCCTATTCCCGATTTGGCACTAACGCCACCGGTCATGCCAACTACGTTACCGCGGCTGGTGATATCTTAGTGTCAGGCGACCTGGAAGTTGACGGCTCGGTGTCATTTGCCGGTCCGGCTTCTGTTTCGGGAATACTGTTTCTAGCCGATGGTCAAGTCAGACCGAGAACTGACGCCACCACTGCCTTTAGATTCCAGAATGCCGCCGGCGGCACGACAATATTAACAGTAGATTCTACTAACACCCGGCTCGGCGTTGGAGCAGTTAACACTCTCGATACCGCCTTGGAAGTGGCTGGCGTGGCTTCAGCATCAGGCGGCTTGTTTGTTGGTGCTGCCAACAATGCGACAACCAGTATTACCTTTGATAGTATTCATGCTACGCGCGGCGCCTGCCTGGAAATCAAAGATCGGGACGGCAGCGGCTTCACTTATTTGAGAGTTAATGACGGGACGGGAACCTTTAGTACGATCAGTTGTAAATAGCCGCTAAAGAGTGTTAGTCTGGGTTGATGGTTATAAAAAAGGGGTTTTTCAAAATATTCTTTTCCGGTGAAAAACTGCTAGTCGCTCTGGCAGTCATCGGTATCATAATCGCGCTGCTGGGAGCGATGCTGCTGGGTAATCAGGCATACACGTTATTTAAGTCAGGAGGGGAAAAAAAGCTGGTTGAGGCGGATACCTATCAGGCCATTTTCCTGACAAACGATCAAATATATTTCGGCAAATTGATAGACATCACCGGCGATTTCATGGTTTTAGACGATGTCTATTATGTTAAATTGGAGGAACAGTTGTCAGCTGATGGTTCGTCCAAAACAACCAAGGGCAGGCTGGTGCGATTGGGCGAATCCGAGCCTCACGGTCCTGAAAACCAGATGATAGTTAACCGGGGTCAAGTTCTCTTTTGGGAAAACTTGAGCTTTGAATCGCAAATTTACCAGTCGATTCAGAGTTCGAAAATAAAAAGAAATTGATGGGACAAAAGCTAAAGTTAAAGCTCGTTTTCAGCAAATTCTCGGCAATAGTTCTCGTTTTTTTGTTTGGCAGCCTGTTTGGCACAAGCGATGCTTTAGCGGTTGGCGCCGCCTATTTCCCCGAGGAAACCACCATTGAATTAACCCTGGCCGGCACCACTACGAATTTCAATATCCTAGCGGGTTCGGATGGTGATTCGGTGGAAGTTACGGTTGATCGAATTACCCTGACTATTTCGGGCGGACAGAAATTCACCTTAAAATCTTCTGACCGGAAGAAACTTACTAATGATGGCGGCTACAGCTATACTTGCCCGTCCGGTTATTCAGAATTGATAATTGAACTGGCGTCTGGAGCCGCCCAGAAGACGGTGATTATCTCGCCTGAATCGGCCAACTGCAGCACATTGGTGGGCGGCGGCGGCGGAGGTATTACCGGCGGCGGTGGCGGCGGCGGATCGCCCGCTCAAACCGCGGCCACACCAACGGCCACGCCAGCAACGGGCGGCACCGGAGGAGCGGTTAATCCTGCCCAGTACGGTTTGAAAGACGGCGATGTGGTCAGTGCGGCCGGTACCAGTGATCCGGACGTCTACATCGTTAACCAATTTGGTTTTAAGCGGCTATTTCTAAATCCAGTCATTTTCAGTTTCTATGGCCACTTGGGCGGCTTCAGCAAAGTCAAAAAGATCGCCGGCGCTACGCGCGATGTCTTCACCACATCCAGCTATTTCAGAAACTGTGAGACTAACGATCCGAAAGTTTACGCCGTTGAAGTCACCGGCGAGGACAAAGGCGTCTTGCGCTGGATTAATACCAGCGGCGATCAGGCGGTCAAGGACGATCCGGACTTTTTCAAAAAAGTATTTTGCATAAACAGCAACGAGTATAACTGGTATCCCAAAGGAACGGCCTACACTTCGGTTAAGCAAGTACCCTCCTATGTCAGGGGGGCGACGCCAGCAGCTGGCGCCGCCGGAACCGGTCAAAGTCTGATTGTTGCCAGCGGCATCAGTTGGTTGAATGTCAGAGATCAGGCCTCAACTAACGGTAAAATTGTTGCCAAAGCTTATCCAGGCGAGGAGTTTACCTATTCATTGATATCAAATGGCTGGTATCTTATTCAGAAGGCTGGTTCAAATCTTGGCTGGGTGTTCGGCGCCTACGTAAAACTTAAGTAATTTTGCAATAATGATTCAATACAAAGGGCGGCCTATTGGCCGCCTTTTACCGTTGTCAAAGCGGGGGATTCGTTATATTGTGATTCCAATATGAAGCCGCATTTTACGGTAGTGGTGCCGGTGTGCAACGAGGAGAAACACATCCTGCCTTTTCTCGATAATCTCTACTCGACGTTAAAAAAATTCCATGAGCCTTTTGAGTTTGAAGTGGTGGTGGTTAATGACGGCTCTACCGATGGCACCTATGATCTAATAGCGAAACTTACTCATATTAAGCTGATCAATCACGACACCAACCGGGGCTATGGCAGCGCCATTAAAAGCGGCATTTTGGCGGCGGCCGCTGACAAAATCCTGATTATTGACGCCGACGGCACCTATCCCACTGAAAAAATTGCCGATCTTTTGAAGCACAGCCACGAATACGATATGGTGGTCGGCGCTCGAACCAATAAAACCCACCATCCCAAAGTAAAACGGATGGCCAAATGGCCAATCCATCAACTAGCCAATTATTTGGTGGGCTTTAAAATCCCGGACTTGAATTCCGGGCTGCGGATTTTTAGAAAAGATCTCGCCCTGAAATATTTTCGTCTTCTGCCCAATGGTTTTTCTTTGACTACCAACATTACTTTGGCTTTCTTATCTGACGGCTATCGCGTCAAATACCTGCCGATTGATTATTTCAAGCGGCTGGGCAAATCAAAAGTCAATCCCTTAAGAGACGCCCCCAATTATTTCGCCTTGGTGGTTCGGATGATCCTGTTCTATAATCCCTTAAAAATTTTCGTACCCATGGCGGGTTTCTTCTTTCTGCTTGCGATCTGGTCATTACTGTATGATGTCTTGGCCCTTGATAACCTGACCGAGAAAACCCTGATCCTATTTGTGACTTTTGTCCAAATTATTATCCTGGGATTTTTGGCGGATTTAATTAATAAGAGAGGGCAAGATTAATTGAAAAATTAGACTTACCATAGTAACACTAAAACAACATGATTGAAGGCGTGAAAGTGAAAAAAATTGTATCTTTTCATGATGATCGGGGGTTTTTTGCCGAGGTGGCAAAGTTCGGTGAGGAGACCTTTCACGAAATAAAACAGACCAGCTACAGCGAGACTCTGCCCGGTGTGATCAAGGCCTTCCACTGGCACAAACGGCAGTGGGATTTATGGTTTTTGGTAAAGGGCTCGGCCCAAGCGGTCCTTTTCGATCTCCGCGAGGGTTCCCCAACCAGGGGTCAGACCGATGTTTTGTACCCCAACCCGAGAAATATGCTGTTTATCGCCATCCCGCCCGGCGTCGCCCACGGTTATCGGGTGCTGGGCGGTGAGCCGATCGGTATGATGTACCACGCCTCGGAAGCTTATGACCCGGCCAACCCCGATGAATATCGAATTCCTTTTGACGACCCGGCCATCGGCTTTGATTGGCACACCAAGAATAAATAAGCAGTGGACGATCTAATCTGTCACATTCTCAATTATCACAACCTCTAACGCAAAGGGTAAGGTAAAAGTATCTGACCCCTTTGCGCATCTGTAGCCTTTAGTTCTTGTCTGGCTTGCTTTTTGCTGATAGTATTTAGAAACAATGGCCGGGCAAGCTAACATCGCGATTTGCGCCGCTTACGAGATGGGCGTCAAGTTAGTCAACAGGGTTTTTGCCGAGGCCCAGCCGGTGAAGTTTGTGGCCACATGCGTTCGGGACATGACTGACGACGGAAAAAAAATTGCTGATCTGTGCGTTCAAAATGGTGTTCAGTGTTATCGTCAGATCAGCGCTAATGACCCAGAGTTTGTTAAGAAGTTAAGGGAAAATGAAATTGATCTGGTCTTACTGCTTTGGTGGCCGGAGATTGTAAAACGGCAAGCCATTCAAGCCGCCAAAATCGGCTGGGTAAATTTACACACCAGTCTTTTGCCCTATAATCGCGGCATGCATCCCTATTACTGGGCGGTTGTTGACGGTACGCCCTTTGGCGCGACGCTCCACCTGATTGATGACGGCATTGATTCCGGCCCGATTTTATTTCAAAAAGAATTGGCCATAGACATTACTGATACCGGAGACTCGCTGTATAAAAAGCTGATGCGGACTTGTTTGGATCTTTTTTCCGAATCATATCCTAAGATATTAAATTTTGATTTTAATCCCAAGCCGCAAGCCGGCGACCGGGCTACCTTTCATTGGGCTAAAGACATTAATCCTCATTCGACCATTGATTTAGACAAAAATTACCGCGCCCGAGATTTGATCAACATAATCAGGGCCAGAACTTTTTGGAACCGGCCCTCCGGGTTTTTCTTCCAAAACGGCAAGAAATACTGGGTCCGGCTCCAGATTGAAGAAGCAAAAGAATAATGGCTGATTCGACTGATAAAATTTTTATGGCCGGTCCCTGGATTACCGACCGGGAGATAGAGGCCGTTACGGACGCCATGCGGCACTGGTACGACGGCTGCTATGACTATGTCGAGAAGTTTGAAAAAGAATTTGCCGCTTTCCACGGGCGCAAATATGGACTGATGACGCCCAACTGCACCACCGCCATTCACCTTCTTTTAACCGCTCTTGATGTCAAAGCCGGGGATGAAGTGATCGTGCCCGACTGCACCTGGATGGCAAGCATCGCGCCGGCGGTACTGCTGGGGGCGACGCCAATTTTCTGTGATATTGATCCGGTTAATTGGTGTCTGGATCCGTCATCAGTGCGCGAAAATATTACTCCTAAAACCAAGGCCATTATCGTCGTGGATTTGTACGGCAATATGCCCCATCTGGACGAACTTCTTAAGATCTCAAAAGAATACGGCATACCGTTGGTGGAAGATTCGGCCGAAGCCCTGGGTTCCAAGTATAAAGGAATCCGGGCGGGGAAGTTTGGCGTGGGATCGGTTTTTAGTTTTCACCGGACTAAGACTCTGACCACCGGCGAGGGCGGCATGCTACTTCTGGACGACGACGATCTCTTTAAATTTTGCCGGATGTGGCGTGACCATGGCCGGGGGCCGGAAACGCCCATGTATCAAAACGACGCCGTCACTTACAAATTTATGCCTTTTAACGTTCAGGCGGCGATCGGCTACGCCCAGTTTACAAGGTTTGACGAGCTGGTTGGGAGAAAGCGCGAGCTGCTGCGAAAATACAGGGAAAGACTAGCCGACATCCCCGATCTCTATTTTAACGACGAGCCGGAGCATGTTTTCAACAGCGTCTGGGCGACCACGGTGGTGTTTGGCGAAAGTCACGGCATTACCAAACAGCAAGTGATCGAACGGGCGGCTGAAATGGACGTGCCGATCCGTCCGTTCTTTTACCCTCTTTCGTCCTTAAAACCTTTCGCAAAAAAGTGGCAGACGATTTGTTCAGAGCGCAATCCGATCGCCTACGATATTTCCAATCGAGGGGTTAATCTCTCCTGCGCCATGAACCTGACCGATGCCCAGATTGATAAAATCGCCCATGCCGTCAGGGCCGCAATCGGCTATTGAGCCAATTCCAGATAAGGCAGGACTTACGCCATGAAAGTATTATTTTTGACCCAGTTTTCGGAGATTAGCGGCACCAGCCGAATCCATGTTTTACAATTTCTCCCGCTTTTAAGAAAACGAGGCATTACCTGCACTAGCCGCCATTTTTATTCCGACGGGTTTTATCGGATAATGTTTGATTTGGTTAAAATAAATCGGTTTAGCAAAGCGGTAAATTTTGTCTACCACATCTCGCTGGGAATGCTGAAGAAACTCTGGTACATCCGGCTGGCCGGAAATTATGACGCGGTGTTTTTGCAAAGGGAAGTTTTCCCCGGGTTGTGGCGCCAGTTGCTGAAGAACAGAAATCCAAGAATCATTTACGAGATCGAGGATGCGGTTTTTGAAGTCAATCCGATCTATCGAAAACGCGGCCTCATCTATTTTTGGGCGGTAAATTATCAAGCTCGGCTAATCAGCCCGATGATTCGCAGTGCGGCTTGGGTGATAGCCGAGAACGAATATCTGGCGGAGTACTCCAGAAAGTTTAATGACAAGGTAACCATCATTTCCTGCCCAATTGACACCAATTACTTTCTGCCGGCTCCGGAGCGCGTCAGCGAGGTGGTAACGATCGGTTGGCTGGGCAGCCCGCTGACCACCTATTTGCTCAAAGTTCTGGACCCCGTGTTTATAAAGCTGGCCCAAAAATACGGGGATAAGACCAGGATAATGACTATTGGCGCCGCCGATGATTATGACCTGGCCGGTGTTAATCTGGTAAGGAAAAGATGGAATCTGGCCACCCAAGTAGCGGATCTGCAGGAATTTGACATTGGTTTGATGCCGTTAGACAATTCGCCTTTTAACAAAGGACGACTGGGCGGAAAAATGATGCAATACATGAGTATCGGCATTCCAATTGTGGCTGCCAATGTCGGCCTGAATCCTACGGTGATAAGAAGTGGATTCAACGGGTATCTGGCGGGCAACGTTGACGAATGGGTTGATAGACTTTCTTTATTGATTGAAAGCCGGGAATTGAGAAAAAATCTTGGCGAAAACGGCCGCCTTGAGGTGGTGAAGAATTACGACATTAACAAACAGGCGGACCTGATTGCTGAAATCATAACCCGGGTCGGTCATTCAACTGTCAAATGAGCTTGAGCTCCAATTACCAAACTGTCAGTTGCGATATTTGCCAGAGCCGGGGTTTTAGAACGGTTTACTCTAATCTGGTTGATAATTACCTGCTTAAGCCGGGATTGTTCAACTATGTCCAGTGTTGGGACTGCGGCCTGGTGTATCTAAATCCAAGACCGTCGGCCTCGACCCTGCCTCAATATTACCAGGGGGAGTATATTCCCTACGGCGCAAAGAATGCCGTCGTAAGATTTATAAAAAAAATTCTCTGGCTGCCTGATAAACTGCTCATTAAACCGATACTGGCCAAGGGCGGCAAATTGCTGGAAGTTGGTTCGGCCCGCGGTGATTTTCTCGCTTATCTGGGGAGACCCGATCAGGTGTTCGGGCTGGAATTGGATGCCCCTAGCGCTGAAACTGCGAGAAATATCCACGGTTTGAGTGTTATCACGGGCACATTCGAAGAACACGATTTCGGCAATCTGAAGTTTGACATTGCCGTCATGTTTTTTGTGCTTGAGCATATGCTGTCGCCGAAGCGGGCCTTGGAAAAACTCAACTCAATCATGAATCCGGCGGCTATTGCCTTAATCAGTGTGCCAAACTTTGACTCCTGGGAAAGAATTATTTTTGGACGCTATTGGTCCGGTTTTGACGCCCCCCGCCATTTCTATATCTTCGGCGAAAAACAGTTTAAACGTTTGGCCGAAAGCGCGGGTTTTAGGGTTCTTAAAGTTAAATACAGTTTGGTGCCAAACGACTGGTTATCAGGCATCAAACGGTTGCTGACCGAAAAAGGTTATCCGAGACTTGCCCGATTTTTCGGCATTTATAATCTAATACTAGCCGCGTTTTTTTTACCCTTGGCGATTACGGCAAAACTTTTCGGCAAATCCACCCGCTTTATGTTCATAATCCAACGTTCTTAACCCTGACGCGATATGATTTCCAAAAATTGCGCGCTGGGTTATGATCCAAAATCATGGGAGCTAGGAAACCGGCGTCGAAAACCGACAACGT
>CAYILQ010000024.1:0-9251 GCA_964364345.1 uncultured Candidatus Saccharibacteria bacterium | reverse complement strand
TCGTTCAAAAATCAGGAATATCGCTACGAAACGGGTTTTGGAACCATCTCATTATTTTCGCTTGCCCGCTAAAGGTGGGTAAGGGTAGCGGCCCCTGATCAACGTTTGACGGCGATTCTTAAAATGATGGCGAAGGCGATAACGAAACCAACAATGATAAAAAGGAAACTTACAAAGGGCCAGAATCTGGCCCGGCCGCGGGACACCAAAACAAACCTTTGGCCCAGATCGGCGACAAAATCCCGAGTTTTCTTTTCCAAAACCTCCGGTTTATCGGCTTCAATCCGGGGTGTGCTGGCGCGGTCGGCAAAAAACCTGACTAGATCGTAACGGCTGACCACGCCGACTAATTTGTGAGTGAGATCAATCACCGGAATGGGATTGACCCGATGGTGTTCGGCAAACATTTCGGCCAGCATTTGAATCGGGGCGTCGTCCCGAACTACCAGAGGCACGGGGTTCATAATGTCTTTTACTTTAATCAGCAACAGTTTTTTGAGCTCGTCTTTTACCAAACCGCTGTCCTTTCGGTAAAAATCAATGTTGCCCAAGATATTGATCAGGGTCGGCAGGTGAAGCGCCTCGCCCTTAGAAATCAAATCGTATTCAGTGAGTATCCCAATAACTTTGTTCTCACTATCAATCACCGGCAAACCATTGAAATTGCCGTCGGCAATGAGCTTGGCGGCATAGATAACCGAATCCTCCGGCCCGATGGCGGTTGGGTTCGGGGTCATGATGTCTTTGACAAAAAGTTTCTGCATTTTGGCCGGCCGGATTAAACTGGCTAGAGTATTTGAGCCACGGCCAGGACATGCTTCAAAAGCATCGCGCCGTAGCCCCACTCGTTGTCGTACCAGGAAAAAATTTTGACCAAATCGCCGTCAACAACACGAGTTAAGGCCAAATCAATAATTGAACCGTGGGGATTTTTGAGAATATCGGTTGAGACCAAGGGCTCTTCGGTGATGGTTAAAACGCCTCGCCATTCCGGACGGCCAGCCGCTTCTTTGAAGATATTATTTATCTCTCCAACCGAAGTTGGCCGGGCGGCGACAAAAGTCAAATCAATTAACGAGCCGCTAATCACCGGAACCCTAACGGCCAGACCGTCGAATTTTCCTTCCAGCCAGGGTATTGATCGGATGGTGGCTTTGGCGGCGCCGGTGGTTGAGGGCACGATGTTTTGGGCGGCGGCGCGAGCGCGGCGGAAATCCCCCTTTTTATCCGGGCCGTCAACCAAGCCCTGGCTGGCGGTATAACCGTGCATGGTGTTAAGAACCGCCTTTTTGATGCCCGGGTTGGCCATCATCACGGCGATTACCGGATTGACGGCATTGGTGGTGCAGGAAGCGTTGGAGGTGATTTTATCCAATTTGGCGCTTTCCTCGTTTATGTTGGGTGTAGCTACGGGAGTAATCTCGTCTTTTGCCGGGGCGGTGATGATGACGCGCTTGGCGCCGGCGTCAAGGTGGGCCGCGGCCTGATCTCGGGAGTCAAAAACCCCCGTTGATTCAACGACAATATCTACATCCAAATCTTTCCAAGGTAACTTAGCCGGATCTTTTTCATTCAGCACTGCTACCTTGTAACCATCTATAACCAGTTTGCCAATATCGGCAGAGTAATTGACCTCCTTTTCATAGGGCCCATAGACGCTGTCGTATTTCAAAAGATAGGCCAGATTTTCCAGCGAGCCAAGGTCATTGATAGCCACAATTTTAATTTGGGGCGCCCCCTCCTTCGCCAAGGCTTCGGAGGGCAAGGCAAACGCCTGCCGGAAAAAAATCCGGCCAATGCGACCAAAACCATTGATGGCGATTTTAGTCTGACTCATAACTTAGAAGTCGTTATTCTTTGTAGGTAAATACCTAGTGGAATTAGAACAAAACATAGCGGAAACAATTCAATCAATTCTAAAGTATGGAATCCCCCACCAATAAAATGAGGTAACCCATAGCCAGGCAAGATGTAGGCATAGACATTAAGTATCGATAGTTCATCAAGCCAAACCAAGGTTAAAGGAAAAATTAAGAGTGTAAGAAACCATATTTTCACGAGACTTTTCGATCTAAAATCGGTACTTAAGAGTGAAGAATTAACATAGCCGGCGATGAGAAAAAATAGAGGCACAGTTAAAAATCGTAGAGGGTGTCCGAATAATAGATAGTATAAAAAATATGAGTTATAACTATCTAAGGGATACAAGATAAAACCTAGGATGAACACCTCCATAGCCACTACCTGTATTTTCCTGAATTTATGCCCAGCTAGGCCAGCTATACCGGCTATCAACAGCAAAACCCCAGGCAACAAACTCCAGAGCCCAATACCTCTCCCTCGATAAGTATTAAAGAAGCCGCTTCCAAGTAGAGAAAGATAAATAAAGGCTATCAAACCAAGACCCACCAGTATTTCAATTATCGCGAATGATTTACTCATGTCGTCATTTTATCATCATTTGTTTGACTGGAGCAAATGAATAACGGTGGATTGTTATTGGGCCGAGACAAGCCAATTGAGCTCTATGATATTTTGTTCCGTATCCTTTATGCTTCTCAAACCCATATCCGGGGTAGCGTTTGGCGTAGCGGGTCATCATCCGGTCACGCCAGACCTTGGCGATGATTGAAGCGCAGGCGATGGCGAAGACTCGGCGGTCGCCCTTGATGATCGGCATTTGGTCGAGGTTGAGACCGGCAATTTTGTGAGGGCCATCAATAAGTACTATGGTTCTTAAATCTGAAGCACGAAGCACGAAATTCGAAACAATATCTAAATTCAAATTCTTATATGACAAAAACTGTTTTGAATTTTGATTATTTTGATTTTGAGTTTGTTTCGGATTTCTGATTTCGGATTTCGAGTTTGCGAGCCGTAATACGGCTCGACGCATTGCCAATCGGGCCGCTTGATAGATGTTAAGACGGTCTATAGTTTTGGGATAACAGTAGCAAACCTGAAACTTGAAACCCGGAACTTGTAACAGATTCTTGGCAAATTCCTCTCTTTTTTTCGGAGACAACAACTTTGAGTCCCTCAACCAGTGTAACTTTGGCCGCTTTTTCCGGAAAAATTTTTTGTTAAATTTTACGGCACAGACCACCACCGGCCCAGCCAGCGAACCCATGCCCACCTCGTCCACGGCGATAATTCTTTTATACCTTGCCAGCAGTTTGCGCTCGAGAGTTTTGTATGGTAGCCTCATCCCGCTTTGTCATGATATTTCTTATGCGGCCGCATATGAATTACCATGATTCCAATTAACTGATGCCGAAAAATCGTCTAACCCGGCTCTCCGCGTATCCCAAATGTTTTGTTTTAAGAATTAATACACAATTTTCGATGCCGAGTATTCTTGCTATATTTCCGACTTCTTTTTCACAGGCAAACGAGTAAACAAAGACGCTATTTTGTAATTTGTAGAATTCCCACTCATAGATTTTTTCTCTGAATACGTTTCTGATTTGCCTCTTCTCTTCGGGGATATCAAAAATAATTACACGCCAGTAACCATCCCACTTTTTTGATTGGAGCTCTAACTTCGCGCTCTCAAGTTTGAGGAAATTTATTTTGTCAATACATTTTTGAGCCAGTCGGTACTTTTCTAATTTTTCGTCCAATTTTTTGTCTAAATATTCTTGTTTTGTTAGTCTTTTCAAGGTTTTGTTAATTTGAAAAGGATCGAAACCGAGTTCCATTAGCATCATTTTTTGAGTTAGCGATTTTCTCGAAAAGCCTATCTCTAAAACCCTTGGCATGTCAGCAAGGACGGATAGTATTGCGCGCGTTATATTTTTAAACGTTTTTGCTTTTTTGGTTTGCATAGGCATATCTTGATACCCCATACCCCGGTGGTAATTTGTATGCGGCCGCATATGGATTACCACGGGGGCTGACTAGCTTATCCACCATTCACTAGCGCTGGTTATTCTATAGCGCTGGTTATTCTATTATTTTATAAATCGCGACGCCGGTCGCAACCGCAACATTTAAGCTTTCTTTTTGGCCGTACATCGGAATCTCAATAATCCTGTCCGTAAGCGACAGGATTCTTTTATTTAGGCCTCGCACCTCATTGCCAACAATAATAGCCAAAGGGAATTTAGGTTTGAATTTTCTGTAATTTATTGACCCGGGTGTTTGTTCCAAGGCAATTATCCGTGTTCCGTTGTCCTTTAATCTTTTTAAAAGTCGTGAGATTTGTTTATGATATTCCCACCATATAATCTTCTCGGCTCCCAACGCGGTTTTTGCAATCTTGGAGTGGGGCGGTCGAGGGGTAATCCCACATAAATACACTCGAGTGATCCCGGCCGCATCGGCGGTGCGAAAAATAGAGCCGACATTGTAGGCGCTGCGGATATTGTGTAGAATTAGGTAGATTTGTTGCTGGACGGGCATAGTTAATGATAATATAGGAAGGATGACTAATACACAAAAAACAATTCTTGCTTGGCTCGGGGCCGTATTTTTGGCGGTGACGTCGCTATTTATTCTGGTCAGTACCAACCAGAAACTCAATACCGCGGCCACCACCAATACCGTTTCGTTCTCGGGCGAGGGCAAGGTCTTGGCCAAGCCCGATGTGGCCCTGGTGGACTTTGCCATTGTTACTGAAGATAGCCAGGTCAAGCCGGCCCAGGACGAAAATTCCAAAAAGTCCCGATCGGTGGCGGAATTTTTGAAAAAACAAAAGATTGACGAGAAAGACATCAAGACGACCTCCTATAATATCTACCCCCAATACAAATACCCGCAATTTGACAGACCCGAAATCAAGGGCTATCAGGTGAATCAAACAATGCAGGTGAAAGTCAGAGATCTAGCCAAGGTCAGCGATGTTATTGACGGCATTGTTAGCGCCGGCGTAAATCAAGTCAGCAACTTGAGCTTTCAGATTGACGAGCCCGAGAAATTAAAAGCCGAAGCCAGAGCCGAAGCCATTGCCGACGCCAAGAAAAAAGCCAGCGAGCTCAAAGGGCAGTTAGGCATAAAGCTCGGCCGGATTGTGAACTTTTCTGAAGGATTTGCCGGTTTTCCGCCGCCGATATTCCTTGAGGGTCGGGCGCTAGAGAAAGGCGGTTATGGCGGCGGTGGCCCCGAGGTGCCAGCCGGCGAGAACGAAATTAGAGTCAACGTAACGATTACCTACCAGATAAAGTGAAGCCAAATCAAAACAGCCCCGCCGGGGCTGTTTTGATTTGGGCGTTTTACACGCCGCTTTGGCGTTCGTGGACCTCGATGCCGTCTTTGTGAACCTGGAGGTAATTGTTAAAGGCGTCGGTGATTATGGCCTTGACTCGATTGGGCCTGGGGATTTGTTTGAAGACAAACTTAGGCTCGGTGCCGGCGGTTTGAACTTCGAGATTGCCGTAATTGAGAAAAGTAGGGATAAAACCCCGGATGTTTACTGATACATCTTGAACTCGGGATAGGTGCGTTTCAGAAAGAGTCCGGTTGAAGAAGCCGTGCTGCTCGTTGTCCAAAAGCCGGTGATCAGTGACAATCCAGGTGTCAAGCAAGTACATGGTGATTTGATAAAAAAGCCCCAGCCACCAGAAAAGATAATAAACAACGGCCAGAAAGTTAAAAGTATCTTCCAGCCCCAGAGTGGTTATATGTCCTGAAAAATACGTGCGAATAATCGGGGGAATGGCGGCTAGAATAATGTATCCAAGAACGCTAACGAGAATAATAAACCAATGGCGATAAAGGAGAATAATTACTTTCTCATATGGCTTCTCGCCCTCAAAACTGTATTTTGATTTTGTGATAAATGAGAACATTTAATAGCCCGGGAAGGGAATGTTCAATTTAGTTAAGTCTACCCGGCTGAAGGAATAAATCGCCGCGGTGAATAGGATGACCGCTCCCGCCAAGAATATCATGGCGAATAGTTTGGGCTTTGGACCGACACCGAAGCGGACCAGGTGGTAAATAATCACGAAAACATACGTCCAATAAATAAGGAAAATAAAAACAAAGAGCATAGCGGCGAAATTAATCTTCCCAAAGATAACCTCAATATCATTGAGCGACATTGATGTTATTATACTAAATCATTTGCCATTTACCCAATCTCTTATCGTTAACCAGATTTTTTTGTGAACTGTTCGGTGCTCACGAACGCCGATGGATTAGGCCGCATCGGTTGGCCATACATTACGAGATGTATATCGACGCTTTTCTAAATCACTAAGCTAGTCCTTCGACTTGGTCTCAAAGACCTTGCTCAGGACTAAATTGCCTTCAGCAATTTAGAAAGGAGGTGATCCAAGAGCAGGTTCCCCTACCCTTGCCTTGTTACGACTTATCCCTCGTTACCGAGCCTACCGTGGTCCCCGCTAAAGCGAGGCTTTCGGGTATTCCCGGCTCCTTTGGATTGACGGGCGGTATTCTAATACACTGACAATTACTCGTCGAGTGTTCAGACACCACCGGGCGAACGGTTTTCCCGTACCCTGGCGGTTTCTATAACCCTGTAATAGGGCTTATCTCCAAAATGAGTTCTGGCCTTCTTTCCGATTTTTCTTATTTTCTCTCTCAGTTTCAATATCTTCTCCAGCCCACTGTCGGTCAGATGTTCCTTTCTTAGAAACATCAGAACCGTTTCTTTGAAGTACTTATATACTTCAGCTTTCTTGGCTTGGAGAGGATACCTATCTAAGAAGGGAAATAAGTAATCAGCCATATCTTTTGTGCTGGTAATTTTATACCTAGCATGCGGAAACCAACCATATCTCTCATAAGATTGATCATAAATCTTTCCGCAGCCGATGGTGATTAGGATCCTCTCGAGGATATCGGTATCATCAGCCCGCAGTTCAATATCAAACTCCGGTCTGATTTCAAATTTCCTTTTTAAGGTTTTGTGTTTACCAATACTAATCGAGAAACACCCTTCACCATCAATAAATCCAGCCACATAATGCGGATTTAGCTTTTCTTTATAGATTTGCTCCTTCCCATACGGCGTCTTGAGATAATTGCTTCGTCTCAAATCTAGCCGTTTGGTACTACGAGCGCTGCTGACTTCTTGCATGACATTTAGAGTAATTACTCACCCTATACCTCGATGTTAGCACAACAACGAGGGTCAAACAAGATCTCCCGTGGTAACTAAGTAAACCCTTGTTATCATCTCGACGTCACGATACCGAATATGCGTATGGAACACAGTAGGTTTCTCCATGCACTCGCAGGATGACCTACATATCCGGCCTTTAACCGACATTCAAGCTGATAACTGCTACTTTCCCCCTTCAGTCCGAGCCTCGCGGCATCGGACCTGGGATTTCGCTTCAAATACTGTGTCTTATTTGCCAATCACTTCCCTAGAATTTCAGAAAGTGCCTGGTGGCTTACTTAATCGCACGGCGACCCGAGTGCAAAGCTCGAGAACGTATTCACCGCGGCGTGCTGATCCGCGATTACTAGCGATTCCGGCTTCATGGAGGCAAGTTTCAGCCTCCAATCCGAATTGGGGGTGCCTTTGATGGGATTAGCTCCGCCTCGCGGCTTGGCAACCCATTGTAAACACCCATTGTATCATGTGTGTAGCCCAGGGCATCAGAGGGCCACGCTGACTTGACGTCGTCCCCGCCTTCCTCCCGTCCCGATACCGATATTGAACCAGTCTTTGACATCCCGCACCTTTGGCAAAGTCCCTTTTGGGACCGCAGACAAAGTCGGGCTCGTTAATTTCAATAAAAAGCAATCTCGGCATTGGGACGGGCAGTCTCGTCTGACACGTATAACAGACGACAGGGGTTGCGCTCGTTTCCCCACTTAAGGGAACCAGTCCTTTCTCTTTTTGATATTAAAAGAAAAGTTAGACTATACCTTTCCAGTTTTTGTATAAAAACTGGACCAGCGTTTTATAGTAAGCCATTAGCCGAAGCTTCATCACTTACTATCCCTCGATCAAAGCCTATGTCGGCGTTTAATCGAGTAAGTCGTTAAGGGGTCAGAAATTTTGTACAACATACTCGGTATAATATGCGGACGGATTAAATCAATGAATGTTACCAAATCGTAACTGCCGATCGTTAATCTCTCATACTTTTTCTCTCCATATTTTTTAATTTTTATTCTGGTTTTGATGTTCCATTTACTTTTCAGTAACTTTCTAAGCTTACTGATACTGTTTTTGCTGAAAGAATCAGTAGAGATTATTAAGGTGTAATTATTTTTCTTGCAGCCATCATCCATATACCAAACGGCCAAAGAAAGAGGTGTGATAAGGTTCAAAACCTTGTCATTTATTACTTTCTTGCCATTCGGGTAAAACATTCTACGCCACGATCTAAAGTATTGTTTTAATACAAACCTACAAGATTGGCCGACGCTTCCATCGCGTCGTTTTCTGGTGACTAACCTTGGTTTTACCGATACAATATTTTTTAACTGTTTAAATTTCCAAAGCAGATAATCTTTTTGCCCTATTCCCTGCTCGATTTGTATGGCGCCTTTTGGATAAATATATCCGTCCCCTAAAATACATCCGGCCAGAATTTCTATTTGTCTATCAGTAACAATTATAAACTGGTTTTTTCTGGCTGTCAGTATGTGGCACATGGTCCTAACTTCCCTCGGGATTACCAGTCGGGGTTCCCCCGATATGAGCTGATTTTAGCTGTATTTATTTTATCATACGGCTAGGCGACTTTACATATCACCTGACGAGCTGACGACCATATTCTTCAACTATTACTAATTGTATGGACTATACCATCCCGCCTAAGTTTTTGAACATGCCTTCGGCTTTGCACCGAAGGTGCTAGTTCAAAAATTTTGGCGGGCCAACGTTTTATAGCGTTTTACTTTTCGTGTCGCTATCCTGATTGTGGGACATCGCAAGTCCCACAATCAAAGTCTCTACGGCGCTTTCGCAATTACCAATTTCTAATTGCCAATTCCCGATTAGTAGTTGGAAATTGGTGATTGGTAATTGCGTCAGCTTGCCACGGTATTACCCCGCTTTCGCAATTACCAACTCCAAATTGCTAATCCCCAATTGGAAATTAGAAATTCAAAGTTGGTGATTGCTTTAGCTTGGATTTCACCGTTATGAGTTGGTTGTTTTTGTGAAAGATTACTCTTTCACCGGCCATCACTCCGGAGGCTGGATACCGGAGGCTGGGAACTGGAAAATTTCCAGCCTCCAGCCTCCAGCCTTCTAGTCTCTAGTGTTAGCCGTGCAGCACCTGTGCTAGTGCCTTGCGGGGGTCCCGATTTCTCGGGATTTT
>CAYILQ010000023.1:5208-9704 GCA_964364345.1 uncultured Candidatus Saccharibacteria bacterium | reverse complement strand
GGGGCGGAGCGTCAGTTTCGCTCAAAAAAGGTTCGCGCATTTTCAAACAAAGGGCGCAACTAGGTGAAATTCATTTGGAACAACAAATTCATCTTCTGGAACTTCGTCGCTTTAATAATCATCAAAGCGGTTTTTTCTTATTCGGGGTTTCAATTAACCGGCTTAATCACCGGCGGTCCCCTATTTTCCAAAGAAGAAGTGATCGCCCAGACCAACCAGCTCCGGAACTCGCTCGGCTTTCCGAAGCTCGCCGAAAGCCCGACTCTTGACGCCGCCGCTTCCCAAAAACTTCAAGACATGATTGATAACCAGTACTTCGCCCATTTCAGCCCCAATGGTATCTCGCCCTGGCACTGGATCGAGGTCAACAAATATGATTACGCTTACGCGGGAGAAAATCTGGCCATTGGTTTTTTGAGCGCGCCTGATACCGTCAGCGCCTGGGCCCAATCTTTAACTCATCGGGCCAATCTCTTAAATCCCAGCTACAAAGAAATTGGAGTGGCGGTGGCGCCGGCGAAAATCCAAAACACCGAGGGCATCTTGGTGGTCCAGCTTTTCGGCACGCCTGGGCCAAAGCCGTTAGTGGTGATCCGTTCAACGCCAAAACCCCAACCAACGGCTAGTCCCAACATAAGCAAAACACCAAGCCCAATCAAAGCAGTTTTCAACACGGCTGAAAAGGCAATTACTTTTAACACGGCGGCGACAACGCCGCGAATTAATAAAATATCAAAAAACCTTAACCAGATTTTGATACTTTACTCGCTTCTGATCTTTATGATTTCGGCTTTATCCTTGATCATCAAGGGGGCCACTCGCGAACTGGTGCTGAAGACTTCCGCCAGTTTTGTTTTCACCTTGTTGGCCGTTGCGGTACCCGTTTTCCAACTCACCCGCCCCGCTTTAATTTTCTAAAAAAATCTGCTACAATAGTTGCCACAAATCCGCCCATAGCTCAATTGGCAGAGCAGGGGCCTCTTAAGCCCAAGGTTTCAGGTTCAACTCCTGATGGGCGGACACTTTAGAAAAACGCGAGCCAGAGGGAGCCGCACCAATAAAAATCGCAAAAGAACCCGGAGAAAAACATCGGCGCGAACCATATTTTGTCTGCCCCGTAGCGAAACAAGGTTTCTGCTTCGGGGATATTGGGGGACGGAAAAATTTTTCATAAGATTTTGGAGCAGAAACTCGAAAAGGTTTCTTTTTTCTTTTTGGTTGTAAAATTCCTATTTTTCTGATACAGTAAACACGGCTTTTTGTGAACATTTCCAACCAAGGAGTAAGGAGGTAGCCATGATTACCGGCGAAGAGTGTAGGAATTGCGGACATCCAGACCACGACCACACGAACGGCCACTGTCACGGGCAACAACTCGGAGCCCAGCTGGCCTGTTACTGTAATACTTTCGTATCGCCTACGGCGGTAGTTGTCGCCGCTCTGCCATGGGACGAGCAAGAAGTGCTCGCCTGTGCAAACTATCTTGGGATTGTCCCCGGTCGCATTTCAAGGGTCGAGGCTACAGTTGACGGCGGCGGTCACTTCACCGGACTCGAGGTCATCATTCACATCTCCACGGGCCGACAAGTTAGCAGGTGGATCAGGGCCAATCTCCCGAAAGAGAAGATCGGGTGGGTTACGGAGTACCTCGAGCAGAGAGTTCCAGCCAAGGTATCGTGATTCATGATCGCGGCACAAGACTAAGCGGCGAACCTGCCGCACAAGATCTCGGAGTTTTTACTTCGGGACTTTTTCTTTTATTAGATTTGAAAGAACAAAGAATTTGCCGCCAAAGCAGTAAATTTTTCAATCAATCTCAATTTGAAAAATTTAACGGTTCGTACTATTTCAAGAATACCGGCCGGGGTTAGTTATTTTTCAACCGCCTGACGGATTCGGTAAGGACCTTAGTGATATGGCTAAGGTCTTTTTTTGTTGTCTGGCGGCCGAGAGTGAGGCGGAGGTTTCCCCAACCAGCGGGGTTGCCGATGGCTCCGATGACATGGGAGGGGCCGTCCGCCAACTGGCGGATTGTGGCAGTGCAGGCCGAGCCGGTTGAGACTTGAATCCCCTTTTGGTCCAAAGCTAGCATCAGCATCTCGCCGTCTATGTCTTTGAAGGAAATGTTAATATTATTGGGTAATCGGAGCTTGGGGTCGCCGTTAAGCCGGGCGCTGGGGATTTTTTTCAGGATTTCGGCAATTAGATAATCTCTAAGTTTTGTCAGCCGGGCCGACTCTTTTTCTTTGTTTCTATCGGCAATTTCCAGAGCTTTGGCAAAACCGGCAATCAAAGCCGGATTTTCGGTGCCGGCCCGGAGACCGCGTTCTTGGCCGCCGCCGACAATTACCGGCGCCAGTGATATGCCGTGTCGGACAAACAAACAGCCCGTGCCTTTGGGCCCGTAAATTTTTGAGCCATTTAGGGTCATCAAATCAACCCCCAGTTCTTGGACATTGAGGTCCAAAGCGCCGGCGGCTTGGCAGGCGTCAGTGTGGAAAAACGGAGTTTTCCCACCAGTTTGTAGTGAGTAGCCTGCCCCGTTGCGAAGCTTTTCGGGGTGAGTAGTTTGTGGCTGACGATTGCGAAAATCTCGAATGATTTTCGCAATCGCCTTAATTGGCTGGAGGGCGCCGATTTCATTGTTGGCGTACATGACGGAAACCAAAATTGTATCTGACCGCAGAGCTTTTTTGACTGCCTCGGGATTGACGATACCGTTTTTTTCGACGTCAAGATAAGCGACCCTAAAGTCTTCGGCTCGCTCTAAATACTGACAGGCGCGTAAAACCGCATGATGTTCAATTTTGGTGGTAACAATATGCCGACCGAAACTTTTATAAGCTCGGGCGGCGCCAAAAACCGCCAAGTTGGCCGACTCGGTGCCTGAACCGGCAAAAACAATTTCCGTCGGTCGGCAATTGAGAACTTCAGCTGCGGTTAAGCGTGAATCGTCAATAATCTTCTTTGCCGCCCGGCCAATGGCATGAGCCGAAGAAGCATTGCCGAAATTCTTCAAATGCCTCAAAATCACCCGCTCAACTTGAGGATCCAAAGGTGTAGCCCCGGCATAATCTAGATAGATGTTTTTCATGGGGGACGCAAAAACCGGCTAATGCCGGTTTCTACTGTAGCAGACTAACCGTTCCAACAAAAGTTACTTCAATAAACTATCAATCACGGCTTTAAAGTTGGCGTAGGGTTGGGCGCCCACGATTCTCTGGCCACTGATAAAAACCGTTGGCGTGCCGCTGACGCCGGCCGCGGCGCCGGACTCAAGATCGCCGCTGACCCGTTTGTCGTATTTTGCCGAATCCAAGCACCGGTTAAAATTGCCGGCTTCTAGACCAATCTGGCCAGCCCAGTTTTTAATGTCGGCGGCCGTGAACTGGACCGTGCCTTGGCCAAGCTTATCTTGTTCCTGAAAGATTTTGTCGTGGAGCTCCCAGAACTTGCCAAGTTCAGCGGCGCACTCGCTGGCCTTGGCGGCCGGGAAAGCCCCCGGGTGAAAGTCCAGGGGATAATGGCGGTAGACAAATACCGCCTTGCCGGTGTCAATGTATTCCTTTTTTAGTTGGGGGAGGGATTCCTTCCAAAATCGCCGGCAAAACGGGCACTGGAAATCACTGTACTCAATAATTGTTACTTTGGCATTTTTGCTGCCCAGGATGTGGTCATCGGCGTTGATCTTCATCTCAACCTTAGCCAACTGGTCGCCGATAACCGCTTGGCCGCTCTGGCCGGCGTTTTGAGGACTAGTCTTGGCGTAAAAAAGCGAACCCGAAATCAGCAGGGCGGCGATTATAATCGAGATGGGCAGGGCCAGTTGAAGATAGGGTGATTTCTCAATCGCGGTTTTGGCCGCTGTTTCAAGTTTTGGCTCTTGGGCGTTTTCGTTCATGAATTATTGAGGTCATCTCAAAACCCCGCTAGAGATTCCAGTTGCGGATAGTTTGATTGTATTAGCCAAGTTATCTCTAGTGGGGTTTATTGGGCCAGAAGACTATCGCCAGAAAACTTGCCATCAGGCCAACGTCTCTGACCATGATTTCGTTTAAGCCGTTGGTTACAACAATAGCAAACAGAAACAAAATAGCAAGGCCGGCGAAAAATTTCGTAAAAATTTCGGCAATCAAACTCAAACCGACCAAGACCTCAAAAATACCGGCGATGTATATGAATTGAACGCCGGAAAAGCTGATTTTAGCCAAAAAAACGATCAGCCAAACAGGGACCCAGGCTTCAAGCCAGTAGGCCGGATGGATAAGTTTATCAATGCCAAACCATAAAAAGACCGCGGCTAGACCAAGACGGATGATTAAATAGGACAGATTATATGAGGTAAACATTTCACTCACCAACTTGACAATACCATTATGTAGTAGTATAGTAGTAGATACCGACTGGGATTTCGTGGCCTTGCGGTAATACCGAGTCCCGGCCGAACTTTTTTTTTTTTGGAAAAAAATATTGGGGGGGGGCAAAACCGCGCGGGG
>CAYILQ010000023.1:0-5198 GCA_964364345.1 uncultured Candidatus Saccharibacteria bacterium | reverse complement strand
GTGCCCCCGCCTATTTTTTTGGATGACCAAAAAACTTTGGCGGGGACTCAACAACGGCTCGTCTAGTTAAAATAAGCCGAGCTTCTAAATACTGCAAGGGAAAAACTGTGGGTATCTTCGCTGTCTTCGACAACGGGGACCCCCGGCCAACCGAAATTTTGGTAACAAACGCCCCGCCAAACGGGGCGTTTGTTTTTTAAGTCGCCGCAAAACAACGCGCCAACCTGTAAAATCCGGCAAGCATATGCTTGCCGGATTTTACAGGTTGTTTTCTTCCAAAAACACCAGCACCTTTTCCTTCAAAACCGCCTCGCCGATTTTTTGCTTGATGACTTCGGGGTCAACTCCGGCCAGAGTCTGGGCCATTCCGCCCTTAGTCCATTGGCCAACCAGAGCCGAGACTTCCCGGGCTATCTCTTCGTCGGCCACGGTGATGTTTTCCTCTTCAGCCACGGCTCTGGTCACCAAACCGCGCTTCACTTGGGACTCGGCTTTGGACCGCCAATCATTTCGCAATTCGTCCTGGGTCTTTTTAATTTGGGCCAAATAAAGTCCCAGTTCCAAGCTATTTTGATGGAGCTCCTCGTCGAACCCGCGGATCAAGGAATCAAGCCGTTCTTCAATCAAGACTTTGGGGACCTCAAATTCAGACGATTCAGCTATCCGATCCAGAATAATCGTCCGAACCCGATCCCGTTCTTTGGCTTCTTTTTCCAGGCGCAAGCCTTGTGAGACGTTGGCTTTGAGCTCGTCAAGACCCGAGAACCGGCCAAGGCTTCTGGCGAAATCGTCGTCCAATTTGGGCCCGATCAAAACCGCGACTTGCTTTAGGGTCACTTGGGCATCGAGTTTTTTCCCGGCTAGGCTTTTTTGGTAATAATTGCCGGGAATCTGGAGGCCAAACTTTTTGGTCTGACCGGCGGTCATGCCCACAATTTGTTCTTCGAAACCGGGTATAAATTTACTTTGACCCAGGATCAAGGGGTGATTCAGGCTCTTGCCGCCATCAATCCCACGACCGTTTTCGGTCAGATTAAAATCAATCTCAACGCGATTGCCTAACTGGGCTGGCTGATCGGTGGCCTTGCCGGCCGTGGCCAATCGAACCAGATCTTGAAGGGCGTTCTGAATTTCCAGCTCCCCCACTCTGACGGGATTTCTTTTAACGCCCAGGCCCCGGTAGCGGCCCAACTTTATTTCCGGGGAAATAGGATCGGGAAGTTTTTTGAGTGATGGAGTCATTATTTCGGCTCTGCCGCCTGCCCCGACGGTACCGTCGGAGCCTGATTCTCCTCGCCAACCCCTCCGTCAGCTGGCGGTTCGGCGGTCTCGTCTGTTTTGGGGGCTTCTTCGGCCAGGGCCTCCTCGGCCGACATTTTGGCTTGGGGGGCGCGGACATCAATCTTCCAGCCGGTGAGTTTGGCCGCTAGACGAACATTCTGGCCTTTGCGGCCAATGGCCAGGGAAAATTGGTCATCAGCCACTTCTACTAAAGCGTGCCGATATTTTTCGTCAAGGATTTTAACATCCAGGATCTTGGCCGGCGACAGAGCGTGGGCGATAAATTTAATCGGATCATCGCTCCATTCCGCGATGTCGATCTTCTCGCCGCCCAGCTCATTAATTACCGTCTGAACCCTGACCCCTTTTTGGCCCACCAAAGATCCAATGGGATCAACCCTATCCTCGTTGGAACTCACGGCAATCTTTGAACGGGAACCGGCTTCCCGGGCGATGGCCTTGATCTCAACGCTGCCGGCTTCGATTTCCGGGACTTCAAATTCAAAAAGCTTCAATACCAACCGGGGATTGGCCCGAGTTAAAAGGACTGTCGGTCCTTTGTTGGTTTCCTCAACCCTCAAAATCAAGAAGCGCAGCCTCTGGCCGATTCGGTAATTTTCTTGGGGGATTTGTTCGGCCGGGAGCAAAAGGCCGTTGGTCCGGCCCAGATCAACATAGACCATCCTTCGCTCATTGCGCTGAACTATTCCCGAGACAACTTCGCCTTCTTTTTGTTTAAACTCGTCAAAAATAACTCCCCGCTCGATTTCGCGCAGGCGTTGAATGATAACCTGCTTGGCGGTTTGGGCGGCAATCCGGCCAAAATCAGTTTTGGCTTCAAGCTCGGTCACAATCTCATCCCCGACTTCGGCTTTCTTCTTGATTTTTTTGGCTTCCTTGAGGGTCAGGTGCTTTTCGGGGTTGAACTTAACCGCCCCGGCGCCAAGGTTGTCTTTGCCTTCTGGCCCCTCCGCCTTTGGCGTGGTCCCCGTCCCTTCGTGCCAAAGGCCGGAATCAATGTCGGCACGGGGGCGAGCAATATCGGCGGTAAACTGACTGTTCTTTTGTTCGGTTCTTTGTTGTCCCTCTTCCTGGTCGTCCATACTTCCGGGCGCCGGCAGTTCGCCAATCACATAACCCTCCGAATCTACGCCCTCAACAACAAACTTAACTTGGCTGATGGCTATGTCGCCGGTTTCAGAATTAAGTTTGGCCCGGATGATCTGGCCCTTTTTGCCGTAGTCCTTTTTGTAGGCCGCGGCAATGGCGGCCTCAATGGTCTCAATGACTTTGGCCTCGGGAATGCCTTTCTCCTCGGTGATTTGTTTGATTGAAGAAATAAATTGTTTGGTGTCCAACATGTTCGTTCGCTGCGCTCAAAATTAAAAATTAAATCTCAAAAGTCAAAATGACAAATCAAAATTCAAAGGTATTCAGAACTTTTGACTTTTAATTTGTAATTTTGAGCTTTGATTTTTAATTTTTGATTTGCTTTGGGTTTGTCATTTTGATTTTTTATTTTTGACATTGAGATGGTTCCAAAACCCGTTTCGTAGCGATATTCCTGATTTTTGAACGAGACAAGGAAGATGAACCAAAAGACCGGAAGTGTAGCAGCAGCTACATTGAGGATCTTTTGGTGAAATCTGACGCCGTCACAGTCAAAAATCAGGAATTGCAGTAGAAAGGGGTTTTGGAACCATCTCATTTGACTTTTAGTAAAATGTCCGCCTTCGAGCGGACATTAACGCAACCAACCGTAAGGGGAATTATAGCAAAGCTCAAACCGGCGGTCAAGGATAATTGGGTTATCAACAATTGACCGCCGCCAGAGATGTGCTAAACCAGACCTAACGCCAAAAGTTGACCCCGTTAGAGAGTTTAGTATTTCTAGAGTAAAATAAAGAGGTGGCTGGGGACTATTTACTCAATACTCTCTAATGGGGTTGACCATCCTTTAGAAACTAAGGAGGGGGGATGCTAAAATTAAGATTATGGATCAAACGACGTCGTCAAAGCCAAAACGAGATCTGGAAAGGGAACTTGAGGAAAAAATTCAGTCAATCCGGGTCAAAGAGATTGAAGATGAAGCCATTGTCCGGGCCAAGAAGCTGGGTTTGCCCTACTTGAATTTGAAGTTTTTCCCGGTTGACGAGAGCGCCGTTCTGGCGGTTGACGAAAACGACGCCCACATTGGAGGACTGGCGGCAATTACCAAGACCGGGCGAAGTCTCAAGATAGCCGTCCGCGACCCCAATGATCCTCAAACTCAAGCAATCTTGGGAAAACTCAAGGAGAAGGGTTACAGCTGCGAGCTAGCGGTAGTCTCCGAGTTAAGCTTGGCGGCCGCCTGGCGCCGCTACCAACTGGGCAAAGAAACTCAAACTACTCTGGGAGTGGTTGAAATCACCGAGGCCGAAGTCGCCTCCCTTGAAAGCCAAATCAAAGATATCGCCGATCTCAAAGAACGGCTGACCACTTTGCCCGTGACTAAGGTTTTGAACATCCTGATCGCCGGAGCTTTGAAGACTAAAGCTTCTGACATCCACTTGGAACCGACGGAATCTGACATTCGCTTGCGCTATCGTTTAGACGGCGTTCTTTATGATGTCATTAATTTCTCTACCGCCGGTTACGGCCAGCTGCTCTCGCGGGTAAAGCTTATGTCGGGTCTGAAAATCAACATCCATGAAGCCCCTCAAGACGGACGGTTCACCATTAGACAAAAAAACGCCGACATTGAAGTTCGGGTCTCAATCCTGCCGGGGGCATACGGTGAAAATATCGTTATGCGTATTCTGGATCCGACGGCCATTAGGCAAAAACTTGAAGACCTGGGAATGCGTCAAGAAGTTCTCGACATAATTAAGCGCTTGCTTCAAAAAACAACCGGAGCGGTTTTAACCACCGGCCCGACGGGCTCGGGCAAAACCACCACCCTATACGGTTTCGTAAAACACATCAACAATCCGGATTCAAAGATAATCACCATTGAGGACCCGATTGAATATCACATCGCCGGAATCTCTCAAACCCAGGTTGACCCCGAAGCCGGTTACACTTTTGCCGACGGTTTGCGCTCGATCGTTCGTCAGGACCCCGATGTAATTCTGGTCGGCGAGATCAGAGACGTTGAAACGGCCGAGATCGCCATGCAGGCCGCCCTGACGGGCCATCTGGTTTTCTCCACTCTTCACACCAACAACGCCGCCGGCGCTATTCCCCGGCTGATCAACTTTGGCGTCAAACCGGTAACTATCGCTCCGGCAATCAACGCCGTCATGGCCCAACGTTTAGTCAGACGGTTATGTTCTGGGTGCAAACAGAAACAAAAAATCAAACCCGATGACTTAGCCTTAGCCAAAGGAGTTTTTGAGAACGCCCCAAAATCAATCAGCGTTTCAAAATTAAGTGAAGACTTGGAGATATATTACCCCGGCAAATGCGGTGAATGTAATCAGACTGGCTACCGAGGCCGGGTTGGGGTCTATGAACTTTTTGAAATTGATCGGGAAATTGAAACCTTGATTTTGAAATCGCCGGCGATATCGGAGGTTCAGGAAATGGCAATCAAGAAAGGGATGATTACCCTCTTGCAAGATGGGTTTCTGAAAGTTCTAGAGGGAATCACTTCAGTTGAGGAGGTAATGAGGGTCGTGGGGGCGTGACACCCCTCTGGCCTGTAGGCGGGGTCCCTGACTTCTAGGAAGTCCGGGGTAGAGTAATACCGAGGCGAGGCCCAGTTAAAAACCAGGCCAGCCATCTGCGAAAATACTCCGATTGAGGCCGCTTGGTATAAACAAATGGCTTCAGTTGCCTACAGGCCAGAGGGGTCGTCCCAGTGCCGAGATTGCCCTGCCTTCTGGCACAAAGGGACAAGCGGATTGTGATATTCAGATATCACAATCCGCGACGAG
>CAYILQ010000022.1:0-10216 GCA_964364345.1 uncultured Candidatus Saccharibacteria bacterium | reverse complement strand
AAGCTTGCTTGGCACACAAATTCCTTCCCCCCAACCCCCTTCCTTTTTGCCCGCCGCCGAGCAGAAATTTTTTTCAAAAAAGGTTCGCGCTACATTTAGAATATCCCACAACAGAAAACTAAAGACCCCACAGTGGGGTCTTTAGTTTTCTGTTGTGGACCTGGGGGTATTGAAACCCCGTCTGGGAACTCATTTACTCGAGCACTACAAGTTTGTTCCGCTTTGATTTAAGTAGCGGAGTAGAAAGCAGACAAAATTATCCGCCACTTGTCTTGGTTAGTGCGACTTGATTCCGACAAGACAATCAGGATCAAGAAGTTCTCGCTGTTAGCGCCTTAGCCTCTTAGCGAGAATCGAAGGTAAGACGGTTTCCTAATTAATTAGGCAACTGCAAAGTTGTAGTTTGCACTTGATGTTTGCCGCCTGATTTGCGAGAGGGCGACAATCTCGACTTGCGCTCGATGTAAACGTGCCTCCATCGAAGCCTGTCAGGCCCGCCTAAATTTTTGGACTTGCCTTCGGCACTTGCGCCGTTGGTGTAGGCCCAAAAACTTAGGCGGGCAGGCCCAATGTTGACTATCATATCCATTCAAGCTAGGATTGTCAAACCAGTTTTCTTTAACAATCACTTTTCATACTTACGGAAATTTCATTCAGTGTCTTTGGCAACACGGACATCATCAAAGATGAATCTGGTAATTACTGGTTGGTTAACGGCCACTTTGAGGTCAAGCCAGCGGGCTTTGCCCCGGCCGCCTGGATCTGGAACATGATGTTTTACGGCGGCGGGAAAGGCGAAACCCAGCTACTTAAAAATGTTTTTGAAGCTATCCAGATTTTCAACTGCGATGCTCCAATCGGCCACTATATGGATATCGTTACCAATCTCCTTGAGAGGGTTTTTGCGGGTCTGGACATTGACCTTCGCTACCTAAGAAGTCCTCACGATCATGAGCAAGGCGAAGAATATCGCCAGACAATCAGAAACTTCAAATACGTCTTGGATCAGTTTCTTAGACTTTGAAGCCTCACACCAAAGCCCGGAGGGGCTTTTTTATTTGACCAGACGGCTGATTTTTCTTTCAAACTCCCTCTTCTTAATCGCCTCCCTTTTGTCGTATTTTTTCTTGCCTCGGCCAACGCCAATTTCGAGTTTTACCAGATTACCTTTGCTGTAAAGCCGAAGGGGTACCAAAGTTAAACCGCGTTCCTGCGACTTGCCAATCAGGTATTTGAGCTCGCTTTTTTTAAGCAGCAGTTTGCGGCTGCGCTGGGAATCGTAGTCAGATAGTCCGCCGGCTGGCGGATTGCCCGGTTGATAGGGAGAAACCACAGCCCCAACAAGCCAACCCCCGTTGCCGATTATTCTGACATAGGCGCCTCTGATCGAGACCTTGCCGTTTTTAATCGCCTTGACTTCATGACCGGCCAAGACCAAACCAGCCTCGAGAGTTTCGAGAATTTCATAGTCAAAACGAGCCCTGGGATTTGCGGCATATTCAGGCATTTTATCTATACAACCGATGGTCGCCGATATCCAGAAAAATCACATCTCTGCCAACAAACTCAAAAAGAACGCGGTATCTCTTATCAACAGAAAAACTCCACAGCCTTCTTATTTTACCGTGGAGTTTGTGGGTCTTGAGTGTTTTATCGAAAGGGTTATTCCTGAAAATAGCCTCCCTTTTCTCCGCTTTTAGCTTGATCAAGGTGGGAAGCTTCCGGTATGAAGCCGCGAAGTTTGGATGGTAATAAATTTTCACACTTCAGCGCAGGTCTTTAAGCGATTTGAGTATCATCAGCTTTCCCTGCTTCTTGAGCCTCCTGGCGTCTTCAGAGAGATGCAAGAGTTCAGCTTCACTTAGCTCTTGGTATTCAACCAATTTATTAAATTCGCGGCGGGTTATAACCACCAGTTCTTCACTGCCGGTGATCTTTCTGGGGATGGTAACGAAAGAAGTTATTCTCATGGCCTAAATTATACACCCCAAGGGATAATGGTCAAACGTTGCCCGTCGCGGCTGGCCCCATATCCAAGATATCAACAATTGCGTTGCTTCACCACTACTGTATCATTTATTCTTATCTACCTCTACCAAGTTCTCAAGACACCAAGCCTGCAAGAAAATATTCTCTCAAAAACAATTGAGCGCTGAGCCTAGCTCGTCTAGCTTAAGACAAAAATATAGCAAACTAAAATGTTGGGGCATGCTTGCCTCTTTGGATTTGTATAATTGCGACCCGGCTTCCATCCGAAACCCTAGAAAAATCAAAGAGTTCATCATCAGACTTTGCGCCGCCATTAAGATGAAGCGTCACGGTCAGCCCCTGATCAAAAGATTCGGTGCCGCCGATTTGCTGGGCTACTCGGCCATGCAGTTTATCGAAACCTCCTCGGTCACTATCCATTTCGACGAAACTAAAAACCGAGCTTTCATTGAGATCTTCAGCTGTAAATTCTTCGACCCCCGCCAGGCCGGGCAATTCTGCCAAAAATTCCTCAAAGCTAAAAAGTCAAAGCTTAAGCACTTCTTCCGGTACTAACTACCTTTTTCGATAAGTAGTGGTAGTTTTACGGTTAATATCGGAGATATAGACAATTTTCTTGTCTTGATAAATTTCGTAAAAAATACGATAGGACCCAATCCGCCTGCGCCAAGTATTTTTTTCTCCTCCTACTTTTTCCACATCGCCGGCATAAGGGTCAACCTTCAACTCATTAATACTCCCCGCTAGTTGTTCAGCTTTCTTTTTAGGAATGCGCTTCAGTTGCTTCCGGGCTCGCGGGTCAGTTATTAAGTTCCAGTTCATGTTTCACTTCTTCCCAAGTAAAATAGTTGCCTGAGGCAAAATTACGTCTAGCTTTAGCCAGCATTTTTTTTTCCGCTGGCGTCGGGGTATAAGTTTTAACCGCTTTGGCTCTTTTCTGCCACACCAAAAATTCTTCATAAACTGGCCGAGGAACGGCAATTAAATCTTTCTCTTTAGTTAGCTCCTTATGGATTATCACTGTAGTCATAGTTCAATATTAGGACGAAACTGTCCGTAAATCAAGGCCAAACCGCAAATACTTTTTTAGGTATTAAAAAGCCGCCTTGGGGGCGGCTACGGTTAGCTATTTCCTCTCCTCCAACACCGTTTTTACCTTCATCGTCTTGTCGCCGCGCATCACGGTAAGCTCGCACTCGTCGCCGACTTTGAGGTCTTGGATGACATCGGCCAGCTCGTGCTTTTCGGTGAGCCGATCACCATTGATTTCAAGGACAATGTCATTCTCTTTAACACCGGCTTTGTGGGCCGGCGATCCGGCCACCACCGCCTGCATCCCCGGGACATGATCTTTGATAACTAAAGCCCCGTAGTCAACGGGCAGAGAATATTTATCTTTAATAGCTTTGTTGAGCATGACATAGCGAAGACCAATATATGGTCGGATGATCCGGCCATGTTTGATGATATCTTCCAAATCAGCCTTGGCCCAATTGATCGGCAAGGCAAAGCCAATGTTTTGGGCGCCATAGATGATCGCTGTGTTAATACCAATGACTTCGCCGTCAAGATTCACCAGCGGCCCGCCGGAATTGCCTTGATTGATGGCCACGTCGGTTTGAATAACATTTCGCAGGTTCTCCACTTCGCCGCCCTGCCCCAGAGAGGCCGAAATTTTTCGGCCCAGACCGGAGATTATGCCCTTAGACACGGTATTGGTGAAAAGTCCCAGAGCGTTGCCGATGGCCACCGCGGTCTGGCCCAATTCAATGCGATTGGAATTTCCCAACCGGAGGGTGGGCAATCCTTTGGCGTCAATTTTGAGCACGGCCACGTCGTTGATTGGATCTCGGGAAATGACTTTGCCTTTGTATTCCTTTTCATCACTGGTGATGACGGTGTATTCAGCATCCGGATCAAAAACCACATGTTTGTTAGTTAAAACCAAACCGTCGGGATGAACGATAAAGCCGGAGCCCCCGCCGACTTTCACTTTTTCCCCCTCGGCCGGCAAATGGTCGCCGCCTTCAGGCAACCCGCCGGGCGGGAGGCCAAACATAAACGGACCGAAAAACGGCCCCATCGGAATTTGCTTGATCTTGGGCATCATTTTGGAAATGACGATGCTGACCACGGCCGGCGCAACTTTTTTCACCGCTTCAATTGTTTGTTTTTCCATATCCATAATAATATAATCCAAATCTACGAATATATCCCGTTAGAGAGTCTGTTGTCAAAAAGTATAGTCTTGGCCCAAGATTAGCTTGGTTCATACACACTCTCTAACGGGATGTATCCGAATGCCACGAATGAATTCATCAGGATTATTTTACCATGAAACCTCACCGGCTTGCAAGAAAATTCTTTGACCGGCCAACGCGCCAGGTTGCCAAAGACCTGCTGGGCAAATTTTTGCTTAGGCAAATCGGCAAACGTAAGACTACGGTTATGATAACCGAAGCCGAGGCTTACTGCGGGCCAGACGACCTTGCCTCACATGCCTCGCGTGGACGCACGACCCGAACCGAAGTCATGTTCGGCCCACCCGGCCATGCCTATATTTATCTGATCTACGGGATGTACCATTGCCTAAATATCGTGGCCGAAAGGGATGGCTATCCGGCAGCCGTGTTAATCAGGGGCGCGATAACGAATATCAAGTCCAAAAACGGCACTATCATTTTACCACGATCGTGTGGATTTGATAGTAAGAATTTAGGCGGTCCCGGGAGGTTGTGCAGACATTTAGATATTGATAGGCAACTCAATCGGGAAAATCTAATCTCCAGTAAACGGCTTTGGCTTGAGGATCGGGGCGTTAAAATCAAACCCAGCCAAATCAAGCGCGCCAAACGAATTGGCGTTGATTACGCCGGCAAATACAAAGACAAGCCGTGGCGGTTCGTGTTAGTATTAGATGAAAATGGTAAGGGAAATAATAAAAAAACTGGCGGACTCGGCTCTGGCTAGACTCGGTTTCCCAGCAACTGATTTTGTAGTTGAGAAACCGAAAATCAGTTTTGGCGACTATGCCGTCAACGCGGCTTTTGGATTAGCTAAGAAGTTGGCTAAGCAGCCAGAGGAGATTGCGAGCCGACTAGCCGAAAAAATTAGACAAAGCCTGCCGGAGGAAATCGAAAAAATTGAGGCAGTTGGCGGTTACGTTAATTTCTTCTTAAGCGAGAAATTTCTTCAAAACCAACTCAAAACGATTCACCAACAAATTTCAGACTACGGCCAAAGCGATCTGGGGGCGGGGAAACTAGTCATCGTCGAATACTCCCAGCCAAACATTGCTAAAAAAATGCACGTCGGTCATCTGCGGACCACGGTCTTGGGTGACGCCCTAGCCAATATTTACCAAGCCAACGGTTATCAAGTGATCCGCTGGAACTATCTGGGCGATTGGGGAACGCAGTTCGGCAATATGATCGCGGCTTACAAGCTTTGGGGAAACAAAGAGAAGGTTGAAAAAAATCCGATTGAAGCGCTTCAGGAACTTTACGTGAAATTTCACGACCAGATGAAAATTGACCCGGAACTTCAAAAGGCGGGCCAGGAGGAATTTAAAAAACTTGAAGCGGGCGACGGAGAAAATTTAAAGCTTTGGCAGTGGTTCAAAGAAGAATCCCTCAAAGAATTCAGCAAAATCTACCAAGCGCTGGGAGTTAAATTTGACACCGACATCGGCGAAAGTTTTTACGAGAAACGTCTGAAACCGCTGGTGGCCGAAATGAAAGAAGACGGGCTGCTTGAAGAATCAGGGGGGGCCTTGATTGTAAATTTGGAAAAGGAAAATCTGCCGCCGGCTCTGATCCAAAAATCCGACGGCGCCAGTCTCTACCTGACCCGAGACATCGCCAATCTGAAATATCGCTTGGCGGAATATCAACCTTCGGCGATTCTTTATGTGGTCGGCAACGAGCAGTCGCTCCACTTCCAGCAGCTCTTTGCCGTCGCCAAGATTCTCGGCCTTGATCGGGCTCGACTGGAACACGTCAAATACGGTTTGGTCTTGGGTGAAGATAAAAAGAAACTGTCAACTCGCGAGGGCAAAACTATTTTCGCCGAAGACGTTATTGACAAGGCGACCGACCTTGCCAAAAAGATTGTCAGCGAGAAAAATCCGAGCCTGGCCGAGAGGGATAGGGATGAAATTGCTTCAGCGGTGGCCATCGGAGCCATAAAGTACGAGCTCCTCAAAGACCACCGCGCCACCGACGTGGTTTTTGACTGGCAGAGAATGCTTGACTTTTCCGGCAACAGCGCCCCCTATCTTCAGTACGCCTACGCGCGGTTAAGAAATATACTAGCCAAGAGCCAAGAGCCGGGAATAGGGTCAAAGGGTATAGAGTATGAAGGGGTAAGAGAGTTAAAAGAAAAAGAGGAATTGGCGCTGATTAAACAACTGATTGAGTTTCCGGAGGCAATCAACCAATGCCAACAAAACAATCTGACTAACCCGCTGGCTTTGTATTTATACGAACTGGCCAACCTGGCCAATAATTTTTACGAAAAAGTGCCGGTGCTTAAAGATGAAAACGCTGAACGTTTGTCCGCTCGGCTGTTATTAGTCAAGACCGCGGCGCAGACATTGGAAAACGGGCTAACTCTTCTGGGCCTTAGAACGCTTGAGAAGATTTAGCGAACTAAACCCGACAAATATAATTGCCCCCAAGGCGTCCATCAGAAGATCGGCGACGGTGTCGTCAAGATCGCCCATGAAATAGAAATGAAAATCGTAGGCTTGGTAGATCGGTTCGGTCAGCAGTTTGTTGCCGATGTATTCGGCAAACTCCCAAGTAACGCCGACGGCCATTGTCAGGGCAACGATTACGAAGACCCGCAAATGTTGCGGCAGTTTCTTAAATTCGCTATGGTAGAATGAAAACACGAGCATGGCCACGAAAAAGCCGCCCAAGAAATGGTAGCTGGCGCTGACGAACGGATTCAAACCCCAGCCCTTCATAATCCCGATATAGATGTCCGACAAAAAAAGCGCGATTAGCGCTAGAATCGCTGTTTTAGTCATAACTTAGAACAATTCTAACATGGACCCAAAAGATTTCAAAAAGACCGAGACCAAGATACTCAAGTTCTGGGAACAGAATCGGATATTCCAAAAGAGTCTTGAACAACGGCAAAAAGCCAAGCCCTTTGTTTTTTTTGAGGGCCCGCCGACGGCTAACGGCTTGCCTCATATCGGCCATTTTTTGACGCGCATTTATAAGGACCTCTATGGCCGATATCAGACCATGCGCGGCCACTACGTCCTGCGCCGAGCCGGCTGGGACACTCACGGCTTGCCGGTTGAGATTGAAGTAGAGAAAGAACTCGGTCTCAAGAATAAGAAAGAAGTTGACGATTACGGCATTGCCAAATTCAACAAAAAAGCCAGGGCTAGCGTCTGGAAATACAAGAACGAGTGGGAAAAGATGACCCGCCGGATGGGATTTTGGATTGACCTGGACAATCCCTACATCACCTATGACGCCAAATATATTGAATCTGTCTGGTGGTTAATCAAACAAATTGCGGCTAAAAAACTGCTCTACCAAGGTCACAAGGTTTTGCCTTACTGCCCTCGTTGCGGCACGGCACTCTCCAGTCACGAAGTCGCCCAGGGTTATCAAGACATCACCGAGGATTCGGTCTTTGTGAAATTCAAAATCAAAGATTCCGCCAAAGCCAGAAGCTATAAGCTGGAAGCTAACAGCTATTTTCTGTCTTGGACGACTACGCCCTGGACTCTGCCGGGCAATGTGGCCTTGGCGGTGGGAGAGAAAATCACTTACGTTGAAGTCGAAAAGAGTGGCGAGAAATTGATAGTTGCCAAGAACTTGATAAAAATTTTAGGTGATAAAGTAAAAATCTTGCGGGAATTCGCCGGCAAGGAACTAGTTGGTTTGGAATATCAACCTCTGTTTGACGTTAAATCTCTTAAATCTAAAACATCTTACCGGGTTTACCCGGCAGATTTTGTCAACACCGAAGAAGGCACCGGCATAGTGCATACGGCCGTGATGTACGGTGAAGAAGATTACGAACTTGGCAGGCGCGTCGGTCTGCCCACTTATCACACGGTAGATCTGCGGGGTTGTTTCACTCAAGACGTACCTAGCTTTGCCGGCCAATATGTTAAAGACGCCGAAAAAGGAATTATTGATTATCTTCGCGAAAAGAATCTCCTTTTCAAGGTTGAACCTCATTTACACACTTATCCCTTCTGCTGGCGCTGCGGGACGCCCCTGCTCTATTACGCCAAAGATTCCTGGTTCATCAGGATGTCGGCTTTGCGCGGTCAGTTAATCAAAAACAATAAGCAAATAAATTGGGCGCCCAGTCACCTGAAAGAAGGTCGGTTCGGCGAGTTCATCAGGGAAGTCAAAGATTGGGCTTTGAGCCGGGAACGCTATTGGGGCACGCCCTTGCCCGTTTGGCGATGCCAAATTGGCAATCGCCAATTCGCCAATCGCCAATCGGGGTGCGGGCACATTATGGTCATCGGCTCGCTGGCTGAACTGGAAAAATACCGTTTTCATCCCAAAAACACTTACTACATTCTCCGCCACGGCCAGAGCACTAAAAATGCCCGGCCCGGCGGCGCGATAGTTGCTTCGCGCCTGGAATACGATAAATATGAACTGACGCCCAAGGGCGTCCAGCAAATCAAAAAAGCCGCCCAAGCCGTCAAGCTTAAAGGCGGGCTGGATTTAATTCTGTCGTCGCCGTTTTTGCGCACCCGACGAACGGCCCAAATCGTTGCTGACTATTTGGGGTTGAAGCCAAAAATTGATAAGCGGCTCAAAGAACTGGACCATGGCAGCGCTTGCGAGGGCTTGACTTTCTTTGCTTGTTTGCCCAAAGACACCATCATTGACTTTGACACCAAGCGCGGCGACGGCGAAAGCTGGCGCGATCTCAAAATCCGGATGGCCTCGGTAATCAAAGAGCTTGAAAAAAACTACCAAGGCAAAAGAATTCTCTTGGTCAGCCACGGTGACCCTCTTTGGATGCTTGAGAGTCTGGCTTCAGGCTTGAGCGAGAAGGAGGCCATTCAGAGGCATAATCAGGATTATCCCCAAGAAGGCGAGTTAAGAATTATTGATCTCCCAAACGCGCCCAGAAATGAAGAGGGCGATTTTGATCTGCACCGACCGTATGTAGACGACATCCAGCTTGAATGCCGAAATTGCCGGGGTTTGATGAAACGAGTACCAGAATTAATTGACGCCTGGTTTGACTCTGGCTCTATGCCTTATGCTCAATGGCATTATCCTTTTGAGAATAAAAAAATGATTGACTCGCCCCGGCACCGACAGTTTCCGGCCGACTTTATTGCTGAAGGCATAGATCAAACTCGCGGCTGGTTCTATACCCTGCTGGCAATATCTACGGCCTTGGGCAAGGGACCGGCTTACAAAAACCTGATCGTCAATGGCCATACTTTGGACGAGAGGGGACAAAAAATGTCCAAGTCCAAAGGCAATATGATTTTAGCCAGTGATGTTTTGGAAAAATTCGGCGCCGATGCCACGCGCTGGTATCTTTACACACTTTCCGCGCCTGAAGATAACAAACCAATCTCTTTCAAAGATATTGAAACCAAGTTCAACGCTTTTTTCGGCACTCTTCAAAACACCTTGCGGTTTCTTAACCTCTATGCCGGCGGGGTCAAATTAAGCGGCGCGCCCAAGCCCAAAGCGGTTTTAGATAGTTGGCTCTTGGCAAAGCTTAAAGGTTTGACCGCCGAGGTAACGCGACATTTAGATAGCTATGAACCCACGCCGGCCAGCCGCAAGATTGAAGATTTCGTAATCAATGATTTGTCCAATTGGTGGGTCAGACGCTCCCGCCGCCGATTCCAACACCCGGTCAATCAGGACGAATTGATTTACGTGGCATCATTTCTGCGCAGCATCTTGCTGCAATTAGCCCAGATCATCGCCCCGTTTATACCTTTCACTGCCGAATGGCTGCATATGGAATTGCACCGCCATAGCCAGCCGGCCCGCCCAAGTTTTGCAGAGCAAAATTTGGGCGGGCAGGACCAAACCTTATCCCCCCACCAATTCCGGCAATATCTGTGGTAGTATCACAATCGTAAGGCGAAGCCGACTTCGTCTCCGAATGTGGTAATTTGGAAGATGGTGTAAGAATTGGTGGGGGGTAAGGTTTTCTTTAACCCGCCTAAGTTTTTATTAGAATATTTTGTTTAATTATTGAT
>CAYILQ010000021.1:0-10570 GCA_964364345.1 uncultured Candidatus Saccharibacteria bacterium | reverse complement strand
CTCATTTTGCGCAAAAAATTGGAACGAACCGCCTCATTTCCGAAAAAATTGTTTCGTGGGATTTCGTCCCGCCGTTTGATTTTACCGCCCAATTCCTTGCGAGCCGCGCCTGCGGGCGCGGCGAGCATACAATCGCTTTGGCTTCCAAAAAATCGGGAAGTCCAGTTTGGTGCCGGCGGGAGGAGTCGAACCTCCGTCCAGAGTTTATGATTCTCTTGTTTTGCCGTTAAACTACGCCGGCGTTGTTTGTCTAAATTATACATTTTTCTTTACATAATTCAATGATACGATTATACTTGTTTTACGCTTTTAGCCTTTCGCTTTAAGCTTTCAGATCGCGGGGTGGAGCAGCGGTAGCTCGTCGGGCTCATGAACAATTGTGACCTATCATAGTAATATGATACGGAAAAACTCTCTAATATACTGGGAACCCGCCTAAATTTTGTTTAACAAAACTTAGGCGGGCAATCAGCAGCCAAGTCCCGAGCATTGTCGAGGGAAAGGCCCAGAGACTATAATGGGAGCGCCCTAAGTCTAATGACCGGGCGATGGTATAGTCCGAACCTGCAAGTAATTGCAGAGCGCTCGTTGCCAAATCAAACGAGCCACATCAAGAACCCGAAGGTCGCCGGTTCGAATCCGGCCCCCGCAACCAAATGGGACTTTGAGATAGTAAAGCCCTCAAAAAGCCTGAATACAAACGACAAAAAAGCGGTGCCAAAAGAATTGGTTGCCATATTGAGTAGCAGGTGGAATTTTAACAATCTAGTCACCTTTGACTTAACTTTTTACATTTGTTATACATTATCCACGCGAATTGTAGCAGCTGCATAACAATAAGGCCATAATTACGTCATGTATCATATATGAGAGTGAAAAACATAAATACAAAAGATAAAGGGTTGTATGAATTTTTTGTCTACCCAGAAGGTGGTAAATTTGTTGGTGTTTGTTTGACGCTCGATATTATTGAGAGGGAGGAGAAAATCTGAACCAAGTTCTAAATAGTTTAATAAAAGCTGCGCGTGGTCATATTGAAACAGTTATTAAAAATAAACTAAGCGACGATTTACTTAACCGCCCAGCACCACGTCTATATTGGAAAAAATTAGGGGAATTTAAAAGATTAAAGGAAGCGGCAGAAGAAAAGCAGAAAAAGGAATATGGCATGCTTAAATTGCCCCCATCGTTCTATATAGCGCCCCATGGGCGCTTTTTGTTTCTGCTTACTTCTAATTTCCTTCCAACCTCCAACCTCCGCTAGTTGCATACCCCGGTGGTAGCGAAGCAGTTGGGGCAGGTGTAGCAAGAACCGGCTTTGAACATCATGAAGCCGCATTTTTCGCAAAGCGGGGCATCGGTCGTCCCGGTGCCGAGGTTGCCCGTCCCGCTGCCGAAATTGAACTTGGCTTTGCCAGCAAGTCCCTTTTGTCCTTCCGTCCCTTCGTGCCAAAGGCCGGGATCAATATCGGCACGGGGACGCTCCGCCTTCTGGCGCGGTCCCTTCGTCCCTTCGTGCCAGAAGGCCGGAGCAACTTCGGTACGGGGACGGCTAAAGCTCGGCAGAGCAATATCGGCATTAGACTGGTTTGCTTCTTTAAACTGGTTTACTTTGCCAAAGATTTCTTCTTTGTCAGTTTCAGACAGGAATTTATAACCCAAGTATCTGAAAATATAATCAATGAAGGACTTGGCAAAAGGTATGTCGGGGTTACTGGTTATTCCGGATGGTTCGAATTTCATATCCCTGAACTTGTTGACTAGGGTTTTAAGAGGAATGCCTGATTGAAGAGACATTGAAATCAGGGTGGCAATGGTATCAAGCAGGCCCGAAATGGCGCTGCCCTCTTTGGCAATGGTGATAAATGTCTCGCCGGGTTTTTGGGTTTCGGGATAAAGGCCGACGGTTAGGTAACCCTCGTGGTTGCCAATGGTGAATTTGTGGGTGATTGACGGCCGCTCGTCAGGCAATTTGGTTCGAGTGTAGCCGTTGACTCTTTCCACGAATTTTTCGTCTTTGGAAGTATTGAGGGGCTGGACGCTCTTGGAACCGTCGCGGTAAACGGCAACCGCTTTGAGGCCGTGCTTCCAGGCCTGAATGAAGGCGTCGCGAATGTCATCGGCCGTGGCGTCGCTTGGCAGATTGACGGTTTTGGAAATCGCCCCGGAGACAAAGGGCTGGACCGCGCCCATCATTTTGATGTGACCTAGGTAGCTAATGCTGCGGACGCCATTGGCAGCCTTAAACGAACAGTCAAAGACCGGCAGGTGTTCTGATTTCAAATGGGGCGCGCCCTCAATTGTTTCTTTTTCTAAAATGTAATTGCCGATTTCACTGATCTGGGCTTCGCCGTAATCAAGGCGTCTTAAAGCAGTAGGCACCTGGTTATTTACTAGCTTGAGCAGACCGCCGCCGACAAGCTTTTTGTATTTAACCAAAGCCAACTCCGGTTCAATGCCGGTGGTTTGGCAGTCCATTAAAAAAGCTATGGTGCCAGTGGGAGCGATGACGGTTGCTTGGGAATTGCGGTAACCGAACCTTTCTCCCCAAGCTAAAGCTTCATGCCAAACACTGACGGTTTCCCTAAAAAGGCCTTCCTGCCAACCGGCCCCGACGGCGCCGTCGGGGCCGGCGGCTGGATAACCGTTGCCCAAACTGTTGCCGTCAAATTCCATGCCGTTTGTGATTTGGCCATCGGGAGGAATCATCAAGCGGGCATTGCTTGCCAAAGTTTCAGCGGCGCTGGCGTGTTTTCTGATAACTCTTAACATCGGCTCTCGGTTTTTCTGATAACCGGCAAAAGGCCCCAGAATTGAGGCAATCTTGGCTGACGTTAAATAGGCCTCGCCGCAAAGAATTGAAGTCAGGGCGCCGGTAATCCGGCGACCCTCGTCGGAGTCATACGGGAACCCCATTGACATCAAGAGCGCCCCGATATTGGCGTAACCCAAGCCAAGCTGGCGGTAGTCAATAGTATTGCGGGTTATTCTTTCAGTCGGGTAGGAAGCGTTGCTGACTATAATTTCTTGGGCGGTGATTATCGTATCAATGGCCTTTTTGTAACTTTCTATGTCATACGAGCCGTCGGTTTGCGAAAACTTCAAGAGATTTATTGATGCTAAATTGCAGCTGCTGTTATCTATACTCATAAATTCCGAGCAAGGATTAGAAGCCGTAATCGGCCCGGTATTGGTTAGAGTGTGCCAGTCGTTGATGGTGGTATCAAACTGCATGCCGGGATCAGCCGAATGCCAGGCGGCGTCGGCGATCCAGTTCATCACCTCGCGGGCCTTAACCGTTTCCAGGGTTTCGCCGGTGACGACGGCTTTCAATTCCCAATCCTCATCGTTTTCAAGTTTGGCCATGAACTCATCGGTGACTCGGACGGAGTTGTTGGCGTTCTGATAGGGCAAAAGGGTGTAGGGATTGAAAAGATCGCCTTCGATTGAGGCTTTAACGCCGCTTGCTTCCAAAGCCTTGGTCATATCCTCAATGTATTTTTTGCAGTAGATAAAATCCTTGATGTCCGGATGGTCGGCGTTCATGACCACCATCTTGGCGGCCCGACGGGTAGCGCCGCCGGATTTGATGCTGTTGGCCACGCCGTCAGCGCCCTTCATGAAAGAGACCGGACCGGATGAGAAACCGCCCTTAGATAGTGGCTCTTTTGAAGAACGCAAAGAAGAAATATTCAAACCGGCACCCGAGCCGTGTTTGAAAATAACTACTTCATCGTGATACCACTCAAGGATTGACTTCATCGTGTCCTCAACTGAAAGGATAAAGCACGCGCTCGATTGAGCATGTTCTTGAACGCCCACGTTAAACCAAACCGGACTGTTGAAGGCGGCGTATTGATTGATGAGTAGAAATTTCAGGTCGTCGCGGAAATTGAGGTAATCCTGATAGGTTTTGAAGTAACCGCCATCCAGCCCCCATTTGGAGATAGTGTCGGCCACCCGATCAACAATTTGGCGAGCGCTCGATTCCCGCTCGGGCGAGTCAGGCCGGCTCCGGAAATATTTTGAAGCCACGATATCGGTGGCCGTTTGAGACCAAAAATCAGGCACTTCAACATTCTTTTGTTCAAATACCGCCTCACCGCCGCCTTTGACGATCCGGGCGGTTCTGATCTCCCAATTTATTTCGGCATAAGGGTCACCGTGGCCGAATAAGCGATGCCAAGTTAGACCGCCCCCGGGGGCTTCATTCTTTTTTTCGAGGAGGTCAGTTAATTCTGTTTCTTGAATATGCAATAAATCGTCGGGCATAGAGAAAAAAATAGCCTGGTACTAGGGCAAGCTTCTAAACTAGCTGCTTACTAGTTGTACCAGGTACACAACTAGCATGTATTCTATATGGAGACGCAAGCCTGGGCAATTGTGGATAACCATGGGAAACCCCGGAAGCGCGGAGGAGTATAAGAACGGGTCATGTCCCCATTTACGCATTTACGCAGCGAAATCGGATTTGTACCACAATTTGGGGTCGAGCCGTCCCGGCGATGAGGCGAAAACGGGTCATGTCCCCGTTATTCCACATTACTTCATTTTGCGTCTTATAAACGCCGGGATTTCGAACTCGTCGTTGGCAGAATCGTCAACTATTTCTTTGGGCTCCTTGGCTGGACTTTGAGCAGTTGTTTGAGAGAGCCGTCCGGCGCCATTACCCGCGGCTTCGTCAAAAAGCGAAGGGCCGGTCATGGCGTGAGCGCTCTTGGCCGCGCCGCTTGAGAAACCGGTGGCGATAACGGTGATTTTGATCTCGCCTTTTTTGAGTTTGTCATCATGGACGGCGCCGAAGATTACCTTGGCGTCGGGGTCAATCTTGTCAGTGATGATTTTGGCGGCCTCGTTGATCTCGGCCATGGCCAGATCGGTGCCGCCGGAAACGTTAAACAGCACCCCCCGGGCGCCGTCAATAGCGACTTCGAGGAGCGGTGAACTGACCGCCGCTTTGGCCGCGTCAACCGCCCGGTCCTCGCCGCTGGCATAGCCGATGCCCATCAGGGCTGAACCGGAGTTAGCCATGATTGCTTTGACGTCGGCGAAGTCAACGTTAATGATCCCGGCCACCGTGATCAAATCCGAGATTCCCTTAACTCCCTGGCGCAAGACATCATCAACTTTAGTGAAGGCTTCCAAAAGCGGCGTCTTGCGGTCAATGATTGAAAGCATTCGGTCATTGGGAATAGTGATCAAAGCGTCAACCTTGTCGCGCAAGAGGTGCCAACCGTCTTCGGCAATCCGAGCCCGGGCCGCTCCTTCAAAAGAGAAGGGCTTAGTAACCACGCCGACTACTAAAGCGCCGACTTCGCGGGCGATCTCGGCAATGATTGGTGAAGCGCCGGTGCCAGTGCCGCCGCCCATGCCGGCGGTGATAAAAACCATATCAGATCCTTTCAGGGCTTCACTGATTTCATCAGTGCTGGCTTCGGCGGCTTGGCGGCCCAGTTCTGGATTCATGCCCGCGCCCAAACCTCGAGTCAGATTTTTTCCGATCAAGATTTTGATCGGCGCGTTGGCCATGTTTAGATCCTGGGCGTCAAGGTTCACGGCCACAAATTCAACGCCATGAATCTTGGTCTGCATCATCCGTTGAATGGCCTTGTTGCCGGCGCCGCCAACGCCAAAAACCTTTATTCTGGCGAATGTTTCAAAGGTGGGTTTTATCTGGGCCATGCTTGCGCAACCACTAACCACCAACCACCAACTACCAACCACCTACTGACTGCCAACCAACTATTGCGGATTTTAGCGGGTGATTCGTTGGTGGTTAGATGTTAATTGTTGGCGGTTGCTTTTAGCTTGGCATAGCATAAAGGTCATAATCACGCAATATCCACAGGTGTTTCTAGGCTGTGGATAAGTCGTCCCAGTGCCGAAGTTGCCCTTGTCTTTGACACCCTCCGCCTTTGGCATGGTCCCTAATCACTTTTCTTGGCAGACGGCGGTAAAAACTCGGCAGAGCAATGTCGGCAGATAAATTGATTGTGTTAGTTTAACGGTTAAACCTTTCCCAGTGCCGACATTGCCTTTGCCTTCTGGCCCCTCCGCCTTTGGCATGGCCCCCGTCCCTTCGTGCCAGAAGGCAAGTTCAATATCGGCACGGGGGCGGGCAATGTCGGCAGATAAATTGATTTACTTATTCATAGCTCTCATTAGGGTAAGAAATTCCTAAACCACTTGCCTATTTTCTTAGCATTTTCTTGCCAATCAAGACTTAAAACACTTCTCCCCTTGTCAACTAATTCTTTCTCGACTCCCCAGATAACCAGACCCAAAGCCACGGCAAAGGCCGGGTCTGACGTTTTGTCTCTCATCCCCTCGATTAGGGCGCTGTTGCCGCGGGCCATTTGGACTGACAATTTGAGGCGATTTTTGGTCAGATCAGACAAACCGGCAAGATTAGCCCCGCCGCCGGCCAGCACCACGCCTGCCGGGAGCAAATTCCCGCGGGGGACCTTTTTAATTTCCGATGAGATCATGTCAAAAAGTTCAGACACCCGGGCGTCAACAATTTTTGAAATCTGTTTTTTGGACACGACAAAATCTTCTTCATCCAAGACATCCGAGAGGTCTACTTGGCCGCGGCCCGATGCTTCGTCAGAACCCACAAGAGCGTACTGGCATTTGATGTCTTCGGCTTTGTCCATTGAGGTTCGAAAGGCAATGGCGATGTCGTTGGTGATGTGACGGGAGCCGACAGGCAAGGTAGCGGTATGGACTAGTTCGCCTTCATAAAACATGGCCAGGGTTGAAACGCCGCCGCCGAAGTCAACATTCATAACCCCATGCTCCAGCTGGTGTTTGTCCAGTACCGCTTTGGCCGCGGCCAGAGGTCCGAAGACAAATTCAGCCACTTCGATGTCGTTGGCGTTTACGCATTTGGCCAGATTGCGGATATATGGCGACAGCCCTTCAATCAATAAAACCTCCGCTTCCAAACGCACGCCCCTCATCCCCAGAGCGCTTTTGACGTGTTCTTGGCCATCAATAATGAAGCTCCTGGGAATGATGTGGATGATCTCGCGGTTAGCCGACAAACTAACGGCCGCGGCCGCGTCAATCACTCGATCAATATCGTATTGAGAAATCTCGTTATCGGCGCGAGAGACGGCAATAATGCCGTGGGATGGCTGGGTTCGGATATGGAGACCGTTGATGGAAACGTAAGCGCGGTTAACCTTTAGCCCGGCCATGGCCTCGGCCCGACTGACCGATTCGCCGACATTGTTGATTACTTCTTCCATGTCAACTACCATTCCCCGGCGGAGGCCGTCGGAAGGAGCGCTGGCGATACCAACGATTTGGATCCGATTCAATGCCGGCAACGGCAAACCGACGGCGGTTTTAATCGCGCTGTTGCCAATATCAATGCCGCAGATAATGCGCTTGCGAGCCATAAACTAGAAACTAAAAAATAGAAACTGGAGACTGGAAACTAGAAACTGGAAATTTGAATGTCGCCTAGTTCCAGTATAGCACTGCCAGCCCCGTTAGAGATAGTTGGAATCATCCGAAAGGCTTCTTCTCAATCATCCAAGAAGCTCTTCTTTAACCACCCGACTGACCGCGCCGCCGTCGGCCCGGCCTTTGATTTTAGCCATAACCGCGGCAATCACCTTACCCATGTCTTTGATGTCTTTGGCGCCGAGCTCGGCGATGGTCTTTTGGGCTTCGAATCTAATCTCTCCTTCGCCAAACTGGGCCGGCAGGTAATCAGCCAGAATCTCGATTTCGTCTTTTTCTTTTTGGGCAAGTTCCCGCCGGCCGCCGGCGGTAAACTGCTCAATCGCTTCTTTGCGCTTTTTAACCTCGCTGGCGATGGCCTCCATGGTTTCCTCATCGGTCAGCTGGCTCTGTTTTTCAAGTTGGGCGATATCGGATTGGGTTTTGCTCAACCGGGTTCTTTTAGCCACTTCGCGGTTTTTGATGGCCGTCATCGCCATGCCCAAAACCAGCCGCTTGAGTTGGTCGCCGGATTTCAGAGACTGATTAAGATCCTTTTGGAGCCTTTCTTTAAGCATCAAAATCCCAGTTTTTGCTTAACCTTTCTCTTTTCTTCCTCAAAAGTCTCTTCATCATATTTACCCAAACGTTCAAGGCGCTTTCTCAAGGCCCGAAGTTCTTCGCGCATGATGGCTCGGTGCTTCAAGATCCTCTCGGTGGGCTTTTTTTGGACGTATCTTGCTTTTTTGGCTCTGACTAGGATCCGGCTTTGCTGAACCAAACGGGAAAACCGTCTCATCAGCGAGCCCGTGCTTTCATTTGGTTTGCGTCTAACTTCCATGTCCCAGTGCCGATATTGCCCTCGCGTTGAAGCCAGACTTCTTGAGACCTTTGACGGTCTCTAAGTTGTCTAACTTCAACGGTTGGGTCAATATCGGTTTTCAACCTCGGCAGTTAAATTGGTTATGCTACTTCACTGCTTAAACCTTAATCACTTTTCTTGGCAGACGGCGGTAAAAACTCGGCAGAGCAATATCGGCAGTTAAATTGGTTATGCTACTTTAACGGTTAAACCTTTCCCAGTGCCGAGATTGCCCGTCCCGCTCCCGAAATTGAACTTGGCTTTGCCAGCAAGTCCCTTTGTCCTCCCGTCCCTTCGTGCCAGAAGGCAAGTTCAACTTCGGCACGGGGACGGGCAATATCGGCAGTTAAATTGATATATTTTTCATCTTAGCTTACTATCTTAGCCCCCAACCTTCTGCCCCCCAGTAAGTGGACATGCAGATGGGGCACTAGCTGTCCGCCATGTTCACCCTGGTTGATGATCAAGCGGAATCCTTTTTCCTTAAGGCCAATTTTTTCAGCAACCTTATTGGCCGCGATCACTAGTTTACCAATCAATTCAGCGTCAGAATCTTTGGCGTCGGCAACGTCGGCCAAGTGCTTCTTGGGCATTATCAAAACATGAACCGGCGCTTGGGGGTGAACGTCCTTGATCGCGACCCAATCGTCAGTTTCCATAATCACATCCGCGCCAAGCTCTTTGTTTATGATTTTGCAGAAAACATCGGTGATCATAGGTAACCACTAATAGCGAGTAGTTTGTAGTGAGTAGTTCCTGAAACTACAAACTACCAACTACTCGCTACAAACTAGCTCTTGCTAGCTCTTGAGTCTTTGCTTGACTATTTCAACAATCCTTTCCATGGGCAAGGTTTCTTGAACGCCGGAATCCATTTCTCTCAAAATCACGGTCCCATCCAGGGCTTCTTTCTGACCCAGAATCAAAGTGTATTTGGTTCCCAAACGGCCGGCGATCCGGAACTGGGACTTAATGCTGTCGCGGCCCAGCGAAACCCGAATCGGAATCCCTGACTTTCGGAATTCTTCAAACAAAAGCAGACTCTTCCTTTTACCCATCTCGCCAAGCTGGGCGATAAAAATCTTAAGCTGTGGTCTGGCCGCCGGCGCGGCAATGCCGGCTTCTTTGAGAGCCAAAACCGCCCTCTCAATACCCATAGCCCAGCCCGAAGCGGCGGTCTTCGGCCCGCCCAGGAGGTTAATTAATTTGTCATAACGGCCGCCGGAACACAAGGCCAGTTGCAAGCTGCCGCCGCCAGCCGCCGCCTGGCGGTCCGCCGGCTGGCGGATTTCCTCGGGCCAGATTTCGAAAACAGTCCGAGTGTAATAGTCTAGGCCCCTGACCAAACGCGGGTCCAGGAAATACGGCACTTTGATTTCATCCAAGAATTCCAAAACGTTTTTGAAGTGAGCCTTACACTCTTCATCCAGATAATCTACGATCTGGGGCGCGTCTTTGGTGACTTCTTTGCAAATTTGTTCGGCGCAATCAAGGACCCGGAGAATATTGGTCTTCAAACGGCCGCGGCATTTGGGACAGAGTTTCTTGCCCCGATTTCGGTAATAATCTTTAAGAGCTTTAATGTATTGAGGCCGGCAGTTAGAATCACCGATGCTGTTGACCTTAACCGTCAGATTTTTCAGTCCTAAACTTTCCAGAATTTTGTAGGCCAGAAAAATCAGTTGAGCGTCGGTGGCGGCATTTTCGTCGCCGAGGGATTCAACGTCAATTTGGTAAAATTGGCGGAACCGGCCGGCTTGGGGATTATCGTGGCGGAAAACCGGGCCAAACCACCAAAACTGTACTGGATGAGGCCAAGTTTGCATACCGTGTTCAATGTAGGCCCGAGCGATGCCGGCTGTTGCTTCCGGACGGAGGGAAAGCTCGTCGCCGCCCTTAGTCTTGAAATTATACATTTCTTTTTCAACAATGTCGGTGCCCTCGCCGACCGAGCGCGTGAAAAGCGAAGTTGCCTCCACAACCGGGGTGTCTATCCTTTCAAAACCGTAATCTTCCAAGAGGGTCTTGGCTTTTTTGACTATAAACTGCCAAAAGACTTGGTCCTCGGGTAAAACATCGCGCATCCCCCTGGGAGCTTGTAAACCTAGTTTAGGCATAATGTAACGCAAATCTACGAATGACATGCGGATGCTCGTATGCGAATCAAAACCCATTCACATACATTTGTAGATTTGAATTATATTGAGATGGTTCCAAAACCCGTTTCGTAGCGATATTCCTGATTTTTGAACGAGA
>CAYILQ010000020.1:0-11315 GCA_964364345.1 uncultured Candidatus Saccharibacteria bacterium | reverse complement strand
CAAATCGTACGGGGTTTTCGGGGCAAAAAGAAATTCCCGATTCCGCTAGAAGCAGAAAACAAAAAATTTTATGCTTATCATTGGCTTGTGCGAATGGACGGCAACGCTGAAAGGTTATTAAATGACAATGAAATCGGGTGGCCCGTTTTTTAGTCCGTAAGTTCTTTACTTGGACAACTCGACTAAGTTCTTCAAGACAGAGGCAATCACAATTGGCCCGACGCCGCCGGGCACCGGCGTAATCAGCGAAACCCTTTGACTGACCGCCTCAAAATCAACATCCCCTGCTATCGCAGCCACCGGCTCCCCGCTTCCAGCTTGCCGCTCGTAACCGAAGTCAATTACTATCGCGCCCTCCCGGACCATCTCGGCGGTGATCAGGTTGGGTTTGCCGACGCCGGAGACGATGATGTCCGCAGAGAGGATATAGGGTTTAGGGTCTAGAGTATGTTCAGTGATGATTGAAACCGTGGCGCCTTGTTGAGCGAGCCAGTGGCTGATTGGTTTGCCGACCAAGAGACCATAGCCGAAGACGGCGCAATTTTTGCCTTTTACTTCAATGCCGTGCTTCTTGAAGATCGTTTTCACCGCTTCAACCGCTGGGGGCAAAATCTGCGAGCGGTTTGTAAAAAAAGCTCCCTGTGATTTTTGGGATAAGACGTCAACGTCTTTTTCTTCAGGAATGGCGTTGAGAATGTATTGGGTGTTTATGTGAGGCGGCAAAGGCAGTTCCACTAAGACTCCGGAGTTGATTTGGGCTTTGGAAATTTCAACGACTTTTTTGCGGAGTTCTTGAGTAGTTATGCTAGCCGGAAACTCATAGGTTCTGAAGTCAATTCCGGCTTTCTGGGCGGCTGATTTCTTAAGCTCCACAAATTTCCTCAAGCCGGGATTTTCCCCAACCAAAACTGCCGCCAGGCGGAGCGGTTTAAGCAGCTGTTTTACTCTTTCGGCCAGCTCGGTAAATATCTCATCCGCAATTTTTCTGCCGTCAATCAACATAGCGTAAAGTGTAAAGCGAAAAGCGTAAAAGAACAATTTAATCTAAAACTATTTTACGTTTTGCGTTTTAAGTTTTTCGCTTAAGAATCGCGCTGATTTTACCTGCGATTCTGACCATATCTTTTTCCTTCATTCCTTGGGTAGTGACCGCTGGGGTGCCCAGGCGAATGCCCGATGGGTCCCAGGGCTTGCGGGGGTCGTAGGGGATCATATTTTTGTTGACGATTATGCCGGCGGCTTCCAGTTTTTTGCCGGCCTCACTGCCGGTAAGTCCCAGCGGAGTCACATTGATCAAAAGCATATGATTGTCAGTGCCATCGGTTATAACTTTGAAACCTAAACGCTTCAGTTCAATAGCCAAGATCTCGGCGTTTTTGACAACTTGGCGGGCGTATTTCTTGAATCCCGAAGCCAGCGCTTCTTCAAGACAAACGCCGATGGCGGCAATGGTGTGCATGTGAGGTCCGCCCTGAAGGCCGGGGAAAACGGCTTTGTCGACGCCATCTATTAACTCTTTTCTAGCAATGATCATGGCGCCGCGCGGACCGCGTAATGTTTTCTGGGTTGTGGTGGTAACGATGTCGGCATAAGGGAAAGGTGATGGGTGGGCTCCCCCGACAACTAGCCCGGCAATGTGGGAAATGTCGGCCATCAAGAGCGCTTCTGCTGCGTCGGCGATTTGGCGGAATTTTTTGAAGTCAATCGTACGCGGGTAGGCAGTGGCGCCGGCAACAATTAACTTGGGCTGGATTTTTTTGGCGATTTTTAGGACCTCATCATAATCAATCCAGCCGTTCTGATTTACGCCATAGTGTTTGAATTTGAAAAGTTTGCCCGTCCAGCTGACATGATGACCATGTGATAAATGACCCCCTTGAGCCAGCGACATGGCCAGGATTTTGTCGCCCGGCCGGAGTGCGCCAAGATAACAAGCCAGGTTGGCAATGCTGCCCGAATAGGGCTGGACGTTAACGCCATATTTTTTGGGAGAGATCTTAAAAGCCCGGTAAACCAACCCCTTAACTTCGTCTTCAATTTCATCTATGACTTTGTTGCCAAAGTAATATCTTTGATGAGCTTTGCCTTCGGCATATTTGTTGGTTAAGGGCGAACCCAAAGCCGCCAAGACATCTTTGGAAACATAATTTTCAGAAGGGATCAAGTTGATTACTTTCTTCTGGCGGCGAGATTCTTTTTGGATAAGTTTTTTGACCACCATGGGTTTAATCTGTTTGGTTTTAAATGATTTGAAATTAAAAACGACCTATCGGGTTACTATCATTTTACCACGATCGTGGTAAAATGATAGTGATAATTTAAGCTCTTTTGCGTTTCAATCTTAATCACGAGCAGTTTTTACTCCCAATATCTTCATCAACTCTATTGGCTTGGTTGGTCCGACCCGGAGAATCTTTGGCTGGATCGTTGAGAGATCCAGAATTGTCGAGGGTGGGGATTTGGGCAAGGGACCGGCATCTATTATTAAGTCCGGCTTCCAGAGTTTGCCCTTGAAAGATTCAATCATTTCGGCGGCATCATTGGCTGGTTTTTCTCCGGAGATGTTGGCCGAAGTAGCGGTCAATGGGAAGCCAAACTTAGCCATAATCTTATCGGCTAGGGCAAAGTCAGGAATTCGAATGCCGACATTTGGCAGACCAGCCGTGACAAGTGACGGAATAATGCTCCGTTTTGGCAAGATGACCGTGGTTGGACCCGGCCATATTTTGGCAAGGACGCTTTCAAACTTAGGCGGAACGAAAGCTAACTCTCCGACCCACTTAAGATTGCGGGCAATGATGGGAACCGGCTTAGTCAAAGGCCGATTTTTGATTTTAAAAACTTGCCCGACGGCTTTAGGATCGCAAGCATTGGCGCCTAGACCATAAATAGTATCCGTTGGATAAACAATAATCCCGCCATGCCCCAAAGTCTCAACGGCGGCAAGGATAGCTTCAGTCAGGTCTTTTTTGAGGTCAACAGAAATTATTTTCATAAATAAAAAAACAGCCGCGTCCGACGTGGTTATTATGCTTCAGAAACGGTTAACCGGCAAGTTTTTAGATTCTGAATCTGGCTTGACCGAAAAAGTACTGGAGGAGTCGTAATTTACGCCAGGCGTACTTGGCGCTAAACAAATAGCAAGCGGCTCCGACCACGCCCGCGGCCAGGAAAAGATAAAAGGCCAGGGCAGAGAGGAAAAACCCGTAGGCGGAAACAATCGTGTGGCTAAAGGGCAAACCGGAAATCGAAAAATAGTCGTGGCGGACGAAAAGCCAAATTTGTCTGGCCAAAAACGGGCTGAAAATCAAAAACAGCGTCAGGGCGTGAGAGACGATCTTCTTTTGTTCATCAAGCCCGATGATCTTGAGCATGGTTCTTTCGGCGAAATCGCGGGAGGGCTCAATCTGATGTTTGCGCATAAGCAAATATGGGGCTTTGGCCCGCAGGTACCGGTCTAAATCTTTTGATTTTTTGACTTTAGTATAAATGATTCAGGAGGAAGATTACTTGTACCCCAACGCCGCTTCTTTCAATAAGTCGTTAGCTTGGATCATCTCTGAAAGCGTCAATCGGGCTCGGTGAAGGCGACTTTTCAAAGTGTTCTGGTTGATTTTCAAAAGCTGGCTGATCTCTTTATATGAAAAACCCTCGAAGTACAAAAGCTTAATCAGCGTCTTGTCTTGAGCCGACAGCCGGTCAATGCATTTTTCAAGTTCGCGGGAGATCTCGTCGTTTTCGAGGTAGGTTTGGAAATCAGTTGAGGCGGTGGTTTCAACGAAATTCTCAACAATTTCGTTGCCAAAGGCAATCTCGCGGTTTTTGTTCTTTCGGAAAGAATCTATCACTACATTACGGGCGATGCTGAACAGCCAGCTTCTTATTTTTTTGGGATTTTTCAGGGTCCTAAACTTCAAATAGGCCTTGACAAAAGTGTCCTGGGCTAGATTTTCAGCTTCAAAACGGTCACCAACGAAGCGGTAATGGAAGTTGATAATACTTTTCTGATTCTCGTTGACAATTTGTTCAAATTTTTTTAGTTCTCGGGCCTTCATAGTATCTGGTCCATTATACCACACCGGTGGGCACCCGATGCAAGTAAGACGGACATATTGTTGATAAGGTTGCGTCTGACCGCAACCCAAGCAAGGCATTGCCCGTCTTAGGGGGTGTATGATCCAAGTGACAAGAAGTCCGCCTAGGTGATTTTTGAGGCAAAACACACAAGGCGGCGAAACACCTCCTCCCGCCAAATTTTTGGACTTACCTTCAGTATTTGCGCTATTGGCGCAGGTCCAAAAATTTAGGCGGGCCTGCCCCGCCCTCTTTGACTGACTGGTTTCGGATGTGGGTGACAAAGTAACATCCGGCCGAAACAACAAGGCCGAGACCCAATCCCAGATCAGGCAGTCAGAAAGGGCGGGGTTTTGATTTTGATTGAAAAGCTGGCGCAGGGTTTACTCAAGAACAAAGTTGATCAAACGATCCGGGACGAAGACAACTTTTTTGATTTTCCGGTCGGCAATATATTTTTTGACCTTCTCGTTGACCAAGGCCGCCGCTCGAACTTGATCCTCGTTGCTTTTGGCCGCTAGCCGAATCATAGCCCTGGCCCGGCCGTTGATCTGGACCACGAAGTCAATATGATCATCAGCGACAAGCCCGGGGTCATACTCCGGCCAGTTCTCAATGTGAATTGATTTCTTGCGGCCCAAAACCTTGCGCCAAATCTCTTCGGCAAGATGTGGGGCAAATGGGGCTAAGAGTTTAACAAAAACCCCTAGTTGCTCTCGAGAGAAGCCATTTTCAAATTCGTGAGCCAAGATCATCAGTTCGCTTATTGCTGTGTTGTAGTGCAGCTTCTCTAAATCCTCTCCAATTTTTTTGATTGATTTGTGAAGCGGCCGCCCAAGTTCTGGGTTATCTTCTTTAACTCCTTTTTCCTTCAAATTCCAAACGCGGCTGATAAACCTGACAATGCCGGCGATGCTTTCATCGCGGAAATCACCGCCTTGTTCAAACGGCCCCAAAAACATTAAGTACATTCTTAAAACGTCAGCACCGTATTTTTTGATGTATTCGTCGGGGATAACCACATTGCCCCGGGATTTAGACATCTTGGCTCCATCTTTGATCAACAACCCATGGGCTCGGAATTTTGTGGCCGGCTCTTCAAAATCAATCAACCCCCAGTCATGAAAAACCATGGCCAGAAATCTGACGTAGAGTAAATGCAAAACCGCGTGCTCGGCTCCGCCGATGTACATGTCCACAGGAAGCCACTTGCGTATGGCTTCCTGTAATTTCCAGTTTCCAATTTCCAATTTCCAATTACTGGCGGCCATAAGATAGCCGATGTAATACCAGGCCGAGTCAAGAAAAGTGTCCGAAACATCGGTTTCACGTCTGGCCTGGCTACCGCATTTCGGGCATTTGACTTTGACGAATTTTTCAATCGATGCCAAAGGTGATTTCTCGGTGCCAGTCGGCCGGAAGTCCTTGACCTTGGGCAATTTGACCGGCAGATCTTCTTCCGGCACGGCAAGCCAACCGGGATTCTCCAGTTCCCCTCTGTTAAATTTCGAATTTCGAATTTCGAATTTCGAATTTTCCAGTTGTTTTTTGCAGTTTTCGCAAAAAACAACTGGAATCGGCGGCCCCCAATATCTTTGCCGTGATATCAGCCAATCCCGCAAACGATATTGGATAATGTTTTTGGCGCCGACTTTTTTGATGATTTCCTTTGGATCTGCCAAGGGAGCGTCACTGAAAGGGAGATCAAATTTCCGGGCAAATTCAGCGTCACGCTCATCATGGGCTGGAACGGCCATGATGGCACCAGTACCGACGTGACCCAAAACGTAATCCGCCACCCAAACCGGAATCTCTTTTTGGTTGGCTGGGTTAATGGCTTTGATGCCCCTTAACTCGACCCCGGTTTTTTCCTTACCTTCGGTGATCCTTTCTTGCTCGGATCTGCTTTTCGCCCTTTTGATATAGTTTTCTACTTCTACAATATTTGATATTTTATTTTTAATTTTTGATATTATTTCATGTTCCGGCGCCACGACCATGTAAGTTGCCCCATAAATGGTGTCAGGCCTCGTTGTAAAAACATCAATTTTTTCCTCTGTACCCTTATTCCCTAAACCCTCTACCCTAAACCCTATAAGCGCCCCTTCGCTTTTGCCGATCCAGTTGCGTTGGGCGACTTTTATTTTTTCCGACCAATCAATCCCGTTAGAGTCCACGCCCGCGCTGGCGCCCCCCGGAGGGGCCTTTGGGGGCGGGCTGACTCTAACGGAATCAATTTTGTCTAAGTTGGCTAATAGCCGCTCGGCGTAGTCGGTTATTTTGAAAAACCATTGTTCCAGCTCTTTCTTGATGACTTTATTGCCGCAGCGCTCACACTCCCCAGCCAAAACTTGTTCGTCGGCTAATACCGTTAGACACGATGGGCACCAGTTAACCATGGCCTTTTTGCGGTAAGCCAGGCCGTGCTTGAACATTTGAACAAAAATCCATTGAGTCCATTTGTAATACTCCGGATCGTAGGTTTCCAGTTTTTCATTCCAGGCATAACCATTGCCGATCATTTCCAACTGCTTGTAAAATCTTTTCTCGGAGATTTTGGCTTGATCGGCCGGGTGCTTGCCGATTTTCAAAGCGTAGTTTTCCGAGTGAATGCCGAAACCATCAAGGCCAATCGGTTCAAAGACATCGTAGCCCTGCATCCGTTTGAAACGCCCGTAAATATCGCTGCCGACAAAAGCGTACATGTTACCGACATGTAGCCCCTCGGCCGACGGATACGGGAACATCATGAGATTATAGAACTTAGTCCGGCCGTGCCCGTCCGAAGCTTTAGCGAAGGAGGGCTCGTAGATTTTCTCCTTGAGCCAAACTTTCTGCCATTTGGCTTCGGTTTTTGCGTGGTCGTATTTAGACATCTTTATTGGGAGCCATCAAACTCCAATACTTCCGAACCCCGTATTAAGATGGTCTTATTGGTAGTATAAGTCATCCCTTTGTTGGGTCCTGACTCAAAGCCGAGATAGATACATTCTGTCCCACGCCTGCGCACTTCTTTAATAGCTGGTTGAAGATCGGAATCGGAACTGCCCAGTATGATCGTTTTGACCTTTTTGTCACAAGACCAGCTGACCATATCCACCGCGATTCGCACATCTACACCTTTTTCTTTGAATATGAGAATGCCGTCTTCTTTTTGTCCGCTAACACGCCCGGCCATTATCACCTCAAATCCCTGTTTTTCAAGGTGAGTTTTAAGCAGACGTTGTTCCTCAATCAGCACCTTTGACTTATCTTTAGTTTCCTTGTGTTCTTTAATTCGCGCAAAATAGAAAACTCTATAATCAATCTTTAGACCTTGTAGTACCTTAGTAAGTAGTCCTTGGAAATCATACTCATACCAAAACGGTTTCTTTTGATTGGCCTCACGAAAAACGCTTTCTATCTTTTTCTTGAAGTTTTCTCCATCTATAATCAAAATACTGTCCATACTGATTATTTAAGCATTATATAGCCCAAAATTAAACCCCGCCGGGCCAAAAGGCTGGGCGGGGCGTGTATACAAGCATAATAGCAAGATTTTCTCTAGAACGCAACCGTTGTGGATAATGTAACTTTTTTTTACTCGATTATCTAGACGTTTTACTATCAGGGTGATAATCGACGCGAAGGCCCCAGGTTCTAGTTGGAAATAGGGGAAACGCATAAGGCGGTGAGCAGGTCTTTCTTACGCGGAATATAGTAAATGCCTTCAACTTTTTCCCGCCCCAAAACCCGTTTAGCCACCTGGAAGGTTTCCTTGGCGCTTGAGCCTGAAGCGATAACTTTGTCTTCCGTTACCGCCACATACTGGCCTTGATACTTTCTAATTTTTTGGCTAAAGAGTATGTTCTTTCTCGCGACTTAATAATAGTCTTGAAATTGGGAAAAGTAAACAGTTATGGTAAAAAGGCGGCCGACACTTTGAAGAGATTTCTGGCGTTTTGGCTGGTTTTTAGGGTGATTTCGTCGAGAGAGATCTTTCTCAATTCAGCGATTTTCTCGGCGACATATTTAATGTGGGCGGGTTCGTTACGTTTGCCGCGATGAGGTACGGGGGCTAAATAAGGGGCGTCGGTTTCAAGGAGGATGCGGTCAAGGGGAACGTTGATGACGGTTTCATTGTACTGGTCAGTGAAGGTGATGATTCCATTTAAGCCAATATAGAAACCTAGATCGATATATTGTTTGGCTTCTTGCCAGGTGCCGGTGAAGGAGTGAATCACGCCAGAAACAGTTTGTAGTGAGTAGCCTGCCCCGTTGCGAAGCTTTTCGGGGTGAGTAGTTTGTAGAATCTCAATCATATCTTGGTGGGCTTGCCCGCTTAAGTTTTCGTCAGAAAAGTTTGGCGCGGCGCCACGGCAGTGGATTATCAGCGGTTTATTCTTCTTGACGGCGAGGTCAATAAATTCCTCAAAGACTTCTCGTTGCAGTTTTTGTTTTTCGGGTTCTTTGGCGCGGTAATAATCCAATCCCACTTCCCCTATCGCAACGACTTTTGGATCATTTGCCAGTGATTCATAATTCGTAATTCGGGATTCACTATTTACATCGTTGGGGTGCAGGCCCACCGAAGCCCAAACGCCCTTATATCGTCTTGCGATGACGATAACTTTTTGCGACATCTCCAAATCAGTGCCCACACAGATCATCTGAACGCCAGCATCCAGGGCGCGTTTAATTACTTCGTCGCGGTCGGTGTCGTATTGGGGAAATTGTGGATGACAATGAGTATCAATTAACACAAGATATTTCTGTGAAATGTTCCGTACTAGAATTAGTGACTATCATTTTACCACGATCGTGGTAAAATGATAGTGGTAACCTGTTGCCTATACACATTGAGCTCATTTATTTATACCCGCATGTCTTTATCTACATAACGCGCGGGAACAATGGTTTAGTGTCGCTGACTCTAAAATGAAACCCTTCCCAATCTTTGACTTCAGGATTAGCTTCAAAAGTTTTGTAAATTTTTTCAGAGGTTTCCGGCAGAAAGGGTTGCAATAATGATGCCGAATGGATAATTATGGCTAGAGCGCCAGTTAAAGTTTTTAATAAACGATCAGGATCTTCGCTGGCCCAAGGTTTGTGTTCATCAATATGGACGTTGGCGAAAGTTAAAAGCTCCCAGATTTTGGCTAGAGCTTCGTGAAGTTTGAATTCGTTTATAGCCGCGGCAACGGCAAGCCGTGCTTGTTCAACTTTGACTTCAACTTCTTTGTCCAAAAACTTTTCTCGGTAGATGAGCTCGCCGTTGAGCTTGGTTTCAATCAGTTTGGCTACCCGGCTGACGAGGTTGCCGAGATTGTTAGCCAAGTCGCCGTTATATCTGGCTTGGAGTTTTTTTTCGGAAAAATCGCCGTCCTCGTTTGAGGGGATTTCACGGAGTAGGTAGTATCTCACCGGATCTACGCCATACTTTTCGACCAGAGCAAATGGGTCAATAACATTGCCGATGGTCTTGGATATCTTCTGGCCTTCAACGGTTATGAAGCCGTGAACGTAGATGGCTTTGGGTAGTTCCAGGCCGGCAGATAAAAGAATCGCCGGCCAAATCAGAGCATGAAAGCGCAAGATATCTTTGCCAATCAGATGGATATCAGCCGGCCAATACTTTTTAAACTTTTCCCCGTCAGTCGCAAAATCCAGGGCCGAAAGATAGTTTGTTAGGGCATCCACCCAAACATAAAAAGTTTGGCTCGGGTCATTGGGGACAGGTATCCCCCAACTAAGAGACTCCACCGGTCTGGAAAAGCTGATGTCTTCGGCTTCACCTATTAAATTTAATATTTCCTCCTTGCGGCTTGGCGGAATAATTTGCAATTCATTGGCTTCAATTTTTTCCTTGATTTGTTTTTTATATTTACTAATTTTGAAAAACCAGTTTTCCTCTTCAATTTCAACCGGTTGAGTTTGATGAAGTGGGCAAAGGCCGTTAACTAGGTCGCTCTTTTTAAGGAATAACTCGTGGCCCACGCAGTAAATCCCTTTGTATTTTTTCTTGTAGAGATCGCCTTTTTCGAAAATCCTGGTCCAAATTTTGGAGGCCGTGGGCCAGTGTCTTTCACGGTCAGTGGTGCGAATGAAATCATCATTTGAAATATTTAGGATCTTGGTCAATCGCTGGTATTCCTTCGCGATTTGATCGGCGAATTCTTTTGGTTCTTTACCGTGTTCAGTGGCAGTTTTGGCAATTTTAACGCCATGCTCGTCGGTGCCGGTCAAAAATAGAACTTCCCGCCCCAGCAGCCGCTGATGGCGAGCGATGACGTCAGCTTGGATCAATTCTAAAGCATAGCCCCCATGCGGCGGAGCATTTGTATAAGCAATAGAAGTGGTTATATAAAATTTTTCCATAGTTTTCAACTTAAAAACAGCCGGCTGGCTGTTTTTAGATTATATCAATGTACTCTAAAAAGCCAGTTGGTTAGGAAGTACTGGCTGACATTTTTCGGCTTTCTTTTTGTTTGGCCAAGTCGTCAAAAATCTCAACAATTACCACCGCTATTGGGACCGAAAGGATAATGCCCAAAATGCCGGCCATTTTAGCGCCCACCAGAACGGCGATGATTACGGTTATGGGGTTAAGGCCCAGGGTTTTGCCAAGAATCAGCGGGGCGAAAATATGGTTTTCCGCTTGCTGGACCAGAACATAAAAAGCCAAGACCCAAAGACCCAAGGTTGGCGACTGGCTGAAAGCGAAAGCCACGCCCGGAATTGCCGAGACCACCGGCCCAACCACCGGGATGACCTCAAGAATCATGGCAACAATGCCCAGAACCAGAGCGTATTTGACTTTAAGCAGAGATAAGCCGACAAAAACCACGAACCCAACCGAGAGGGCCAGGAGAATTTGGCCCTGAAACCAACGGCCAACCTTGCGCTCGACGCGGCGCCACAAATTTATCACGTAATCCTCGTATTTTTCCGGGACCACCGATTTAACAAAACCCACAATTCCCTGCCTCATCACCGAAAGATAAAAAGAAATGACTACGATGGCGCCGAAAGAAACCACGCCGCCAAAGATATTGATGACTAAATTAAGGGCTGATTGCGAGGAAACCTGCAGGAACTGGGAGAAACTGTCAAGGATATTTTGGATTTCGCTGAAAAAGTCAAAGTAGCGAGAAGTGGTTGTCTGTTGGGCTCGCTCCAGAACGCCGGAAATTCTGGCCACAAATTTTGGCAAGGCCTGGGTCAACTGGCTTATTTCGAAAGAAATCACCGGCACGATTAGC
>CAYILQ010000019.1:0-11649 GCA_964364345.1 uncultured Candidatus Saccharibacteria bacterium | reverse complement strand
TCGTTCAAAAATCAGGAATATCGCTACGAAACGGGTTTTGGAACCATCTCAATGTTCAAACTAACCTCAAAATTCAAACCAACCGGTGACCAACCGGAAGCAATAGCCAAACTCACCAAGGGAATCAAAGAAGGCCTGAAGCATCAGGTCCTCCTTGGGGTAACTGGCAGCGGTAAGACGTACGCAATTTCTTGTGTGATTGCCAATGTTCAGAAGCCGACACTTGTCATCTCTCACAACAAACTCTTGGCGGCCCAGCTTTACCAGGAGTTCAAAGAGTTTTTCCCGGAGAACTCGGTTCATTATTTCGTCAGCTACTATGACTACTACCAACCCGAGGCCTATATTCCCCACACCGACACCTATATTGAAAAAGACGCCAAGATCAACGAAGAGATTGACCGCCTGCGCCATGCCGCCACTCAAGCGCTGTTGACACGGGATGACGTCATCATTGTGGCCTCGGTTTCCTGCATCTACAACCTCGGCTCACCCGAGGATTATCAGAAATTGAGTCTCAATATCTTTGAGGGCCAGAAAATAACTCCCCGAGGGCTGGTAGCGGCATTACAAAGGCTCCAATACTCGCGAGATATTGAGCTCAAGCGCGGGAGCTTCCGCAAAACCAGCGATGAGTTTGAGATCGTCTCGGCTTCGGGCGACCGGATCACCAAGATCAAAATGCTTGGCAGCAAGATCGGCCGACTGGCCATTGCCGATAATGTTGATTTAGACAAAATTTTGTACCAAGAACCGCGCTACCAACGTATAGTCGAAACTCAAATTTTCCCAGCCAAATATTGGATCGCGGTTGATGACAAAGTTGATTTGGCGATTGAGAACATCAAAGCCGAACTTCAAAAACACCTCATCAAGTTAAAAAAGACTGGCCACCATTTGGAAGCCGGACGTCTCGAGGCCAGGACCGAAGAAGATCTCCGGATGATCAAGCAGTTTGGTTACTGCCCCGGCATTGAGAATTATTCCCGACACCTTGACTTCCGCGAGCCCGGCGACCCACCGTTTACTTTGATAGATTTTTTCAAGACCAAAGGTGATCCCGCCCGCCCGAGCGACAATGGGCGGTCGGGCGGGTTTTTGACCGTCATTGACGAGTCGCACATGACTATCCCCCAACTCTCTGGGATGCATAGCGGCGACTGGTCGCGCAAGCTAACACTAGTCGAGCATGGTTTTCGTTTGCCCTCGGCTTTGGATAATCGGCCGCTGCGTTTTGATGAATTTGACAAAAGCATCAGCCAAAGAATCTATGTCTCGGCTACCCCCAAACCATACGAGCTTAAAAAATCAGGCAAGAAGGGTTTGGTGGAGCAACTTGTCCGCCCTACTGGGCTTACTGATCCCACCATTGAAGTCAGGCCAACTGCCGGTCAAGTCAAGCATTTAATCGGCGAGATAAAAAAGCGAGTAGCTGATGGTCAACGGATACTGGTAACCACATTGACCAAAAGAATGGCCGAAGATCTGACTGAATATTTGGCTGACGCCGGCATTAAGGTCAACTATATCCATTCCGAAATCAAAACCCTTGACCGGCTTGAGATCATCCATGATCTGCGTTTGGGAACTTATGATGTCATTGTCGGGGTGAACTTGCTCCGGGAAGGCTTGGATTTGCCCGAGGTATCATTGGTGGCGATCTTGGATGCCGACAAAGAGGGATTTTTGCGCAACAGCACCACTTTAATCCAAACCATGGGCCGGGCCGCCCGACATTTGGAGGGCCATGTGATTATGTATGCCGACAAAGTCACCCGCTCAATGGCTAACGCCATCAAAGAAACCGATCGCCGCCGGAAAGTCCAGGAAGAATACAACCATCGCCACGGGATTACTCCAAAAACGATTCTCAAGGAGATCAAAAAATATGACCTGCCCTCCGGCCAATCCGCCAGCCGGCGGACTAAAATCAGCCGCTGGTATAGTTATGATCATCTTGACAAAGAAGATCTTGAAAAAATGCCGTTGACCGTCCGCCTTGAACACATGACCAAACAAATGCACCGCGCCGTCAAAGACCTCCAGTTTGAAAAAGCCCTCTTCCTGCGCGAGGAAATCCTGCGATTAAAAAAGTCGTAGCTCGCCCCGACTAACAATCACAACGGCCCCGAGAAGGCATTGGGCCTCGCTGCTTCTCTCACAACATCGCACGTCGTTACTCTTGTTGGACTTGCGATGTCCCACACAAGATGTCCCACACAACGGTTTATTTATCCCCTGTTCCAACATTGATTTCCGACATCGCAAGTCGGAAAATTATCCCAAAACAAGACCTGCTTTAATAGGGCTAGGTACTTGTTGCACTGTTGCATAAAAAAAATCGGCCAAAAATTGACTCAGGGGCTATTTTCTTTATACTTAACCCAAATGCCCATAACTAAATCGGCTAAAAAAGCGTTAAGACAAGACCAGGGGCGGCGGGCCAGGAATGTTCAAAGAAAGAGGAAGTTTCGGGATTTGGTCAAAAAGTTCCGCCAAGCTGTCAGCGACAAAAACTTTGATCAGGCCAAGGCGCTTTTGCCTAGGGTCTATCAATCTTTGGACAAAGCCGCCAAAACCAACGTCATCAGGAAAAACAAAGCCAGCCGCCTCAAGTCGCGACTAACAAAATCTTTAGCTAAAACATAGCAAACCCCCTGCCCGCAGGCGGGGGTTTGCTATGTTGCCTAGCCGTGCTTGGCGATGTTGGCGACAATTCCCAGAGCGGCCAGCAGAGCCACCAGCGACGAACTGCCATAGCTGAAAAAAGGCAGGGGCGCGCCGGTTAAGGGAATCAGTTTTAGAATTGAACCGATATTGATGAAGGTCTGGGAAACAACCCAAACGGCCACGCCCAAGACGTACAATTTACCGAACTGATCAGACGTGTTTTTGGCAATGTGGGTCAAGGTCAGAACCAGAGCCCCAAATAAAAGCAGGACCGCCATGCCGCCGACGAAGCCAAGTTCCTCGACGATGACGGCAAAGATTGAATCACCCACCGGCTCGGGCAAAAAATTTATTTTCTGTTTGCTCTGGCCAAAGCCAACGCCAAAGATTCCGCCCGATCCCACCCCGAGCAAGGCTTGATTGATATGATAGGCCACGCTTTGGGTATCGGCTTTGGGATTAAAAAAGGCCTCAATGCGATCAAAACGATAAGAAGTCAAAGATAAGACGCCAATGGCCGTTAAAGCGACAGCCGTGAGGGCGGCCAAGTGTTTTAGCTTGGCCCCGCTGAAAAAGTACATGGTTAAGCCGATTATAGTGACCAAAACCAAAGTCTTGGTGTCGGGCTGGAGAACCAACAGTAAACCGACAAAACCAATCACCAAAAGAAAAGGGACTAAAGTGTAGGTCCAGTTGCCGCCAAAACGGCCGGCCCGCTGGCCAAACCAAGCGGCCAAATAAATTACCAAACCCAATTTCAAAAACTCCGCCGGCTGGAAAGTGATGAAACCCAAATCCAGCCAGCGCTGGGCGCCCCTGATGGTCAAGCCAAATCGGGGGATGAAAACCAAAACCATCAGGCCCACCACCAAAATCAAAAGCGGCAGGGCGATCTTCCGCCAAAAGCGATAGTCAATCCGCGCGGCCAAGAAAAACAGAATCAAGCCCGGCAAAACGCCGTACAAAAGCTGGTGGCGGAAAAAATATGAAGGCGAATCAAAGCGCTTCTGCCCCTCCACCACTCCCGCCGAGGAGAGCATCGCCAAACCAAAAACCACCAGCAAAAAAATTAAAATTGTCAGGGTTTTAGCCGAGCCCGAGACACGCATGGGTTAATTATAACACAGCGCCGGGCCTAAACCCCGTTTAACTAACGGAACAGCGGCGGGATTTTAGAATCAACTAGAAATATAATCAGGCCGATTATCGCGCCGATGGCGTTGATCATCCAGAATCGCATCGTGACTTTGGATTCGGGCCAGCCGAGGGCTTCAAAGTGATGATGAATGGGAGTGGAAAGGAAAACCTTTTTGCGGCGGAACTTCTTGGACAGAAGTTGGATGATTACTGAAGCTGACTCAATAACAAAGATGATGCCGATGGGGATTAAAAGCAAAGGAGTGCCGGTAAGCATGGCAATCACCCCAAGCACAACGCCCAAGGACATTGAGCCGGTATCGCCCATGAAGAATCTGGCCGGATAGATATTGAACCACAAAAAGGCCACCAGTGAGCCCATGATGGCCGCGATAAAAGTCACCAGATCAAGGCGGCCTTGATCAAAAGCGATCGCCCCGTAGGCGGCGAACATCGTCAAAAACACGCCGGCCGCCAAGCCGTCAAGGCCGTCGGTCTCGTTAGCCGAAAACGAAGTGGCGGTAATGATGAAAACGAAAATCGGGATATACCACCAGCCGACAATGAAGTCGCCCAAGAAGGGAATGTTGATGGAATTAAAACCAAGTTTGTAGAAAAACCACCAGGCGCCGCCGGCGCCAACTAAAGCGTAAAGCAGCAAACGATGGCCCATCCGCAAACCGCCGCCTTTGGGGCCAATCCGCAAGATTCCCAGATAGTCATCCATCATCCCCAAAAGTCCGGCCACAATCAGGGCTCCAAAGGGCAACCAAGTCTGACTACGGGAGAAAAAGTTTATCTTGCCCCAAAGGCCGTCGGTCGTTTCGGAAAAATACCAAAAGCCAAGAGTCAAAATAGCCGCCGTCAACCAAATTAAAAAACCGCCCATGGTCGGCGTCCCTTCTTTAGTCCTGTGAAGTTTATTAAAAACCGGGGCGCCTTCGGCTCGGATTTGTTTGCCAAGTTTGAACTTGTACAAAATCTTGGTCCAAAGGGGCGTTAAGACCAAGGTCAGGAAAAAAGCCAAGGTGGCCACGACAAAAATCCTGACGATATTAAAGATAGTGACAAATTGGGGTAGAGTGTCGGGCATAAATAATTACCAGCGGTAGGCGCTCAATCCCCACTCAATCAATTTCTTGGTCTCGCCGAAGCGGTCGTTGGCGCCAAGGACAATGCTGATCAAGCGGTCGCGGCCGTTGTTGATAGCCAGTTCCAGAGCCATTGTCTCCAGCGCGCCATCGGTGTAGCCGGTCTTGCCGCCAATGATGCCCGGCATCTCATCCAGCAACCGATTGGTGTTGATCAAATGATGTTTCAAGCGGCCGTCGCTTGAGCTTACATCGGCCATTTTGACAGTCAACATCTCCCAGATTATCGGATACTTACCGACATAACGGGTTAATTTTACCAGATCGTTGACGGTGGAGAAAGAACTGTCGTCCAGGCCGGCCGGATCGCTGAATTTGGTGTTGTTCATGCCGATCAGTTTGGCCTTCTCGTTCATCCGGGCCACCAAGTCAAAACCATCCTTCTCCGCTCCGCGGTAAAAAGTCAAGGCGGCGTCGTTTGACGATTTTATCAGCATAATTTTCAAAAGATCACTGCCGCGGATTCTCTCACCCTTGTAAAGATCGGCGCCTTTGCCGTCAACGTTTATGTCCTCCACGGCCACGGCGTAGATATCGTTCAAAGGCAAGCTCTCAATAATCACCACCGCCGTCATCAGCTTGGCGATTGAGGCGATGGGCAGGTGTTGGTCAATGTTTTTATCGTACAAAAATCTCTCCGAGCGGACATCAAAGAGACCGGCGGCCCGAGCGCCGATGTCGGGCTCGGCGATGTTAAAATTTCTGATTGGCAGATAATTGGTTTCGGCAACCGGCAGAATGTAGGCTTGGGCTTGATTGACACTATTGCTATTGGTTGAGGCCTTTTCGGCGGCTGGCTTTTCATCAACAAAAACGAAAAGGCCAACAGCCACGAATGAAGCCAAGACTAAAATTGTCGGCAAAATTGCTTTCCGAGGCATTACTTTTTAACTTCCAAGTGTAGTTCCTTAAGTTGTTTCTTATCGAGTTCTGACGGTGCTTCCATGACTGCCGTCTGGCCGCCCGAGGTCATGGGGAAGGCGGTCACTTCTCTGACGTTTTCTTCGCCAGTGAAAGCCATCATCAACCGCTCAATCCCGGGGGCGATACCGCCATGGGGCGGCACGCCGTACTTGAAGGCCGTCAGCAGATGGCCGAATTTTTCCTCAATTTCTTCGGAGCTGTGGCCCAAGATTTGAAAGATTTTTCTCTGAATCTCCGGATCAGTGATCCGGATACTGCCGCCGCCCACTTCCAAGCCATTACACACCAAATCATGCTGCCAAGAGCGAACTTTGAGGGGGTCGGCGTCCAAAAGCGGAATGTCTTCGTCCTTAGGCGCCGTGAATGGATGGTGGGAGGGGGCAAGCTGGCGAGTTTCAGTTTCCTCAAAAAGCGGGAAATCAACCACCCAGGCAAAAGCCAAAACCTTGGGGTTATGGTCAGGACGCAAATCGAATTTATCCGAGCCGAACTTTTCCATGGCCTCCTGATGAGTAAAACGGGGAAATGGTTTTTTGAAGACTTTTTTGCCGGCGATTTTCTCGGTGATTTCGGTCATCAACTCCTCGGTCAAATTCAAAATATCGTCTTGGGTCACAAACGACATTTCAAGATCCAGCTGGGTAAACTCGCCGTATGACCGGTCGCGCCGCGGATCTTCATCGCGAAAACATCTGGCGATTTGATAGTATTTTTCAAATCCGGCCACCATCAATAGTTGTTTGTACTGCTGGGGCGATTGAGGCAAAGCGTAAAACTTACCGGGCTGGAGCCGGGACGGGACGACAAAATCTCGGGCGCCTTCGGGGGTGGCTTTGGTAAGGATTGGCGTCTCGATTTCAATAAATCCCCGAGCATCGAGAAAACTCCGCATGTAATTGATCATTTTGTGGCGCAATTGGAGATTTTTCTGGAGACGCTCCCGGCGCAAATCAAGGTAACGGTACTTCAGACGGGTTTCTTCGCTGATATCGTAACCGTCGGTATCCAGAGGAAAAGGCGGAGTCTCGGCCTCGGCCAAAACCCCGACCGATTGAGGTCGCACCTCAATCTCTCCGGTCTCGAGCTCCTTGTTAATCATGGCCTCGGGTCGCTTGGCAACTTCGCCTTTGACGCGCAAAACCCACTCCGGCCGGAGTTGGTCGGCAAGTTTATACAAATCATCTTGCCCCGCACCGAGCTTACTCTGGTGCGGGGTGAAGACGAGCTGGACAATCCCCGACCGATCCCGCAAATCAATAAAAATAATCTTGCCATGATCCCTCCGCCCATTCACCCAACCAAAAACATCAACCTCTTCACCAACTTTGCCCTTAGTCTCTAGAGCTTGAGTCCGCATTGTTAGTTTCATACTAGAATAAAATGATGAACAAGGCAAAAAAAAGCCCCAAGTGGACGAACCACGCTGGGGCCAAACTTCGTTTGTCCGCCCCCTGGGACTCGAACCCAGAACAACACGGCTTAAAAGGCCGGTACTCTACCAATTGAGTTAGGGGCGGATTGATTTACTGCAAGATCATAAACACGATAATAGCATAACGTTTTGCTTGTGGATATTGACACTATCATTTTACCACGATCGTGGTAAAATGATAGTATGGCTAACGTGAACAATGTGAATGGAGTCAGCGATTCTAATGGTCGGATCAATGGCCGGCCCAAAAACGACAGGTCGGGGCGGGTTATGACTGTGGCCAAAACCGTCCTTTCGATTCTTTGGGAAGTCGGCGAAGGCACGGCTAAATCGTTTTTCCCCCATCCCTATTACCACGCCTTTTGTTCTCACCGAAATAAGCAAAACCTCCAGGTATCCCTTTACCAACTCAAAAAGAAAGGACTGATTAAAAAAGATTCCAGCCAGACTTTTCGCCTGACTCCAGAAGGAAAGAAACAAGCTTTTTGGGCTCATCTTGACGCCAAACTCGCCTTGCGCCAGCCGCCAAAGAAAAAATGGGACGGCAAATGGCGAATGGTGTTTTTTGATATCCCGGAAAAGAAAAGAAGATTGCGCGATTATCTCCGGGTGGTTCTTAAGACGCTTGGTTTTGTTGAACTCCAAAAAAGCGCCTGGGTGACGCCGTATAAAATACCGGACATTATCAACGAGCTTCTTTGGGAAGAAAAAATCAAGCACCACACCAGATTTATAATCATTGAAGAGATAGATTACGACAAAGATTTGAGAAAACGGTTTAAGCTAAGTTAGAAACGCAAGGAGGGGGTTACTTGTAAGTTGGCCCGTCCTCTTTTATTTTGAGCTGATAATTCACATAGCGGGCCAGGGCAAACAGAACGCTGGAAAGACGGTTAGTAAATTGTTTCAATTCCGGGCTGACTTTGAATTTTTTTGAAAATTTCATAATGTCCCTCTCGGCTCGCCGGGCGATGGCCCTGGCGTAATCCAGATCGGCGCTTAACTCGCTGCCGCCGGCTATGACGAATTTTGTGATTTCGGGCACTTGATTGTCAATATAGGAAATGATTTTCTCCAATTCTTCGGTTTTGTCTTTGGTAATTTTTATTCTCGGCCGCCGGCCCATGCCGGCAGCGGCAATTTCCGCTTGGGCAATAAACAAAGACTCCTGGATTTTTCTCAAGACGCCGTCTATTTCCTTCGGCTTCCTCCAGCGGCCGCCGGTTATTTGCTCCTTGCTGACGCAAACGCCCAACCAACTGTTTAATTCATCCAGCCCGCCCAGGGCCGCGAAAACCGGGTCGTCTTTCGACAACTTTTTGCTTCCCAAAACACTCTTACCGCTATCCCCCCGTCGGGTATAAAACCGCGTCATCGTCATTCAGTTTTCAGCCTCGGTTTTATTCAGAGACTCATTGAGAACATTCCGCAAACCCTGGATGTCAATGTCGGGTTTGGCTTTTTGCCGACGATTAGAATCGTCGCTCCTTGGATTTTGGTTCAATGACTGAAGCCGGCGGCCCTTGAAATCAACCGGCCCTTCCTTGAAAGCTTCCGAGAGTGAAACTTGTCGAGGCAATGGTTCAATTCTTGGCTGTCCGGCTCTCGGCCTTTCGTCCATTGGCGGCATGTTAGAGACTCTTACGGGCCGTTGCGCCGACGGCGGGGCAGTTTCTAACGGGGTATGCCATTGGGCGATCTTTTTCTCAATTTCTTCGGCTCGGGCGGCGTATTGGGCCCGGGAGTACTCAATAACTTTGTCTCGGAAGCTTACCGGCAGGCGGGCCGGCGTATCCATAGTTGTGGCCGAGAAGGCTCGCGAAGCAATGCCGTCAATCATTAGCTTCAGATAAATCTGACGCTTGCCGAGATTGACGACATCGGTGGCCATGAACTCGGGGGCCAGTTCTTTCTCCAAAAGCTCGGCGTCCTCGGCCCCGACTCGGAAAGTGACAATCGTGCCAACGTTGCCAAAGACCGCGTCGCGCACGGTTTCGTCCATCTGGGCCACATATTGATGAGCGATAATCAGACTCAAGTGGTACTTGCGGGCCTCCGATAAGATGCCGGCGAACGAAGCCGTGGCGAAGTTCTGAAACTCGTCAACAATCAGGATAAAATCGCGGCGCTGGCTTTCGGGAGTGTCAACTCGAGACATAGCGGCTAACTGGAGTTTGGTGATAATCAACGCCCCCAACAACCGCGAGGCGTCTTCGCCAATCCGGCCCTTGGAGATGTTGACCAGCAAAATCTTGCCCTCATCCATGATTTTTCTCATATCAAGGGTTGACTTAGGCTGGCCGATGATGTTGCGGATCAAAGTTGAAGAAGTGAACTGACCGACTTTGTTTTGAATCGCCGCCGTGGCCTCGGTGGCAAAGCGGTCGGCGTAGCGGGCGAACTCTTGAGTCCAGAACGATTTGACCACGGGATCGGTTAGGCGGCTGACGACATCGTGGCGGAAGTTTTTTTCGGCCAACATCCGATTAATGCCCAGCAAAGTTGAATCCGGCACTTCCAGCAAGGCCAAGATGGCGTGGTTCAAGATATATTCCATGCGCGGCGACCAAACGTCAACCCAGATTTTTTTGAAAACGTTAATCACTCCGTCGGCCACCAGATGGCGTTTGTCGGGATCCACTTGTTCCATAACGTTAAAGGCCACCGGAAAATCAAGGTCGGCCGGATTGACATAGACCACGTCCCCGATCCGTTCTTCGGGGATATGATCAAGCAGTTCTTCAGCCGGGTCGCCGTGAGGGTCGACAAAAGCCAGCCCCTGGCCGGCTTTGATGTCTTGGATGGCGATGGTTTTCAAAAGTTCGGACTTGCCCATGCCGGTCTTGCCGATGATGTACATATGGTGCCGGCGGTCATCTATCCTTATGCCAAAATTCACCCGCCGATTGCGGAAGTTGGTTTGACCGAATAAAATTACGTCGTTATTCGCTCCGCTCATGTTGGCAGTCCCGCCGGGGGTTGGCCTTTTTGGGCCTCAACTCGCGGGAAAGCCGGCGCTTTCAGGCCGGCGCCGGGCAGATGGAACAAAGTGGCCAGCTCTTCGGTATTCAAGATCACAACTTTTTTGGGGAAGACCCGGTTGCGATAAGCTAGGTAGAGTTTCCACTTGCGCCGGAATTCAATTTGAGACGTGAAAAAACCCCGGTCAGAAGGGAAAATTTGATTTAGAATTCCTTTGTGAAAGGTCATGGTCTTGGTGTTGGGCTTGAAGCTGTTGAGATCATTGGCGTAAAGCTGTTTGAACATGCCGATGACCGAGGAGATATGAGCCCGGTGGAAAATCTCTCTCCGCCCGATGTAGACGAAACGGATGGTAGTTTTGAAACCGAGTTTGGCGATTTTTCTCTCCACCTGTTCCAGGGCCGAGCGCTTGCCGGGAGTCAGTTTTTGAACGTTGAATTCTTCTTTTTTCTCTTCTTTCTTTTCGGTCTCGCCGCCGGCGATGAAGTCGTAGGTTAAGTTTATACCCTTGGCCAATAGGTCTTTTTTCTTTTCTTCCCGGCCGATAATTTTGTCAATGACCGGCTTGGCCGCTTTGACCCAGGCGTCGCCGGTGGGTCTGACCAGAATCTGAAGCCAGATATGCTCGCCCGGTTCCAGTGAACTCATCACTTCGGCCAAAGGCGACAAGGGGGTGGTTCGCTTGGCCTCGCCCCGACCGCTCTCTTCTTCAAAGAAGGGGTAAGTTCTAATCGGGAACTGGTCATCTTTTGAAAATATTAAATCGGCGCCGAAAAGATCATACTGCTCGTTGGGCAAAAAGTTAGGCAGGTTTTTGACGTAATCATCGGCGATTTTAATTTCAGCGTCGGGATATTGGGCAAAAATATGGCTCTCTATTAACGGCCGAAGGGCTTCGGGGGTGCGGACATAGAAGCTGGTCTCGCCGCCGCCGCCGACAATTTCAAAGGAAAAATAGACTGGCACTTCGCCCTTGAAAAATCTTTTCTTCCACTTGACCGGCAGATAAGTGCCGTGAATGCCGGCAAAGATGCTTTCGGCGATGTGGGGACTTTTCTCAACATCCGGGGGCGGCTTGACTTCAAGGAGCACCCAATTGAGAGACAAAAGATATTTCCGGGTAACGTAGTGGACCCAACCGACAATCGTGCCCAAAAGCAACAATACAGGCACGTAAGTCCACCAATAGGTAGCGATTACCGAAAGCCCAGTTTTTAGTGGACTAAGCGTCCCGGTGCCGATATTAAACATATCTTTGATGCCCTCCGCCTTTTCCTTTTGGCCGTCCCAGTGCCGATATTGCCTTGCCTTCTGGCCCCTCCGCCTTTGGCGCGGTCCCTTAATCACTTTTCT
>CAYILQ010000018.1:0-11817 GCA_964364345.1 uncultured Candidatus Saccharibacteria bacterium | reverse complement strand
GTCGCAGTCAAAAATCAGGAATTGCAGCAGAAAGGGGTTTTGGAACCATCTCAATATGCCAGCAATAAATATCAACGATAATATAATTGAATTAAAATTAACGTCTCCCCGAAGTAAAGTAAGAATTTGCGACGAAAGTGGCAACCACATAAACAAACCCGCTTCGGAAGTGGTTAACTTTGATAATTCTTATATTGAATGGATGATTACAAATGATGAATTGATTCAAATAATAACTCAAAAATTTACGAGAAACGATATTCAGAATTTAGTCCGTCGATTACGCGAGATAAATATTTCGTTAAGAGACTCTGATTTTTATAGTCGAGCGGCGCAAAAACAAAATATTAATCGAAGTATTGGTGGCTTTTCAGTATATAAGTATGAGGAAATCTTTTATTCATTCGAAAAAAATGTTGATACAAATTTAAAAGTAAAAATAACATTCAAAATGGGAGATTATACTTTAGCGGCACACATGTTCGTACTGATTGGGTTTAATCATCCTAATATAATATTGAAGAATACCGAAGGCAATATTGTAAGCAATAATCCGTTGGGATCAGGAGCGAAATGTCGCTGGAGTCCGTCTAAACAAGCCATTGTTGAGGTTGCAAAAGCATTAGCTCACTCATCGGGAAACCACAAGGATGATATAATCCGATTACTGGGTGAAATAATCAGATGATTATTTTGAAGTTGTAAACATCTTCTTTTTTAATAGATTTGCTTCCGACTCGGCAAGTTATATTCCTAAAATAATCTATCTTTTTATTTATTTGTTGGCAGATTGTTTCCTTTATCTGCTTATTTTTTTTATATTGGTCCTTAACATCAAAAACATAAAACATATCGTTTAAAATATCCTCTTTTATGTTGACTAAACCGCATTTTCCGACGCTTGCGTTGCCGACTCTTACTACCGCCAGTTTGTAATTTTCAACTGGTTTATTAGCTGGAATTTTGTTTTTTTCTAGGATATTGCTGGCAGAAATATTATTTTCTTTGTATGATTTTTTGACTTTTATATTTTTGTTTTCCAAAAATTCTTTAAGAGGAATGCCTTTATCATTTTTAATATAGCCATTATTCTTATGGAAAATTATTTGCGGGATTAGTTCTTCGTGTATATTTTTTATATCAAAAACTTCCTCGTTTTTTATGTTATTTTCGTAAATTACGACAATTTTATTCTTTAATTCATTGATATTAGTAAAAATAGCGAAACAACAAGGGATGTTTCGGTCAAACCATATTTTGTCATTTTGATAAATAATGATCGTTGAAAAATATTTAAGGACCTCATCTTTTACGGACTTGTTTTTATTTTTTATAAAAAAAGATATCGGCAAGACATATCCAATTGATGAATTTCTGTCTTTAATGTGTTTCAACGATTTTAGAATAAAAATATTTTCTATTTTCTCTTTGTCTTTCTTTAATTCTTTTTTTGTAAGATATAAAAATGGCCAAGTTTCTGACTTAATATAATTTTTCAACGAATAATAACTTTCTTTCAGGTTGTATTTACTAAATGGCGGATTGCCAATTAACAAATCATATTTTTTAGTTAGCGGCATTTCGAAAAAATCACGGGGACTTTTTGTTAGATCATTATCAATTTCGCACCCATCAATATTTAAATAGTTTCTTTCGTTTAGACCTTTAATAAAATTACCCGTCCCAAAAGATGGTTCTAGGATTTTTATTTTTTTATTGTTCTTTTTATATTCAAACAACAAAGCTAATAGTCTGCGGACTATTTCTATTTTTGTAAAATATTGGCCTAGGATTTCTTGTTTACTTTCCATATTAGAATTTGCTTACCCTATTTTCGGATAATTTACAATAATCAGTGTTTATCTCAAAACCGATGTAATTTCTTTTAAGGATTTTACACGCAACCGCCGTGCTTCCACTTCCGACAAACGGGTCTAAAATAATATCACTCTCTTTTGAAAACATATTTAAGATTTCTTTTATAAAAGTTTTTGGTTTTGGAGTAGGGTGGTTTATAAAACCTTCGTCTGGCTCAATCATTTTCCCGGGCGTATCTACAAATATATCCTTGCCCTTTTTGATCATTTTAGGACTTCCTTTTTTAAAAACAACGCAAGACATATATTTTGTAAATCCGATCGGCGACATCACTTGACCGTTAGGACAATATAAAACAAAATTCCAAAAATATTGAAAAGGATTATTTCTGAAAATATCCGGCAAAAATTTTGTGCTGAAAAAGGTTATAAAAAACGAATTATCTTTAAGAACTCGATTGCTTTCTGGCAGAATAGAATAAAATAAACTTAAATCATTATCGTTTTTAATACCCCTTGTATTCAGGCCGTATGGCGGATCAGTAAGTATCAAATCTATTGACTTATCGGGAATTAATTTAAAGCCCTCTACGCAATCAATATTTTGTATGGTATTCATTAAATTATTCAGCATAAGACTTTTAAAATTTCTGCCACTTCATCAATAGTGTACAATTGTTTTTTGTCTATTTTCATGGTAAGGTAAAAGTATCAATTGGTATCACTCATATTATATCACAATTTTAGCGAGTAAGCAAAGAACTATTGAGATAGGTTCATGATATATCATAGGATTAGGGGCGGTAGCCGCTTTTTTTGTTGGCGGCCTCGCGATAGTTTAACGTTATGCAAAACATTCGGAACTTCTGTATAGTGGCTCACATTGATCACGGGAAATCAACTCTGGCCGATCGGTTTTTGGAATTGACCGGCACGGTTGAGAAAAGAAGAATGCGCGAGCAATTCCTGGATACTATGGATCTGGAGCGTGAGCGTGGCATCACTATTAAACTCCAACCAGTCAGAATGCGCTACCAACTACTCACCCCGAAAAGCTTCGCAACGGGGCAGGCTACTCACTACCAACTAAACTTGGTTGACACTCCCGGCCATGTTGACTTTTCCTATGAGGTCTCGCGAACACTAGCGGCGGTTGAGGGAGCGATCTTGCTGGTTGACGCGACTAAGGGAGTCCAAGCCCAGACCTTGGCTAATCTTCATCTGGCCCAAAAGCAGGGTTTGGTGATTATTCCGGTGATCAACAAAATTGATTTGGCTAACGCTCGAGTTGCCGAAGTTGAAGAAGAAGTAAAAAATTTATTAGTACCTAGCTTTGAAATTCTGAAGATTTCGGCCAAGACAGGGGAAAATGTCGGCAAAGTTTTGGAAGCGGTGATTAAAAAAATCCCTCCGCCTACTCACCCCGAAAAGCTTCGCAACGGGGCAGGCTACTCACTACAAACTACTCACTCTCGCGCCCTGATTTTTGACTCTGTCTTTGACGCCTACAAAGGCATAATCGCTTATGTCAGAGTTTTTGACGGCAAATTCAAAACTGGCGATAAAATTAAACTTTTTGCTTCTCACGCCGGCGGCGAGATTATTGAGGTTGGTTACTTCTTGCCTCACCTGTTAAGAACTGACGAAATCAGCGCCGGCGAGATTGGCTATATCGCCACCGGATTAAAAAATCCAAATGACGTCCGCGTAGGGGACACCGTCATTGGAAATTGGAAATTGGAAATTGGAAATTCCGGGGCTCTCCCCGGATATCAAGAGCCCCGGCCGCTGGTTTTTGCCAGTTTCTATCCGGAAAACAGCGATGACTATGATACCCTCAAAGACGCCTTGGCCAAGCTCAAGCTGACCGATGCCTCACTAACCTACGAGCCGGAATCATCGCCAGCGCTGGGCCGTGGTTTCCGGCTCGGATTTTTGGGCATGCTTCACGCCGAAATCATCAGCGAGCGGCTGCGGCGGGAGTTCAAGCTCTCACTGGTTATCTCTGCTCCCTCGGTTGAATATCACATAAAGCTAAAAGCGAAAAGCGAAAAACTAAAAATTAGGTCAGCGGCGCAGCTGCCCGATTTAGGTCTGATTGAAAAAATCGAGGAGCCAACGGTTCAATTGGAAATTTTGAGTCCGACAAGCTACTTGGGTCAGTTGATGAAACTGCTTTCTGAAACCAGAAGCCAGTATCAAGCCACTGATTATTTGACCAAAGAAGTTGTCATTTTGAAATACAAAGCGCCGCTGGCCGAAATTGTCACCGACTTTTATGACCGGCTCAAGAGCGTCAGTTCCGGCTACGGCTCAATGAATTATGAGCCTGCCGGTTACGAGGCGGCCGATCTTGCCCGGCTTGATATTCTAGTTGCCGGTGAGCTGATTGAACCCTTCTCTAAAATCGTGCCCCGCGAATTGGCCTATCAGGAAGGCAAGAGAACGGTGGAGAAACTGAAGGAAATTATCCCCCATCAGCTTTTCGCGGTATCATTGCAAGCGGCAATCGGGGGTAAAATCATCGCCCGCCAGACCTTGAGCGCTCTGCGCAAGGACGTCACCGGTTATCTTTACGGCGGCGATGTCACTCGCAAGAAAAAGCTTCTGGAAAAGCAGAAGCGCGGCAAGGCGAAGCTCAAAGAGCGCGGCCGAGTGGAGATTCCGCAACAGGTATTTTTGGAGATGTTGAGGAGATAGGGCGAAACCCCTCTCACGAAAGGAGCTTTCCCTCGTCCTCGCTCCGCTCGGACTTGCGGGACTCCGTTTCCCGCTACTCGCTTACTCATTTGTTACCAGATTCTTCCTCAACAATTTCTTAGAGAGGAGTTTCGCCCTGACCCGAATATCTGTTTTTGTTGAGGTCGCCTTTGATATATACTTAGACTGGCTACAGAAGGGGGATCAGCAGGAAGGCGATCATGGCGGCGACGGTCAAGAGGGCCACGATTATTGAAATATATTTTGTCGCTTTCTTGGTAAACATGTTACATATTAGGATTATTTTACCGTGCTTAGAAGAATTTTACAATCAAAGTGGTTAACGGGTGCGTTGGCACTGGTTGTGTCGCTGGTGGCTTTGTCGGTCTTGAGGATTTGGCCGCTGGTGGTGACGATTAATAAAGAAACTATGAATCTTCAGCAAAAAATTGACGAGGCTAATCGCAATCTTGCCGAGCTGGAAAAGTCAAAGGAATACTTCAAAAACCCGGCCTATCTTGAGCGTCAGGCCAGAATCAAACTTAACTTCAAAAAGCCCGACGAGAAAGTTGTTTTCGTCTACAAAAATCCCTATAATCAGAGTCCGGATGAGTTAGCCCAGACTCTGGCTGATAGATCGCGAGGATTTTGGCAAAAGCTGTGGGATTATTTGTTAGGCAAATAGGGCGGGCCCTCACACCTAGTCAGGATAAGTGCCTTCGGCACATAGTCGCAAGACAGATCCTGACTAGGCGTGAGGGCGGGCGTAGTTCAGCGGTAGAATGTCTGCTTCCCAAGCAGAAGATCGTGGGTTCAAATCCCATCGCCCGCTCCAGTCGCCGACCTAGCTCAATGGCAGAGCAACTGCATCGTAAGCAGTGGGTTCCGAGTTCGAATCTCGGGGTCGGCTCCAACTTTTCCGGCCGTTATTGGATAACGGCCTTTTCTTTTTGGTTGGTTTTGCTACCATGGAAGTAATGCAGAATCCGCGGGAAACTTTGGAAGAAATGCAGACAAAACTCCCGGCAATCCGGGAGCGGCTTTGACGTCCCGGCGCCGATCCGCCAGCTGGCGGATGCCCTCGCGTTGAGCAAACCCCGAAAATCCGCAGACCGGATCGCCGAATTGGAGCAATGGCTGCAGACACCCAATGCCTGGGAAAATCCGCAACGCGCCGGTAAACTGTCCAAAGAATTAAGCAGTTTGAAGGAAGAACAGGCATTCTGGAACGGCTTTCAAGCCAAACTGGATGATTATCTGGCGCTGGATGAAGGGCGACTCGCGGAGAAAGCGGCCGAAGTCCGGGAATTCAAAAGAAGTTTTGACCGAGAGTACCTTAAGATAATTCTTCTGGGCAAATACGATCGGGGCAACGCTCTGCTTTATATCTATTCCGGCGCCGGCGGGGTTGACGCTCAAGACTGGGCGGCGATGCTTTTGCGGATGTACGCTCGCTACGCGGCCAAAGAGGGTTTTGGTTTTACCTTGCTTCATCAGACATTTGGCGAGCAGAATGGCACCAAAAACGCGGTGGCGGAGATCACCGGCCGCTACGTTTATGGCAAATTGCGCGGCGAGGCCGGGGTTCACCGCTTGGTCAGGATTTCGCCTTTTTCGGCTAAGTCATTGCGCCACACCTCGTTCGCGCTGGTGGAAGTTCTGCCCGAAATTGAGGACGTGAAGCTCACGATTGATCCCAAGGATTTGAAAATTGACACTTTCCGATCGTCCGGCCCGGGCGGCCAGAATGTCAACAAACTGGAAACGGCTGTCAGGATTACTCACTTGCCGACCAATATCGCGGTTTCGGTGCAGTCCGAGCGTTCCCAAGCCCAGAACAAAACCAAAGCCATGACCTTGCTCCAGTCGCGGCTGGCCCAGTTGATGGAGGAAAACAAGGTTAAGGCAATCTCGGAATTAAGAGCCGAGACCAAGGACGCCGCGATTGAATGGGCCAATCAGATCCGTTCCTATGTCCTCCATCCCTACAAAATGGTCAAGGATCATCGGACCGGGGTTGAGACTTCGCGGGCCGAGGCGGTGCTGGAAGGGGAGTTGGATGAGTTCATAGAAGCAGAGCTTAGCCAAGCGTAAAGCTAAAAGTGAAAAGCTCAAAGCAATAAGGAATTATCTTTTGCGCTTTACACTTTACTCTTTACGCTTAGCGGTAGCGCTTGATTGAATTTAAAAAATTAAAAAAGGCCTACGAGCCCGGCAACATGGTGCTCAATAATATCAACCTTGAAATAAAAAAGGGGGAGTTTGTTTCGCTGGTCGGTTTGTCGGGGGCGGGCAAGTCAACTTTGCTTAAAATGCTGACCAAAGAGGAGAGCCCGTCGGCCGGCAAGGTGATTGTTGACGGCATTGATGTTGAGACCATTCCCGATCAAGAAATTCCCTATTATCGCCGCAACATCGGGACTGTTTATCAAGATTTCAAATTGCTGCCGACCAAAACGGCCTACGAGAACGTGGCCTTTGCCATGGAAGTCTCTGACGCTACGGCTGAAGAAATTGACAAGGATGTGCCCCAGATTCTCGCCATCGTCGGTTTGGGCGACAAGTTGGAGAGTTTCCCCCATCAGTTATCGGGCGGCGAGCAGCAGCGGCTGGCCATCGCCCGGGCCCTGATTCATCGGCCCAAGATCCTTCTAGCCGACGAGCCGACCGGCAATCTGGATTTGGTGAACAGCTTTGATGTGCTAAAATTACTTGTGAAAATCAACGAGCTGGGCACGACCGTGATTCTGGCCAGTCACGACAACAATATCGTCAACGCCGTCGGCCGCCGGGTGATCAGCATGGATAAGGGCAAGATTATTAAAGATCAGTTGGAGAATGGCAGATACATAATATAATGCAAATCTACGAATCCGCCGGCTGGCGGATGCGAATGCCGCAAATAATTTGTAGCATATGTTTCAGACGCTCAAAACCGTAATTAAAAGGGGGTGGGTGAATTTCAAGAGAAACAGCTATTTGAGCTTGGCCGCCACCGGGGTGATGTCTTTGGCTTTGGTTTTGTTTTTGGGACTTTTGTCGCTCCAGTTTCTGACGACCAAGGTAGTGGCCTCGCTTGAAGACAAAGTTGACATCAGCGCCTATTTCAAAACCGACGCCCCCGAGGACCAGATTCTGAAAGTGAAATCCGATTTATTGGCTCGATCGGATGTCGCCAATGTTGACTATGTCTCGCGGGAGCAAGCCCTGGCGGAGTTCAAGAACCGCCACGCCGCCGACGCCCTGATTCAGGAGTCGCTGGCTCAACTTGAGGATAATCCTTTGGCCGCTTCGCTTAATATCAAGACCAAGAGTTCTTTGCAGTACGCGACTATTGCCGAGTTTCTGGAGGCAAACAAATTCCGGGATAGCATTGAAAAAATCAACTTTTACGAGAACAAGAGCGTCATTGATCGGATTGACCGTTTGTCGCGCTCGATCAAAACCTGGGGAGCCACGGCCGGTTTAATGCTGGCCTTGATCGCGGCGCTGGTGACTTTCAACACCGTGCGGCTGACTATTTACAACCAGAAGCAGGAGATTGAGATTATGCGTCTGGTGGGCGCTTCCAACTGGCACATCCGGGGGCCCTATCTGGCCGAGGGGGGATTCTACGGCCTGTTTGCGGCTCTGATAGCTTTGCTGATTTTTTACCCGATTGTTTATTTCGTCTCGGACAAAGTGTCAAATTTTGTGGAGTCGGTTGATCTCTTGGCCTACTTTGGCCGGGGTCTGGCTCAAGTTGTTTTGATGACGGCCGGCTTGGGCGTTTTTTTGGGCGTGACCTCAAGTTTTATCGCCATCAGACGGCATCTTAAAATTTAAAAACGGCCTTGGCGGGTTTAGAAGCCCGAGCTAGACCGTTCTGAAAACTATTTTCTTGACTTCAGCGATGATCTGACGGGCCTGTCTATCTAATGCGATAATCGCCTTGCCTCGTCTGTAACAGCTCTCGGCGGTGCTTTGGCTGCTCATCCTCATGATTCGGGTGACTTCAGCAACGGACTTTTCTAGATATTTGACTAAGAAATAGGCCAGGAGACAGCGGGCGAAGGCAAGCCCGTTGTTTCTCGGTCTTTTAGCGAAGTCCAGTACTTCCTCGCTTGAGACACTGTATCTCCGGCAAATCTCAACCCGGGCAGTTGCCGTTTGCTCATCCTCCTGATAGGCTTCTCTCTTTCCGTCCTCTTGTTTAACCGACAAACTAGGCGGTCGGGTGGGGTTTCGCCTGCATGGGTAACAAGTGTCGCCCTTATTTTGAGAACAGAGCCACGCATCGCATCTCTCACAACGCCTCTTTGGACCGTAAGGGTCGTCCACGACGTTGTCTGGAAGATTGATAAAGTCCGGGCCGAACCGAGCCGATTTGAAAAAACCTCTGGACATAGCCACCTCCAATGATTACCCAAGTGATTGCGCGCTGATCACGCTGACTTTTCAAAGATCTCCAAAGAGAGTTTAGACTTCCTTTCAGGATTTGTAAACCACCCGCCGATAGATCAACTTCTGTATGTATGGTATATAATGACAGTATGCTTAAGCGCAAAAAACACAACGCGCGGAGAACGCAGAGAGACCATCGCTGATTATTTTGGCAAAACCATCAAACAGTGCTTATATTGTTATGATTTCGGCGACAACTGGGGCCACACTATTTTATTTGAACGGGAGTTATCTGCCCAAGCCGATGCGCGGTATCCGCAATGTATGGCTGGCGCAGGCGCTTGTCCGCCGGAAGATTGCGGTGGTGTCGGCGGCTATGATGATTTGCAGGAAATCATGAAAAATCCCAAACATCCGGAGCACGCGGACATGCTTGAGTGGCTCGGGATTGACGATCCATCTCACTTTAACCCCATGGCCTTCAGTCCGAATGAGGCGGAGTTTGAAGATCCAAAGCGACGGCTCAAAGCATACGAGCGTGGATTCGGCGTATAAAACAGAAAAACGGCCGCAGCCGCGTTCACGGGCAAAGCGGCGCTCGGACGGCTCGGCATTCCCCCCTTGAACCCCCCTGCCGAGCCGTCCTCGCGATTGGCGGCGGTTTCAAATTTTATTATAAAATGCCGCTCTACCTTTCGTTATCATTTTATATTTCCATCCTAACTTTTCAAAATATTCCTCCGCCGCTTGACGCTTCATTTTCGTTGAGAGCCACAGCATGAGCGGAAGTCCTTTTGTCTCGTGAATTTCCTTATGTCCGTCTTTGTATTCCACTAAAAAATCTGGCAGGTAATTGTGCGGAAATCCGAAAACTTTGTACGGAATTTTCAGGCCGTGTTTTTTCGTCCAGCGCACCACCGCCGGATCGCGTTCAAGCTCCACCATGTATTCACGTTCCAACGCGGAATCATAATCCTCTTTGCCATCGGGCGTCTTTTTGAGATTAGTGAGAATTCCTTTTTTGCTAATCATGTTTTTTGGCAAGTATTCCCTCGATCAGTTCGGGGCGCATAAAAACATCCCGCACTTGGTCAATGATGGCCCACAGACGCCTCAATAGCACCTCGTCCGCTGAATCCTCAATATCGCTGCCGCTCAACAATCTTTTTTTGATGTGCCCCCGAATGATTTTGACAAGCAACACCTGCCGCTCGTCCGGATTCCTATCGTATTCCAATAGCGCGTATCGGGCAATTGAATGAATCTGTTTTATCAACTGCTCTTTCAATTCATCAAGCGACCAGTCCTCGGTTTTGGTAGCTTTGGCTATTTTCTGCAACTCAACCTCTGGTATGTCGGCTTTCCCCATCGCCACATGCTCTGATTCGATGTTCAAACTCTTAATCCGCTCCACATCTTCCTCAATATTCATCCGGTGAAAGTCATATTTGTACTCATCCAAGAACTTCTGCCATTCGTAAATCGGCTCGGCAACTTTCGGGGGATCGGGGGTCGGCGGCAAATCTTTTATTTCCAGCTTCTCTGCCGCCTCTTCAACTTTCATTTCGCCCTCGTCAATTTTCTCTACACCTTTGTCGCTCGGCAGTTTTTGTTCGTCAATGATGACATTGGCCGGATCTAATTCATCGGGATATACACTTGCCCGCAAATGATCCCAAAGCCAGCTATGTTTCAAGATAGGATGGTCAACAATAAAAAGTGATTCCCATTCTTCCGGATTCTTGCTCATCCGGCGCAACCCACGCCCGATCACCTGCGGCCCATATACGGAGAATATTTGTCCATCCACGGTATTGTAGCTGAACTTTCGGAAAAGCAGAATAACGGAGATATTGCGCACATCCCATCCTTCACGAAGCATCAGCACCGATACCACGGCGTCATACTCTGTCTGCGGGTCTTTGTTTATGTCGCGCGCTGCCTCCTTGAGCTCATCGTCGGTTTCGTTGTGCACCAAAAGAATTTTCCTGATTCCATACTTATCGCCAATTTTCTCAAGTTCTTCCGCGATATTCTCGGCATCTTTGATCGAAACCGCCACCAAAAACAGAAGCGGCTTATACGGCTCCGGTGTTCTCATTCGTTGTTCCTTCAGAAGCTCGCACGCAATGGCAATCTGCTGGCGCATTGGTTTTACGCTTGTAATGTAGCGGCGCGCGGGGATTCTGCGCCGTTCAATTTCTTCCCACGGCACTTCCTCGGCGGAAATCGTCTTGCCGGTTTCTAAATCCTCGTAGGTCAGCTTTACCTTTCTCACGTCCGGATGAAAAACTACTGGTCGTTTGATGATTTTATCAACCATTGCTTGAGCAATGTCATAAACAAAAATCATCTTGCTGTCAGGATGCAGTTCGTCCAGACGGTCAGGGGTCGCGGTAGTATCAAGCCGGAAAAATCTTTTCGGCTTTAGTTTGCTCATTAAATCATTGTATTGTTCGGCTTTCGTGTTATGCGCTTCATCATTGAAAATACAGAGTGAATCAACATTGTCCCGCAATACTTTCCAGTTGTCGGTTCGTTCGTAAATCTGATGTATGTTTCCGAGAATAATTGTTCCCGCGCGCACCCCGGCCGCACTTTCTGTCGGCTTCATAATGTGGAGTGTGATTCTTTTCTTCAGGTGCTCGTGAGAATTAACGAAAAACGGAAACACATCGTAAATATATGTCTTCGAGTGCGGATCAAATTCGTCCACTAATCGTTCTCGCACAATCGTGTTCGGTGTGAGTATTAAAAACTTGTACTGGTCGTGCACAATCATCAGGTACGCGATCATCGCGCCAATAATCGTGGTCTTGCCGCCGCCGGTCACGATATTGGTTAGCAAATCCTTCTCTCCAAGAATTTCAAACGAATAGACACACCGCTCAATCGCTTCAAGCTGAACCTTCTGCCA
>CAYILQ010000017.1:0-14529 GCA_964364345.1 uncultured Candidatus Saccharibacteria bacterium | reverse complement strand
TCGCTTTTCTTCAGATATTCTTGATGGTGCGAATCGGTGTTCGCCCAACCGACCATGTTGGTCGGCGCTAATAGCACAGCTCCAATAATTTCGGGGTTATTCTTAGTAACTAAATAATTGACAACCTTGCTACCACCAAGAGAATGGCCTTGCAGAATGAATTTAGATTTTCCTTGCGATTTTAAGTAGTCAATCGCTCCTTGAATATCATCAATACTTTCTGAAAAAATCTCAAAACAACTACCACTGAGTTTCGTTCCTTCGCCCCAAGAATCTATTTCGCTTCCTCGCCAAAAAGAGCTGATAATCCCGCGTCCGCGAGTATCTATGGTGAAAAAAGAAATTCCATTTTTTGAAAACATCTCCCGCAAGTTATCTAGGAAATAATTTTCGTAACCATTACCGGACATACCATGAACATGAATAACGGCAACTTTGCTATTCTGATTACTCAACCATCCTTGCAACTCAACGCCGTCACTCGCTTTGAATCGGGTAAATTCTACGTTAAACGATATTTTTGAAATTTCTTTTTTCATTTTAGTAATTCGTCAGCCGACACTCCAAGCGCATTAGCTAATTTACTTTGAATTACGAAATGCAATTTCCTCCTCAATCCATACGCATCACCAACCCAACCGTGGTGAGCACGGATTGAGGAAGATACGGTAAAAGGTAACGGCCGTTACACATTGGAGGAAACGGGGACATGACCCGTTTATTCGCATTCTTCAGGCAGACGGGGATATCGGTGGCATCGGTATGCTTGAGGGGGTGCGATCCCTTCCGATTGATGAGGAGCAGGATGCTTAAGAGCTTGAGAGCGAGCGTGGCTACCCGATTGAGCGAGATCACCAGCGTCTTGTAGGAACAGGCAGGTTCGAAGATGCGATGGATTGCCCTCTTCGTCTTGATGTGCTGGGATTGCTTGAAGACTGCCATGCTGATGGCGTCAATCGTCGAGATGGCGAGCTTTCGACCTTTGGTATTGCCTTGGGTGTGCAACGAGAGATTGTCAGAAAGGAACATTACCTTTTGTTTGATTTTCTGATACAGGGGAATGAGAATTTTCATGTTAGGCCGGGTATGGGAGATGAAGCCTCCCGGATACCCCAATCTATTATATCCGATATCCACAGATTTGGTATTTCGTAATTCAAAGTCATTGAGCAATATGAAAGTCGGAAGAAACGGGGCGATTAAGCGTTTTTCATCAAACTTATTAACTAGGAATAGTCTTCTGGGGTTGGAGAATTTCTCTGATGACCTGACGGCCGGCGCCGCCCAAAAGAGCCAGAATCGGAAAGTAGGCCAAGGAAGCGATCGTGGCAAAGGCTAAGTTAAGATGTAGGGGGTGAATGACGCCCACCGTGATTAAGGTGGCTAGGGCGGCGCGCCAGAATACTTTTCCCGAAACAGTCGTTTGGGTCTGTTTTTTTATCAGCCAAAACATGCCGACGGTGACCAAAAGCTCGGTCAGCACCGTCGTCCAGGCGGCGGCTAGGAAACTATAACGGGGGATCAAGATCAAGTTGGCGCCGATATTGAAAACGGCGCCGGCAAGATAAATCCCCACGCCTTTCTTTTGGAGCCCCAAAGCGACCAAAGCATTGCCGCCCAAGTTGCCGAAAAAAATTAGCATTATGGCAATGCTCAAGATCTGAAGAACCACTACCGACTGACCAAACTGGGCGCCGCCGACAATTCGAATAATGTCGTCGGCCCGCAGAAAAAGATAGGCCATCGCCGGCAAAGCAAAAACTGAAAGGGCGTCAAAGCCGCGCCGGAATATTTTGACAAACTCTTGGTGATTTTCCCCGGCCTGGCGCGACAGCATCGGCATCAACAGGCCCACATAGATTGCCGGCAGGAAGATAACCGTTTCCAAAACTTTATAGGCGGCCGAGTAAACCCCGACATCATAGGCCGGCTTGAGAACCGAAAGCAGGACCGTGTCCATTTTGAAATAAAGCAAAACAAAGACTAAGGAAACGGCTATCGGCAATGATTCTTTCAGGGTCTGGCCCCAATATCTGAAATTTAATTCAATCCCAACCTTAACCAGCCCCCGGGCAAAAACAAAAACTATTAGAAAATGGATTAGTTCGGAAACGGCCACGATCCAAACAAAAGCCAGGAAACCAAGGCCCAGCCTCGCGGCCATTACTACCAACAATAATTGGAAGCCCCGTCCTAAAACATCGGCCAGCGAGACATAATAGAGTTTGAGATATTTTTGAAAAACGCCGGTCAGCACCTGAACCAACGAGGAAAAGACCGCAAAAATCCCGGCAATTAGAATGCCCAGTCTGATTTCACCGGAATAGGGAAGAAGCAAACTCACCAAAACACCCAAGCCCAAAAACCCGACGACTGAAACCAGCCGCAGACTAAGGATGTTGCTGGCAATGAATTTTTCGTCGGCCCCGGTTTTTGATATCTCCCTGACTAGAAAGGTGTAAAGGCCCAAATCGGCCAAAGCCATCACCACAAAAAGATAGGCCAAAATTAGACTATACTGGCCGTAGCCGGCCGGCCCCAGGGTTCGGGTTAATAAACCGACGATAACTAAACTTATCCCGCCTACGGCGAGGCGGGATAAAACGGCAATGCCAAAGTTATGGCGGACGGTGTTCAAAGACTATTGATCGGCAAGGGTTTAATTACCACTCGCCGCCTTGGTTCTTCGCCGATGCTTTCGGTCTGAATCTCGGTAAAAGACGCCAGCTCGGTATGGACTAGGCGGCGCTCATAGGAACTCATGGGCAACAAGGTCTCGGCCCTCTGGTTGCCGATCACCCGCCCGGCGGCCTGGCGGGCAAGGTCTAAGACATATTGGGCTTTAGATTTCCGGTAGTCGTTTATGTCAACCACAAAATTCTTTTCTTCTTGAGTCGCCCCGGCGCCCAGTTTCTTGGCAACAACCAAGCGCGCGATATGTTCAAAGGCGCTCAAGTTCTGGCCATTTCGGCCGATAAGCATACTTAAGTCTTTGTCGGATTCAATTGAAACTACCGGCAAAGCGCCGTCTTTCGCCCCGATTATTTTTATTTCCGCCTCAAAGCCCACCCGTTTTAGGATATCTTTGGCTATTTCAATGATTTGTTGTTTTTGTTCTTCGGTTCTCATCGTCCCAGTGCCGAAATTGCCTTGCCTTCTGGCCTCTCCGCCTTTGGCGCGTCCCAGCTTTCCGGTTTTACTCCTTCAACGGCAGTACAACTTCGGTTTGCAATATCGGCAGTGAATCAGGTAATGCTACTTCACTGCTTAAACCTTTCCCAGTGCCGAAATTGCCCGTCCCGCTGCCGATGTTGAACTTGTCTTCTGGCAGCTCGTCTCTCCTGTCCTTCCGTCCCTTCGTGCCAAAGGCAAGCTCAATTTCGGCACGGGGACGCTCCGCCTTTGGCATGGTCCCTTCGTCCCTTCGTGCCAGAAGGCAAGTTCAACTTCGGCACGGGGACGAGCAATATCGGCAGATAAATTGGTTATGCTACTTTAACGGTTAAAGCTTCGATTGATATACCACTGCTCCAGGATTGAAAAAAGGGTCGTCACCACCCAATAAATCACCAGGCCGGTGGGCAGATTCCAGGAAATTAGTATAACCATAATCGGGAAAAAATACAACATTTGTCGGCTCATCGCCCCGATGCCGAAGTTGTCTTCGCGTTGAGCCCCGACTTCTTGAGACCCTTGACGGTCTTTGGGGGATAGTGAGGCATTAGCTCTACTACCCCCCTTGGCTAGGCTAAGTTTTGATTGGAAAAACTGCAGGGCGCCGGCCAGAATCGCCAAGGGCGGACTTTTTTGCGACAAATTTATAAACCCCAGGGATGTTTGGCTGATCGGGCCGGGGTTTTTGACAAACGAGTAAAGGCCGTCAAGACTTTTAGGATCAAGACCCAACTGGAAGGCTTGGTAAAGGGCGATTAAAACCGGCAGTTGGATCAGAAGCGGCAAACAACCGCTGAAAGGATTGACCTTGTGCTCCCGGTAAAGCGCCATCGTCGCCTGGCCCAGAGCTTGGCGATCGTTTTTATATTTTTCTTGGATCTCTTTGATTTTGGGCTGGAGTCTTGTCAATTCCTTTTGGGAGCGCAGGGTTTTGATTGACAGGGGGACAAACAGCAGGCGGATTAAAATAGTCAGGGCGATTATGGCCGCGCCGAAGTCAGACCCGGGCAAAATATTGTAAATAAAAACCAGCAGATTGAATATCGGATAAAAAATCAGTTGGTTGAAAATCTCGCCCATATTAAGCTTGATTAGCTTAAGCTTGGTCAACGCCGCCCAAAGAGAGGGGGTGGCATCTTAAAACCCGCCATAGCCCCCGCTTGAGCCCCCCAAAGACCCCATATTGCTCTACGGCCTCATAAAAATACTGGGAGCAGGAGGGGTAAAAACGGCAGCGGAGACCGCCGGCCCCAAAAAGCGGCCCATGGTCCGGCGAAAATGTCGCCTGATATATGCCTATTAGGCGGAGAATAACTCTTTTCATTGGTTGACAATAATCTTTTTAATTGCTTCGTCCAAATCCCTCTTGATTTCTTTTTGGGTTTTGCCTACGATGGCAACGGAAGCGACCACTGCCAAATCGAGTGACAAATTGTTTTGGGTGTGTTCCTTTAGGGCCTCGCTAATGAGGCGCTTGATATGATTCCTGGCCGTGGCCTTCTTTGAAACCGAGACCGGCGCCAAAATCCCGAACCGGCAATAGCCCAAATTGTTTTTAAGAAAACGAATAAAGAAAAAACCGCCCCCTCCGGTTTTGCCACTTTTAAAAACCCGGTCTATATCCTTTCTGGCTGTAAGGCGGTGTTTGGCGGGCAGAGCCATGGAGCTGGTGACTGGGAACTGGTTGCTGGTTGCTGGGGTCAGACCAGTTACTAATTACCAGTTACTAGTTACTAATTTCCGCCGTCCCTTGCGTCGCCGTCGAGACAAAACCCGCCGGCCGCTCGCGGTTCCGAGTCTTTTCAAAAATCCGTGCTTTCTTTTCCGCTTTTTCTTTTTAGGTCGCCAGAGGGTGATTTTCATCCCATTAGAGAGTCCCGCCGAAAACAAAGCCCATACTCACAAGGTATAACTTGCCGATAAGGCGCTCTCTAACGGGATTCATCCCCTGAATCATAGCAAAAATTTGGTTTTGGTCAAGCATCCACTTTTTATAAACACCTTGTCAACGAATGTTCTGTTCTGAGCTTGGGGCATCTAATCTATACTGGAAAATAATATGACCAACGAGGAGCTCTGGCGGGCGGTTTTGGGTGAAATGGAGGTTTCCCTTTCGAGGGCTAATTTTACAACCTGGTTTAAGGGAACTTCAATTGTCTCCAATGCCGGCGGCGCGATCCTGGTTAGCGTCCCCAATGGTTTTGTCAAAGAATGGCTTGAGAATAAATTCAACAAGCAGATATTTAAAGTCGTTTTAAATTTCCATCCTGAAGTGAGAGAAATAAAATATACCATCGGCGCCGCCCGGCCGGTCCAGATGCCGAAGAAGGACTTTACTCAATTTATCCCCGAGAAAATCAGCGATGACCGGGCTGATGCCGACATTGACAAAGCCACCAATCTTAACCGACGTTATTCTTTTGACTCGTTTGTGGTTGGATCCAACAACGAGCTGGCCCACGCGGCCAGTCTGGCGGTGACTAAAAATCTCGGCAAACTTTACAACCCTTTATTCGTCTACGGCGGAGTGGGTCTCGGCAAAACCCATCTTCTGCAAGCCGTCGGCAATTGCGTTTGCGCCGGCCCGGCCGATAAGAAAATCACCTACATATCTTCGGAACGTCTCACTTCCGATATTGTTGAATCATTAAAAAACAAAAATATTGAGGATATGAAACAAAGATACGCTCAATTAGACCTTCTAATCGTTGATGATATTCAGTTCATCGCCGGCAAGGAAAGGACCCAGGACATTTTCTTTGCCACCTTCAATGAAATTTATGGCAAAAATAAGCAGATCGTGCTATCTTCTGACCGTCCGCCAAGCGCCATTCCGGCTTTGGAAGCCAGGCTCCGTTCCCGCTTTGAGGGCGGCATGGTTGCCGACATCGGCATTCCTGACTACGAAACCCGTCTGGCGATTCTGCGGGTGAAAGCCAAGGAAAGGGGCTTTGATATTGACCCCGAATCCCTTGGCTATATCGCCGCCAATATCCAGAAAAATATCAGAGAGCTTGAGGGCGCTCTCAATAGAATCATCGCTTTCAGCCAGATATATAATAAAATTCCGGATATTAAGGAAGTTAAAAAGCTGCTGACCGCCTATTTGAGCACTCCCTACCGAAAGACCACCTATCAGTCAATTCTTAAGTCGGTGGCTGATTTTTACGGCATTTCTCTTAATGATTTGGCTAAGCGAAGCCGCAAAAAAGAGGTTGTTCGGCCAAGACAAATTGCTATGTTTCTGCTAAGAGAAGAGGCGAAACTTTCTTTCCCGGAAATCGGTTCCAAGCTCGGCGGCCGAGATCACTCCACCGCCATTCACGCTTATGAGAAAATAAGAAGCGAGGAAGAGGCGGTGGAAGCCACTAAACAGGAACTGGTCCTTATTAAAGAAAGAGTATACCAAGACTTTGGGAATTCTTAGTGGAAAGATCTGTGGGTTAGTTCCTCCTGGCCTGTTGATCTTCGGTTATGACTTCTGAAATTTTTATTTAACGCCCAAATTATTCTTGTTTTATCCCCAACATTGTCAATACACTTTTTTCGCAAAACGCCCGCCAAACAACGGCCTTCGCGGCTTTTCCCCATGTCAACGCCTTTGATAATAATAATTTCCTGTAATTCTTTATGAATGTTTTAGTTAATCATCAACAATTAAATAGCGCCTTAAGAGTTGTGGAAAAGATGGTTTCCAGAAATGTTTCTTTGCCGATTCTGAATACCGTTCTCTTGAAAACCGAAAACGGCCGGCTGCGCCTTTCGGCCACCAATCTGGAGATGGGAATTAATTATTGGTTAAGCGCCAAAATCAATCAGGAAGGGGAGATTGCCGTGCCGGCTAGGGTTTTTTCAGATTTCATAGGCAATATTTATGACGAAAAGGTAAACATCAGCGCCGCTAAAAACATAGTGGCGATAAACTCCGAAAACTACCAAACTCAAATTCTGGGCATGGAAACCAGGGATTTTCCCCTGATACCTAAAATGAGAAACGCGATTCAATTCAAAATCCAAAGCGCTAGTCTCAAAGAGGCGATTGCCGGCGTTTTTGAGTCCTCGGCTCTTTCGGAAACTAGACCCGAGATCAGCGGAATTTTCGTGAATATTCAGAAAAATAAAGCCGAGTTCGCGGCCACCGATAGTTTTCGCTTGGCCGAAAAAATAATTGATTTAGAGGAGGGAATTGAAAAATCAATCATTCTGCCCCGGGGCGCCGCTCTGGAGCTGTTAAGGATTGCCGAAAGTAGCGGCGAGGTCCTCACCGTAGCCATCTCTGACAACCAGATTTTCGTTTTGGGCGCCGACTTTGAATTTATATCCCGACTGATTGACGGACGCTACCCGGAATACAAAAGGATTATCCCCGAAAAGTTCGTTTCCCTGGCAAGGGTTAATAAAAACGAATTTGAAAGAAATATCCGTTTGGCGAGCGTTTTTTCTTCCAGTATTTCCGATATCAAGCTGAAGGCGGAAAAAAACGTCATTCAGCTGACGGCCCGAAACAGCGACCGGGGTGAAATCGCGGCCACCCTGCCTTGCGTGTTAAAAGACCTGCCGTTTGAAATCGCCGTTAACTACAACTACCTTCTTGACGGACTCAAAATCATCCCCACCGAAAATGTGATTATGCAATTCACCGGCGACGGCAGCCCCTTGGTTTTAAGAGGCGAAGAAAGGAAAGACCACACCTACTTAATAATGCCCTTGCGCGCTTAGGTTCCTAACCATGAAAGAAATCAGCGCCAGACTAAAAGAGATAAAAATAGGGCTAGGCAAAAGAGAAGAAGCGGATCAGAAAATCAGGGCAAAAGTAAAAGGGGTTATCGCCGAGATAACCCAAAAAGAACCAAGCGCGATTCTGGAAGATCTGTATCTAACTCAATCAACTTTAATAATCAAAACCAAAAACAAAACCGCCGCCAACGAACTTTTTCTTCACAAAGAGAGGATTCTCGAAGCCCTGGCCGGACTAATAAAAAGAATAATTATTAGATAAGGTTGACGGTTTTTATTCTTAGAATATAACGAAAACAATTATGAAGGCTAATAAAAAAATTAAAATAGAAGTGGAAACCTTATACGGAATATTCAAGGTAATTCTTGAGCCAGAGCCGGATATGGGCGGATATATGATTACTGTTCCAAAACGATCAGATGTTATTTCTTGGGGTAAAACACGAACTCACGCCAGACGTATGGCTAAAGAAGCGATTGAGTGTTCAATTGAGGGCGATATTCTTATCGCCGCTGAAAAAGAAGGAGCAATAGCTATTAGAAAACAACGGATTACCGCATGAGTATTATCCCAATGCTCTCCGCGCGCGAAGTTCTCTACCGATTACTTCGCGCTGGTTTTCGGATTGTTGCCCATAATAGAATGACACACAAGACCAACACCCAAAAGATTTTTTGTCAATGATCGGGGGGATATCCCAAATGTTCAAGTTGGAGTTTAGGACGGTAGCTGCCAAAAAATAAAAAGGGATAACAAGCTAAAACTAAGGCGGGGGAGGGGTGTTTTTTTGAAGCCAAGCCAGAACCGCTTCTTCCCAGTTTTTGAATTGGGGGTCGGCGGTTGGGTTTTCGGGCCGCGGGCCCAGAGGGTCGTCTTTTGAAACATAGTAAAGAATCGTATGAATCCCGTCTGGACCCGAAAACTCGCCGTTGAGCATAATTTTGTCAACTACCGTCGGACTTGGTTCGGTAAAGTTTTCAACCGGCGACTCCGCTAAAGCCCCGGCCATAAACTCACGCCACATGGGACCGGCCGCGGAAATGCCTGCCCCTTGTTTGGTCATTGACTGATTGTCGTTGTTGCCGGTCCAAACCCCGGCAACCAGCGAGGGGGTGTAGCCAATTAACCAGCCGTCGCGGTTTTCTTGGGTGGTGCCGGTTTTTGCCGCCACCGGCCGATCGGAAAAATAAAGCGAACTGTTAAAACCAAAAACCGGACTCCGGGATTTGTTGTCCGACAAAATATCAGAAATAAGTCGAGCAATCTGGGGATCCAACACTCGTTCTTCCTCGTTTCTGTATTCTTCCAAAATCGTGCCGTCGGCGGCCACTACTTTGAGGATAAAGCTCGCCGGATGCTTGACGCCGTCGTTAGCCAAGACCCCGTAAGCCGAAACCATATCCACCAAACGAACCTCGCCGCCGCCCAAGACCAAAGAAAGACCGTAGCGGGAGCGGTCGTTCAAGGTGGTGATTCCCATTTTATGAGCCAGATCAATGGTCTGGTCAACCCCGGCTAGATACAGGACCTGAACCGAGGGCACGTTAAGCGATTGGGCCAGGGCTTGGCGAGCGGTGACCGGCCCCCGGAAATTTCCGTCATAATTTTGAGGATTGTAACACTCCAGGCCGAACTGGTCGGTAACTTGGCCGCCGCCGGAATCGCAGTTGGGGTTGAATTCGGTTTTGAGGTCAAACAAGATTGATGAATCCGGGAAACCTTTTTGGAAAAAAACCGAGTAAGCAAAGGGCTTGAAAGCCGAACCCGGTTGGCGGAAGCCCAGAGCCACGTTAAAATTTCCCTCATTGGCAATGTCAAAATAGTCGCGCGAACCGACCATGGTTAGGATCTGGCCGTTTTTGGGATCTGCCGCCGCTAGAGCCGCGTTGTTGGCCTTGTATTTTTCGGCGTTTATCTTGCCGTATTTGACCACCGCCTCCTCGGCTATTTTTTGAAGCCGGGTGTCCAGGGAGGTTATCACCCGCAAACCGCCGTTTTGAACCATGTCCTCGCCGTATTTAGCCACGAGGTATTCCCGAACCATAATTACGAAATGGGGGGCGACGATATTTTCCTGGAGGGGGCGGAGTTTGGGAACTTCGCCGATTGATTCCCGATAATCAACCCCGGTGATATAGCCGAGAGCCGTCATTCTTTTAAGGATATTATTCCGACGCTGGATTAACTCGCTGAACCGGTTGCCGTAGGGCGAATAATAACTGGGGGCTTTGGGCAGGGAAGCCAAAAGAGCGGCCTCGGCTAGGCCTAGATCTTTAGCCGGTTTGTCAAAAAAGGTTTGGCTGGCGGCCTCAATGCCGTAGGCGTTTGACCCGTAGGGAATCTGGTTAAGATACATCCAAAAAATCTCGTCTTTGGTGAATTTTTCCTCAACCAGCACCGACAAGATAACCTCCTTGATTTTTCGGGCCAGGGTTTTTTCTTTGCCTAAAAGAGAGTTTTTCACTAACTGTTGGGTGATAGTGGAGCCGCCCTGCGAAGCCGTAAGACTGGTCAGATCCTTATAGACCGCTCGCAGAACGCCGCGTAAGTCAACTCCGCGGTGATTGTAAAAATCACTGTCTTCCGAAGCCAGAGTGGCTTTTTTAACGCTTTCAGGAATTTGTTCCCAGGGAATGATGGTTCTTTTTTCCTCGCCGTGGATGTCGTATAAGATCGTGGTTTCGGTCCGGTCGTATATTTTCGTGGATTCGTTTATCTGGCGGGAGACGATGACCGAAGGATCGGGCACTTGGCCGCCGTAATAGACAAAAGCGGCCAGCAAGCCAATCAGGCCAATGACGGCCAGAGTGAATGAACCCCAAACAATTTTCTTAAACCAGCCCAATCTCGATTTCTTCACGCCTCAAGTTTGTCATAAAAAACCAGCGTTTACAAGCGGAATAATTGCGGGTATGATTACCTCAAATGGCCAAAGTTATTACCGATAAAGAAAAAATCACGGCCCTATTCAGTCGTCACATCGCGACAATTTTTCCGTCCCGCGAGCGAGTTCAAACGTTGTTAAGCTCGGGCAAGCGGCTTACATTTTATTTAGGCATTGACCCCACCGGCCCCGACCTTCATCTTGGCCACACTACCAACCTGCTGGTTCTAAAAAAGCTAATCGGCTTAGGCCATAAGGTGATCTTATTGATTGGCGATTTTACCGCCCAGACCGGCGATCCTAGCGACAAAGACGCCACCCGTAAAGTTCTGACAGCCGAAGAAGTAGGGGCCAATATGAAAACTTACTTAAAACAAGCGACAAAAATTTTGCCCAAGGGTTCTTTTGAAGTTAAGTATAACAGTAAATGGCTGGCCAAGCTGACCTTTGCCGATGTCAGAAAACTGGCCCGGCGGGTCACGGTTCAACAAACAATCGCCCGGGATATGTTCCAAAAGCGTCTGGCCGAGAACAAACCGATTACGGTGGAGGAATTCCTCTACCCGCTGATGCAAGGATATGATTCGGTGGCCATGGCGGTGGACGGCGAAGTCGGCGGCGCCGACCAGACGTTCAATATGCTGGTCGGCCGCGATCTGGTAAAAACCATTTTGGACAAAGAAAAAATTGTCATTACCACCAAACTGTTGGAGGATTCCCAGACCGGGAAGAAAATAATGAACAAAAGCGAGGGCCGTTATGTTTCACTCAACGACTCGCCCCAAGAGATGTTCGGCAAGACCATGGCCCTGCCGGACAGCGCGATTCTACCGATATTCAGCTATGCCACCGAACTGCCAGATCAAAAGATTGCCGAGGTTGAAAGGCGGCTAAGCGGCGGCGAGAATCCTAAGACATTGAAAGAAGAGCTGGCTTATGAGTTGGTAAAAACGTATCATGGCGAAAAAGAAGCCCAAAAGGCCCAGGAAGAATTTGAAAGAGTTTTTTCTCAAAAAGAGCTGCCCCTAAACATTGCCGAGTTCAAAGTGGAAAAGCCAGCCGATATCGTGGAAGTTATGATGGGCTCGGGTTTGGCCGCCTCTAAATCCGAGGCCCGACGGTTGATTGAACAGGGCGGGGTTACCTTAAACGACCAAACGGTTAACCAATGGCGTCAAGAACTAAAACCGGGCGACATCCTAAAAGTCGGCCCCCGGCGGTTTCTAAAAATCACCTAGGCTAGAACGTCATTTCTTCTTCCTCCTCTTTTTCCTCCTCTTTCGGTTTTTCTTCGGGGTTGGCCTCTTCTTCCTTCTCCTCCTCCAGGCCGTCCTCGCCCTCTAGAGAGTACTTATACACATTTTCCGACATGACCCGCTGATGGGTTAGGGTTTGAATTCAGGCGCGCTAGGCCCCTGAACCCACAACCTATAACCCAAATTTAATACACTATAGTATTTGCGCAGCAAATTGCAAGAGCCAGAGCGTCGGCGGCGTCATCCGGCTTTGGGGCTGACTTCAACCCCAAAACCAATTGAACCATTCTCTGAACCTGGTCTTTTTGGGCCCGGCCGTAACCCGAGATTGCTTGTTTCACTTGAAGAGGCGTGAATTCCCGAATTTCCAGGTTATGATTCGCCGCCGCCAAAAGCAAGACGCCCCGGACCTCGCTTACGGCAATGGCAGTCTTGGTATTTTTAAAAAAGAATAAACTTTCAAGGGCAATCTGTTGGGGCCGATGTTTTTTGATCAGTTTATCAAAGAAAGCGTAAATTAGTTTGACCCGCTCCCTGTTTTTAATATTGCTTTTGGTCCTGAAATCGCCGTAGGTTACAACCCGATAGTTTTTGCCGTCATGATCAATCAACCCGTAACCGATTAGCGATGTCCCCGGATCAATGCCCAGAATCCTCATGGTAAATTAGAATAAACTTCCTCAACGTCGCCATGGTCGTCAAGCTCTTCAAAGAGTTTGTCAATCTTGGCCAGGATGGCGGCATCGGTTACCGAAAGGGGATTTTTGGGCGTCCAGTTTTTTTCAACCCCGCTAGAGGTCTCGCCCGCGCGCTCACGCGTGGTCCGAAGGACCTTGGGCGGGCTACCTCTAACGGGGTCAAACAGCCAATTAAGCGATCCCTCGGGGACCGGCTTGGCGCCGTTTTTGGCAAGGATGTTTTTGATTTCGTTTATAGTCCGATTCTTGTTTTCAGTAATGGCTTCAATCACGATGGCTACCGAGCCCGGCCCAATAGCCTGAATAATTACTTGGTTTAGGGCCGCCGATCCTTTCTCGCCCGCTTTTTTAATGGCCTTTTCAATGTTTTCTTTGGGCATATTAAAATCCCGGGCCCGGTCAATGGCGGTCTTGAGCTCGGAGTTGGTGTCAGGATTGGCGCCTTTGCGGGCGGCAACCGCGATCACCTTGGCCAGCTTGCTGAAAAGCTGACCCCTTTTTTGGTCGCTAATTCCTTTCTTGTGCCGAATTTGCCCCCACCTATTGTGCCCTGACATTTTAGTCTAACAATGTTGCCTGGGCGTTGGTTTTGGCCAAACCCAAATGTTTAACGGCCAAATCCGTGATCATTCGACCCCTAGCCGTCCGGGCCAGAAAGCCCAGCTGCAACAAATACGGCTCATATACGTCTTCAATAGTATCCTCTTCTTCGGCGATGGCGGCGGCGATGGATTTTAAACCCACCGGCCCGCCGGCAAAGTTTTTGTAGATAGCGCCCAAAATCTTGCGGTCGGTGCTTTCCAGGCCCAGGCGGTCTATCCCCAAAAGGGTTAAGGCCTGACTGACCAAGGGTTCGGCTATGGCAGGCGAGTTTTTAACTTGGCAGTAATCGCGGACCCGCTTAAGAAGGTGATTGGCGATTCTGGGCGTAAACCGGGAAGAAGAGGCGATTCTGGCAATAGCATTGGGGACGGCCTCAACTTTCAAAAGTTTGGCCGAACGCTTCAGAATTCTTTCAATTTCCGGCTGATTGTAAAAATCAAGCCGGTAATTGGCTCCAAAACGGGAGCGAAAAGGATTTGAGAGCAGGGAAATCCGAGTGGTGGCCGCGATCAGAGTGAAGCGGGGCAGTTTAACCTGCAATGTTTTGGCCGAGGCCCCCTTGCCGATAATGATGTCCAGACAATAGTTTTCCATAGCCGGATAAAGAGTCTCCTCAACCATCTTGTTTAAGCGGTGAACTTCGTCAATGAAGAGGAAATCACCGTCGGCCAAGCCGGTCAAAATGGAACCGATGTCGCCGGCTTTTTCCAGGGCCGCCCCCGAAGTGATCCGAATGCCGGCGCCGAATTCTTTGGCAATGATGTAGGCCAAGGTGGTCTTGCCTAAACCCGAAGGGCCATGGATCAAAATATGCTCCAAAGATTCTTTTCTTTTCTTAGCCGCTCCGATCAAAATTGACAGGTTTTCCTTAATGTTTTCTTGTCCGACATATTCGGCAAAGCTCGGAGGGCGCAAGGCTAAATCAAGGACCTTATCCTCGGGATCAGCCGGGCGGGCTATTCGATTTTTGACTTCAACGACCATTGCTAAATGAGCCTTGACTTCTACTGTTTTTTGATTTAGAATTGAACTAAAATCCCAGGTTTTTGAAAGGTTTAACCGTTAAACTAACACAACCAATTAATCTGCCGAAATTGCTCTGCCGAGCTTTGGCCGCCGTCTGCCAAGAAAAGTGATTAAGGTTTAACCGTTAAACTAACACAATCAATTTATCTG
>CAYILQ010000016.1:0-15431 GCA_964364345.1 uncultured Candidatus Saccharibacteria bacterium | reverse complement strand
TGCCGAGCTTTGGCCACCGTCTGCCAAGAAAAGTGATTAAGGTTTAACCGTTAAAGTAGCATAACCAATTTATCTGCCGAAATTGCTCTGCCGAGCTTTGGCCACCGTCTGCCAAGAAAAGTGATTAAGGTTTAACCGTTAAACTAACACAACCAATTTATCTGCCGACATTGCTCGCCCCCGTGCCGAAGTTGATTCCGGCCTTTGGCACGAAGGGACGGAAGGACAAAAGGGACTTGCTGGCAAAGCCAAGTTCAATTTCGGCAGCGGGACGGTCAATGTCGGCACTGGGAAAGGTTTAAGCGGTGAAGTAGCATTACCTGATTCACTGCCGACATTGCAAACCGAAGTTGTACTGCCGCTGAAGGAGTAAAACTGGAGAGCTGGGACGCGCCAGAAGGCGGAGAGGCCAGAAGGCAAGGCAATGTCGGCACTGGGAAAGCCAAAGCCGAGAACAAGTAAATCAATTTAACTGCCGATATTGCTCTGCCGAGCTTTCGCAGCCGTTGGTGAAGGAAGAGTGATTAAGGGACAAGCGACTCGTGATATCAAATATCACGAGTCGCGACGAGTCAACCTCGGAACAATGTCGGCACCGGGACGATGAACCCCAAAGACCTGCAAAAATTGAAGGAAGAACTTGAGGAGGAAAAGAAAAAAATCGAGGCCGAACTCGACAGTTTTGCTAATAAAAATCCGGTAGTTAAAGGTGATTATCAGGCTAGATTTCCCTCAACGGATCAGACCGACACTCTCGATGAAAAAGCTCACAGCGTAACCGGCTATGAGGAAGAACGGGCGGTTGAACAAAATCTGGAACTTCGGCTGAAAGAAATCGGCGAGGCTCTTAAGAAAATCGAAGCTGGCGCTTACGGAGTTTGTGTTAAATGTCAGGTCCAGATTGAAGAGAAGCGTCTTGCGGCAGTACCCGTTGCCAGGTTTTGCCTTTCCTGCGCTAAAATCGCGAAACTCGTCTAGCCTTCAGGTTTAAGGTAAGATGGGATCATGGCTTCAATAAGAGTTTTCTCCGGAGCGGTAGTCGGGCTTGAGGCGTTGCCGATTGAAGTTGAGGTGGATTCAACCCCCGGTCTGCATACTTTTAACATCGTCGGCTTGCCCGATAAAACCGTTGAGGAATCTAAAGATCGAATCGCCGCCGCTATCAGAAATAGCGGTTTTATCGCGCCCAATCAGAAAAATCGGCGAGTGGTGGTGAATCTGGCCCCGGCTGACGTCAGAAAAGAGGGCCCGGCCTATGATCTGCCCATCGCCCTTGGTTATTTATTAACCAGTGATCAGCTGGCGTTTGACACTTTGGGCAAAGTCTTTGTCGGCGAACTTTCTTTGGACGGCTCGTTGCGGAAAGTAAACGGTGTTCTACCGGTGGCTTTTATGGCAAAAAGGCGCGGTTTTAAGGAAATTGTCGTGCCCAGAGCCAACGCGGATGAGGCCTCTATTGTAAGCGACCTAAGGGTAATTGGAGCCAATAAACTTGACGAACTGTCAAGTTATTTGTCTGATAAGTTGACAATTGAACCAGCTCCGGAGTTTGACTACGGCAATTTTTGTGTCAAAGCAAGCTCCAGCGAGACTGGCAATGACGTTGATCTTAAACATGTTAAAGGCCAGGAAACGGCCAAACAAGCCCTGGTGATTGCCGCCAGTGGCGGTCACAACATGTTGATGCAAGGCCCGCCGGGTTCCGGGAAAACGCTTTTAGCTCAAGCTTTAGCTGGGATTTTGCCGCCGATGAGTCGCGAGGAAGCTCTAGAAGTTACCAAAATTTACAGCGTCTGCGGCTTAATTGGCGAGGAGCCAATAATCCATAAACGCCCCTTCCGCAATCCTCATCACATAACTTCGGCGGTGGCAATTGTTGGCGGCGGCAGTTGGCCGAAGCCCGGAGAAATATCACTGGCCCACCGCGGCGTTTTGTTTATGGATGAGTTTCCAGAGTTCCCCCGCAATGTCTTGGAGTCTTTGCGCCAGCCGATGGAAAGCGGCGAGATCGTCGTTTCCCGAGCAGCCAGTTCGTTAAAGTTTCCTTCCCGCTTTATGCTGATTGCCGCCATGAATCCCTGCCCCTGCGGTAATTACGGCGACCAAATTAAACCCTGCGTCTGTTCGCCCCAGAATATCTATCGCTACCAGAAAAAAGTTTCGGGCCCGGTTTTAGATCGGATTGATATTCAAATCAATGTCCCGGGTGAAACTTACGATAACTTAAGCAGTGATGTCAGCGGTATGACAAGTAGTGAAGCTCGAGAAATTATTACCACCGCCAGAAAGATTCAGCAAACTCGTTTTGCTGGGACTAGGTTTTTGACAAACAGCGAAATGGGTCCAAAAGAAATTAAGAAATTTTGCGAACTTACTTCCGATGCCGAAGCGGCTGTGAAATCCGTGGTTATTTCAAAAGGAGTTTCCGGCCGCGGTTATCACAAAATTTTAAAAGTTGCCAGAACTATAGCCGACATCAAAAATCATAAATTGATTGAAGCGAATGATGTGGCTGAAGCGGTCGGTTATAGGATGAAAATAACTGAAGGAGAATCATTTATTTCCGTTCCGTAGGGAACTCATTTTTTAAAATTTTTTTTAATTTTTTTAAGATTTTTTTAGTTGCTCTCATTGTTCATAAAAGCTAGATAAATCAACAATAATCAAGTGTGACAGGCGGCGCCTGTCACACTTGATTATTTCTTAATTTTCATAAAAATTTTTTGACAGATTTAATTAATATTTTGATTAATATTTAGCTAAAGGATTTCTCGCGCCGTGAACCTCGAAATGGAGATGACAACCAGTGGAGCGGCCGGTGGAGCCGATTAAACCGATTTGCTGATTTTTGAGAACGCTTTCACCGACGGTGGTTGTTACTTTAGCCAGGTGAGCGTATAGAGTTTCAGTCCCGTTTTGATGAACTATTTTTGCGAACTTCCCGAATCCCCCATTCCAACCGCTGTTTTTTGCGAGCTGAATGATTCCGTCAGCAGCCGCGTAAACCGGTGTCCCGCAAGAGTTGGCTATGTCAACGCCGTTTCTGCCGTGAATCCTGCCCCAGTTATAGCCAAGGACTGGCAGAGCAAAAAAGTCGCCCAGGTTCGGCAGGTAGGCAAACCTTTTAGCCACGACTTGCTGTCGGGGAGCGACATCCTTTGGCAACTTGCCGCCGGGGATAATAAGTTCGGTGTCAATTTGGAGTTCCCCTTCTTGAGGCAGACTGTTGAAGCCGATTATTTTATCCGACTCTACCCCGTAGCGCTTGGCAATTGATTCCACCGTGTCCCCTTTCTTTACCTTGTGGATTACGCCGTCCACCGGCGGGATTCTCAATTCCATTCCCGGCCTGATTTCATCAGCGCTCCTTAATTTGTTGGCTCCAATTATGGTGGCTACGTTGACTCCAAAGTCCGAAGCGATGAAAGACAGTGTGTCTCCTTCCTGAACGGTATAGCTGATAACTTCGGTGCCGCGATCGGAGAATTCATCAAGCAGGTCAGTTAAAATTGTGCTTCTGGAGACCAACGAGTTATCTTGGATAGTGTTGAAAACAGAAGGCCGCGGCAGTTTTTGGTTAACCCCCGAAAAAGCAAAAACGCTGTTAATATCAGCGAGTTGATGTTGAGGCGTATCGATTGTTACGGAAGCGGCCGTTTCTTCAATATAACTGGTGAGAAGATTGCTGAATAAACTTACCTGACCTTCAGACGACCCTTTGAAGATCAACAGCGCTAAAGCCAAGGTCATAATGCCGAAAAAACCGACTTTGTCGTTTCGAGCCAAAGCTTTTGGTGAAAAATTTTTGATCCAAGTCTTAATAAGTCTTAAAATAAGGCCTAAAAGCGCAAAAATTCTCGTAGTGAGAATGTAGCCAGTATACTATGAAAACAGGGACGTTTAGTCAATAACTTCGGTGGATAAGATGACTAGGAGCTCAAGCAAAGAACTGGGGTTTTTGGCCGAAAACATAGCCGCTAGGCGCCTTTTGGGCGGGGGTTATGAGGTAATTGAAAGGAATTATCGCCGGCCTTGGGGTGAGGTTGACATCATAGCCAAGGATGACGGCGTTATCGTTTTTGTCGAAGTGAAGGCAAATCGTCAGCGTTTTGCTGGTGATTTTGAGCCGGAAACCAGAGTTGACCAGTGGAAACTAGCTAAAATTATTAGAACCGCCGAGTTGTATTTGGGCGACAAATTTGAGACTGGCGATGTTGAATGGCGGATTGATATAGTCTCGGTTACCTTTGACGAACTAACCAAGAAGGCAAAAATCAAACATTTTAAGAACATTGCCTCAAATCCTTACTGAAAGACCGAGCTTATTCCTAAACATTCAGAAAAGCTAGATAAATCAATGTAAATCAAGTGTGACAGGCGCCGCCTGTCACACTTGATTTGCTGGCTTTTTTAAGGCGTTTTTTAGAAACGGTTGGCTTTTGGGAACGAATGGCAACGATTAAGAGTCAGACGCCCAGTGATCTTGAAAGAATCCGTAATGCACAGTTTGGTATTGATTTCTAAATCGGTCGGCGCTATAAAGATATTAGTTAGATTTGCTCTTTGATTTTTTGATTTAGGGAGGAAGCCATGAAACGGTTCCCTGCTTTACTTCTTGTAGTAATTGCAGTAATTTTCTTGTCTTTTCCTCGGCCATCCTTTGGACAAATCAGATGGCATGGTGGAAGTTGGGAAGCTTGGAAGGTGCAGCAGGGCCTCCGCCAATTCGTTAGCTGTACTTCCGGATTAATTGACTGCTTACGCCCGGGTCAAAGACGTCAACCAACAAAAACCCAGCGCGTCTCGAGGTTTAGGGCGACTGCTGCCACACAAGACCAGTACCGCCGTCGTTGGTCGGATAGTATGCCGACCTTGGCGAAACCGGCTGGCAAGTTCCGGCTAAGCAATGGATCAGGGTTTTATATTGATGTTTATGATGGAGATAGATATTTAGGCCGGATAGCGCCCTTGGTATTTCCAGCTTCGGTTCCTTGACCTGCTGAACAAGCGGGTTTTTTTGTTTTTTTCAGGTTGAAAAATACCGGCCGAAAAGCTAGAATTCCTTGGATGAAATATCTTTCACGAGGGCCTGGAGAAACTGGGCAAATTGCTGCCGCCATCGCTAAAAAACTGTCCAAAGCAAAGCCCAGCGGCAAAGCGATAGTCATTGCCCTGGAGGGGGAATTAGGGGCGGGCAAAACGACTTTCGTAAAAGGTTTTGCCAGAGCTTTGGGGATCAAACAAAAAATCACCAGCCCCACGTTTGTGCTTATTAAAAGCTATAAGCTAAAAGCTGTAAGCTATAAGCTATTGTGGCATATTGACGCTTACCGCCTCAAAGATCATCGCGATCTGATTCAGCTCGGCGTCAAAGAAATACTGAACGACCCCAAAAACATTGTTTTGATTGAATGGTCAGACCGAGTCAGAAAAATACTGCCCGGGAACTGCGTCACAGTTCATATTGACCACGTCGGTCTGAATAAAAGAAGCATCTTGGTGAAATGAGGAAATTAGTTTTAATTGACGGCAATGCCCTCGTCCATCGGGCCTTTCACGCCCTGCCGGCCTTGACGAGCTCCCGGGGCGTAGTCACCAACGCCGTTTTTGGTTTTACCTCAATTCTTCTTAAAACCATCAAGGATCTTAAACCCGATTATATTGCCGCCGCTTTTGACTTGGCCGGGCCGACGTTTCGCCACGAACAGTTCGAGGACTATAAAGTCCATCGCGTCAAAGCGCCCGAGGAACTTTACAAACAAATACCCATCGTCAAGGAAGTCTTACGAGCTTTTGGCATCCCAATATACGAGAAAGAAAGCTACGAAGCTGATGATTTGATTGGTACCCTGGCTACCAAAGCCAAGAACGAGAAAGATTTGCAAGTGATTATCGCCACTGGCGACTTGGACACTCTGCAATTAGTAGAGGGACAAAAGGTTGTGGTTTTTACCTTGCGCAAGGGCATGACCGACACCGTTGTTTATGATGAAACAGCCGTAGTTGAACGCTATGGCCTCAAGCCCGAACAGTTGAATGATTATAAAGGTCTTAAGGGCGACCCTTCAGACAACATTCCGGGCGTGCCGGGGGTAGGGGACAAGACCGCTTCGGAATTGATCCGGAGGTTTGGCAGTTTGGAAGAAATGTACCAGAGGTTGGAGGGGCAAAAGTCTCCGCCGAAGGCGGATCCGCCTCTGGCGGAAAAGGGTGAAAGTGAGATAAGCGAGAAACTGAAAGAGAAACTGTTGGTCAATAAAGATCAGGCCTTTTTCTCAAAACAACTTTCCGAAATCATCACTGATCTGGATATTGACTTTTCGCTTGAGAAAGCCGACTGGCGCCAGAATCAAAATCAATCAAAAATCGAGTTCGTCTTCAAGGACCTGGGGTTTTTCAGTTTGCTCAAAAGACTCCCCGAAGCTGGTGTTACTGTCCAAGCTGGGTTGGATTTACCGCCAGCGAACAGGCCAGCCGCGAAAATTGAATTTACGCCCGGCGACGGCAATATCTACGCGGTCAAAGAAAGTGGTGAAATCAGCAAGAAGGTTTTGGAAGACGATGGCCAAACCATAATCGGCCACGGTCTGAAAAATATCTTAAAACCATTCATCGCCGATGGCATTGAGATCAAAAGTCGGCTTTTTGACACCCAGATCGCCGCCTATCTTTTGTATCCCGACTTGCGCGATTATGAGTTTCACAAGGTTTACTACAGCGAGTTCAGAGAGGAAGCCGGCGATCCGGATCAAAAACCGGCTTATCTGAACAGATTAAAACTCCATTTATGGGAAAAGATGAAGTCGGCGAGACTGCTTAAAGTTTTTGAGGATATTGAAATGCCGTTGATCAAAATTTTGGCCGAAATGGAACTGAAGGGTATCAAGGTGAATACCGAAACTTTGGCTGGGCTTCTTAAATCAGCCAACAAAGAACTAGCCAAACTGGAAACTAAAATTTACAAACTTGCCGGGGCCGATTTCAATATCAATTCACCCCGACAACTAGGCGAGGTTTTATTCCGGAAACTTGGCCTCAAAGGCCGGGTGCGCAAAACCGGCGGCGGGGCTTTGTCCACGGCCGCCCCGGAACTTGAGAAACTTCGCGACGAACACCCGATCATTGATTTGGTTCTTCAGTATCGCGAACTCCAAAAGCTCAAAACCACCTATATCGAACCGTTCCCCGGCCTGGTCAGTCCGGCTGACGGTCGGGTCCACACCACTTACAACCAGACCGGCACGGCTACCGGCCGTCTGGCCTCTCAAGATCCTAATCTGCAAAACATTCCGGCTCGAACCGAGCTGGGCCAGGAATTTCGTAAAGCCTTCGTGGCCGAGGCCGGTTATCAGTTGGCCTCTTTTGATTATTCGCAACTGGAACTTCGAATCGTTGCTCACGTAGCTCATGATCAGAAAATGATTGAAGCCTTCGAAAGGGGCGAGGACATCCATACTCGCACCGCCGCCGAGATATTTGAGGTGCGACCTCAAGACGTAACGAAGGAGATGCGCCGTCAAGCCAAGGTTCTCAATTTCGGCATTATTTACGGTATGGGGCCATTGGGTTTCTCTCTGGCTTCGGGTGTTGATCGTCTGCGAGCCCGGGAATTTATCACCAAATATTTTGCCGAGTTCTCCGGAGTGGCCCGTTGGATGGAAGAGATCAAGGCCAAAGCCCGCCGGGATGGCTACGTCGAAACCATCTTTGGCCGCCGCCGCCAGCTCTTGGATATTTATTCGACCATGCCCCAAATCGCCGCCGCCGCCGAGCGGGCGGCCATCAATCATCCCATCCAAGGCACCGCCGCCGACTTGATGAAGCTGGCTATGATCAAAGTCCACGATTTCATCCATAAGAACCATGCCCGAAAAGAGTTAAAACTGCTGCTGCAGGTTCATGATGAGCTGGTGATTGAGGTTAAGGACGAGTTGATCGGGGAAATCGCTGGGAGCGTTAGGGAAATAATGGAGAATATTTATAAACTGAAAGTCCCGCTGGTTGTTGATGTGAAATCTGGCGAAAACTGGCAGGAACAAAAAACAGTATGACAAGAGAAGAAGTTAAAAAAGGAGAGGTAATTATCTATAAAACCTCAAAAGGACCGAGGTTGGAGGTTCGGCTGGAAGCAGAAACCGTTTGGCTCAATTTAAATCAAATTGCTGCGGTATTTGATACCGATAAATCGGGCATCTCCAGACACATAAAGAATATATTTAAATTGGGAGAGTTGTCTCAAAAATCAACTGTTGCAAAAATTGCAACAGTTCAAATTGAAGGGGGCAGGCGCATAAAAAGAGAGATAAAGTACTATAATCTCGGCCTTATTCTCTCGGCTAATTTACTCATCTAATCTTTTGAACCGTGCCCGAACTTCCAGAGGTTGAGACAATCGTTAAGGGTTTGAACCAAAAGGTCAAAGGCCGGAAGATTTTGGGTGCTTGGACGGATTGGCCGAAGATGATGCGGACTCACACTCCGGCCAATTTTGCTGCCGACATTGCCGGCCGCAAGATTTTGCGCGCCCACCGGCGGGCCAAGTATATTATGATGGACCTTTCTGGTGATAAAACCTTGATCATTCATCAAAAAATATCCGGTCACCTCTTGTATGGGAAATGGGGAGTAAGTGGTAAAAAAGTTGAGGCCGCGCTTGAAGGGCCGATAAAAACTGATCCCTATAACCGCTTCATTCGCTTTATCTTATATTTAGATAATGGTTATCAGTTAGGACTTTCTGACTTGCGCCGATTTGGCAAAGTTTTTCTCGGCGACACTAAAAAAATTGAAAACATCAACGAAATCGGTCGGCTTGGCCCGGAACCGTTGGATTCCAAATTTACTTTTGCCGAATTCAAAGAGCTGATGACCGGGAAAAGGGGAGTGGTCAAAAAAGTTTTGATGGATCCTTTTTTCATCGCTGGCATTGGCAATATCTATTCCGACGAGATCCTATGGTATGCCGGCATCCATCCGTTGCATCGCGTCGAAAAACTGACCGCGAAAGACATAGCCGCGCTTTACAAGTACATGAAACTTGTTCTCAAAAAAGCCATCGCCGCCAAAGGCGACAGCCAGCAGGATTACCGAACCCTTGAAGGCAAATTCGGCAACTACCAGAATATGCAGAAGGCCTATCAACTCACCGGCCAGCATTGCCAAAAACGCGACGGCGGCATCATTAAGCGCATCAAAATCAACAACCGCTCGGCCCATTTTTGTCCGAGGCATCAGAGATAAAAGAGCCAGGACATTTCGTGGACTTTGGTTTTATTGTCAGGTAGATTATAGCTATGTTGGCTTGGGGATTTCGCCCAAAAGGGTTTTATTTTTGGCTGGCTCTGGTGGCCGTGGTGGTGGCCCTGGTCTTCGGGTTCTCGAAGTTGGCTAGACGGAGTATTGAGATATCGAATCGGCCGGAAAGCTCTGAAGAGTTGGCCAAGGTCAGTTCCAAGAGCGCTAAGAAAAAGTGGCCCAAGAGCAGTCTGGCTGGTATTGAGTGTGAAAATTACAACTCCCGGCCTTTTGCGGTGATGGTCTCATCGGACAAGGAGACCCGGCCACTCTCGGGTATTGGCGAGGCGGATATGGTCTTTGAAATGCCGGTGGTGGAGAATGGTTTTACCCGGATGATGGCCGTGTATCAATGCGGCCTGTCTGACGACAAGGTGGGCCGACCCAAGGAAGTCGGCTCGGTCAGATCGGCCCGGCTGGATTTTGTGCCTTTGGCTTTGGGCTTGAATACCATCTACGCTCATTTTGGAGGTGAGCGTGAGGTTCTGGAGGAATTGAATGCCGGCATCATCAACAACATTGACGGTCTCAAATACGACGGCAGTTATTATTACCGAAAAAAAGGTATTCCCCGGCCCCACAACGCCTTTACTGACTTTGGTTTGTTGACCAAAGTGTCTCAAGAACTTGGCTACGATTTGACCGATGCCAAAGTGAACTACCCTCATGAGGAAAAATCTAAAAGCCAAGGAACGGCTGAACCCAACCCGCTCTTTGCTGAAAAGTTTAGAGTGGTCTGGAAATACAACAAGGAAACCAACTCTTATCTCCGAACACGTTCGGCTGAACCCGAGATAGACAAGAATACCGCTCGCCAGGTTGAGGCCAAAAACGTCGTGGTCATGAAAACCGACTGGTCGCCGATCAATCAAGACTATATCCGCGTTCGGACTGTTGGCGCCGGCGGACTGTTGGTTTACAAAAACGGCACGGTGGTATCGGGCACTTGGGAGAAAAAAGACGACAAGGCGAAACTCTTTTTCTACGACCAGAACCACAAAGAAATCCCACTGACGGCTGGGATCACCTGGATTGAGATTGACGCCGGACTTTGAGACCCCTTAAATATCTCTCTAAGAAATCATTGAGGAAGATTCCGGTAACAAATTAAGGAGTAAGCAGTGGGAAACCCACACCTACGATGATCATTTTTCTCTACGGTCGGGATGGGTACCGGCTGAAAGAAAATTTGGAAAAAATTGCGGCCGAGTATCGCAAGAAACATGCCAGCGGCATGAGCTTTTCTGTCTTGGACGCTGATTCACAAGATGCTAGCTATGAAATGCCTAGCCTGGCCAAGAAGCTTGAAGATATTGTCAAAACCGTTTCCTTTTTCAATGAGAAAAAGCTGATTGTTTTGAAAAATGCTTTTGCCTTTAGTGACGATCTCGGCCAGGTAATTCGGCATTGGGATTTGGTTGGGGACAAAGAACATATCTTGGTATTCACCGAGAATTTGCCCGGGGCCGAGCTGGCTAAGAGGGATAAGAAATTTTTCACTCTGCTTACGGCCAAGCCCAATATGGCCAAAGAGTTTGAGCCATTGAGTGGTAAAAAACTTGGGGATTGGGCGGCCAAAGAAGCGGCAGGCCTCGATGCCATTATAGAAGTGGCGGCGATCAAAAAACTGATTAGCTTTGTCGGCAATGATTCCTGGCGGTTGCGACTAGAACTTGAAAAACTGGCCAATTATTCAGAAGGGCATCCGGTCACGGCCAGTGTTGTGGAGTTGCTGGTGAGTCCGACCCTTGACCTCAATATCTTCGATACCATTGATGCTATTGGGGCCAGAAACAAAATCCGGGCCCTGACTCTGGTTCAGAGGCACCTTGAGGCCGGCGAGGATCCCTACTATCTTTTCTCAATGATTGTCTACCAATTCCGTAATCTCTTGAGAGTTAAGAGTTTGGCTCAAAAGTATCTAGCCCTTGGCGACATTGTCAAAAAAACCGGCCTCCATCCCTTTGTCGCTCGCAAGATCTTTGATCAGGCCAAGAGGTTTGAACTGAATGAACTCAAGGCCAAGTTCAGCCAGTTGGCTGAAGGCGATGTGAAAATAAAGGATGGCCAGGTTGATATTGTTGACTATTTGTATCAAGTTGCCCTTTCCTGACACAATGCCTATACTCGGGCCAGATAGATGAACGATAAATACTATTTGGGGATTGGAAAGTCCAGCGATCTGGCGGATCCAAAAGACCGGTTGCGATACCGGTTTTTTGAAATTTTGCCGGGTTTTTTGACTTGGCTGACTTTGATTTTGATTGTCGTCCTGTCGTTTACCGTCCCGGTCTTTGTGGCGGTATTCATTATCCTTTTTGATACTTATTGGTTAATCAAAACAATATATCTGTCGCTTCACGTAAGATCTGCCTTTGGCAAGATGCGCGAAAATATGAAAGTCGATTGGCTCGAAAGACTCTCCAAACTGCCCACTACCCGCTACCCACTACAAACTGTTAAGTCCTGGCAGGACATTTACCACTTGGTCGTCCTGCCAATGTATAAAGAGGGAATCGAGGTGGTGTCAGCTTCCGTTGAGGGATTATTACGCTCGGCTTACCCCAGGACCAAAATGATCGTGGTTTTGGCTCAGGAAGAAAGAGCGGGAAAGAGCGCCCAAGTGGTCAGGGATTATGTTGAGCGCGAATATGGCGATAAGTTTTTTAAGTTTATCACCACCTTGCACCCGGTCGGCATCGCTGGAGAACTGGCCGGTAAAGGGTCTAATGCTACCTGGGCTATCCGCCAGGCTAAGGAAAGGATTATTGATCGTTTGGGTTTGAGCTACGATCAAATTATTGTCTCTAATTTTGACATTGATACCATTGTCCCGCCTCACTATTTTTCCCTCCTGACCTATCTTTATCTAACTACAGCAAAGTCAACCCGAGCCTCTTATCAGCCAATACCGCTTTACACTAACAACATTTGGGAGGCGCCGGCTTTTGCCCGAGTTTTTGCTTTCTCAACAAGTTTTTGGCAGATGATTCAGCAAGCTCGGCCGGAGCAACTGGTAACTTTTTCTTCGCAGTCAGTAGGCCTTCGAGCTCTAGTTGATATTGGTTTTTGGCAGACCAATGTTGTTTCTGAAGACTCGCGCATTTTCTGGCAGTGCCTGCTCTGCTACGACGGCGACTGGCGGACAGTGCCCATGAATTTTCCGGTTTACATGGATGCCAACGTGGCTCCGACTTTTTGGCAAACGGTCAAAAATCAGTACAAGCAGATCAGACGCTGGCACTACGGCGTTGAGAACAACCCCTATTTTCAATTTGGGTTTTTGAAAAACAAAAGAATATCGCGCCGAAAAAAGTGGTATTTTAACTGGACGATGATTGAGAAAACTCACTCTAGCGCCACCAATCCGATTATAATCTTCGTTTTGGGTTGGCTGCCGGTGCTGATCGGGGGCGCCGATTTCAGTCGAACAGTTCTGTCCTTCAACTTGCCCCGACTTACCAGTGATATCATGTTCATAGCCATGATCGGCCTGGTTTCTTCGGCGATTATTTCGGTGATTCTTTTGCCGCCCAAACCGCCTCGCTATGGCCGCTTCAAATTAGTTTGGATGATTCTCCAGTGGCTGTTATTCCCGCTCAATTTTATATTTTTCGGCGCCGTCCCAGCCATTGACGCCCAAACCCGTTTGATGCTGGGCAAGTATATGGGCTTCTGGTCAACACCCAAAGCTCGCCTTAATCACTCAAAATGAACCAGCCGTTGCATCTCCGAGAGGCGCGGATCTCACAACTCCCTAAGCCGTAACCTCCCGTCTTAGATCGAATCGGAAACACAACTACAAAAAGACGAAGAGGACCGGGCCTCCAGCAGTTTTTTGATTTATTCGAAGTGGACCAATCTTTGCATTTCGGAAAGGCGAGTCAAAAGGGCCGGGTACTTGTTGAGAGTGGGATCTTGTTTGAGCAAGAGCTTGGCTTCGAGCCGGGCTTTTTTGATTAAGTCGAGATCAGTGAGCGAAGTCATGGCGAGGTCCGGAATGCCTGATTGCCTGACGCCGGTGAACTCGCCCGGCCCCCGGATTTTGAGATCAGTTTCAGCCAGTTCGAAGCCATCGTTGGTTTTCTCAAGAGCCTTGAGGCGCCGGCCAATCAAGCTGTCATCGGAGCTTGTGAAAAGCAAACAATATGACTGATGCTGGCCGCGGCCGACTCGGCCCCGAAACTGATGGAGTTGGGCCAAGCCGAATCGGTCAGCCGATTCAATCATCATGATAGTGGCGTTAGGCACGTCCACCCCGACCTCCACCACTGATGTTGAGACAAGTAAATCGTAGTGACCCTCTCGGAACTTGGTCATAGTCTCGTCTTTTTCCTTTGGTTTCATCTGGCCGTGAAGCATGGCCACTTTGAGATGAGGGAATGTTTCTTTGGAAAGTCTTTCGTATTCGGCGGTAACCGCCTTGACTTCCGCCCACAGCAGCTTCTTTAGAGAAAGTTGGTAGTTGGTAGTTGGTAGTGAGTAGTTCGAATTGAAAGCAGGGCTTTCAATTCGGGGGCAAATCACGAATACTTGCCGCCCCTTTTGAATTTCGGCCTCAATAAATTTGTAGGCCTCTTTCCTTTTTCGGTGGGCCACTACTTTGGTAATAATTTCTTGGCGTCCCTTTGGTTTTTCTTTGATTAGCGAAACATCAAGATCTCCATAAATAGTTAAGGCGAGAGTGCGGGGTATAGGCGTAGCCGTCATAGAAAGCAAATGTGGCATCAAGAGTGCGGGGGATTGGGCGTCCCAGTGCCGAGGTTCTTTGCCGATATTTGCGTCCCTTTGCCCCTTCACCAATTTCATTCTCTGCTCGACCCCGAAGCGATGCTGCTCGTCAATCACCACCAAGCCGAGATTCTTAAAATTGACGTCTTTTTGGATAACCGCGTGAGTGCCGATGACAATGCCAATTTCCCCTTTGGCTATTTTTTGCCGCATCATTTTTTTCGAGACTTTTTCGTCTGTTAGCTCATCGGTCGGGTATTGCCTCGCCTCGCTCCCCGTAAGTAGTCCTATGTTTATTTGAAAATTGGAAATTGAAAATTGAGAATTCAGTAACGAAGTTACTGTACTGAAGTGTTGTTTGGCCAGTATTTCCGTCGGGGCCATGAAAACCGCCTGATAATCTCCGGCTGCCGCTTGGACGGCAGCGATCAGGGCGACAACCGTTTTGCCCGAACCAACGTCGCCATTGAGCAGGCGATTCATGGGGTAGCTTTTCTCAAGGTCTTTGAGAATTTCGTAAGCGGCAATTCTTTGATCGGTAGTCAGCTCAAAAGGCAAACTTTTGACAAAACTCCCGACCAGATTTTTGTCAAAATCAATTTTGGGCGCTTTGAGCGTCTGAAGTTGGCGGCGGTCGCGCAATGCCCGCAACTGAAACAAAAGCAATTCCTCAAAAGCGAATCGCTGGCGCGCGAACTTGGCCTCTTTCTGGTTTTGGGGGAAGTGGATCTGGTTGAGAGCGGTGGTTAGTTCTGAAAAGTTGAACTTGTCTTTGACTGTCTGGGGCAGAGGATCGTTGAGCTTTGGTATTTGGGGCAGCGCCCTTTTAATAAGCAGCCGGAGGTATTTGGAAGAAACACCTTCTGTTTCAGGATAGACCGGCACAAGGCGGCCGGTGTGGATCAAATTAGCTTGTAGCTTCTCGTATGAGGGATTGGAGAGATAGAGACCTTTTTTGTCGAGGGCTGCTTTGCCGGCCAGACTTACCTTAATGCCGGGAGCTAGAGTCCTCTCAAGGTATGGCTGATTAAACCAAGTTACTCGAAGCCAGCCGGTGCCGTCGGATATCATAGCTTCGGTAACCGCCAGCCGCCGCTTCCAAGTAAAAGCGTTTTTAATGTCGGTTATCTCGCCCTGGACGCTGACAACACTGCCGGCTTCTTTGATATCGCCGATGTTGGTTCGTTGAGAGTAATCTTCATAGCGGGTGGGGAAATGCCAAAGGAGATCTTTGATTGTTCTAATGCCCAGTCTTTTCAGTCGCGGTCCATTGCGGGAGCCAACATAAGCCAACCTTTCGATTGGAGTTGCCATATCAAGCATGTCCTTTTCATATCATTTTGCCGCCCAAATGGAAAGCCGCGCCTGGCGCGGCTTTCCATGGTTGCGTCCTTTGTTTGAAAATG
>CAYILQ010000015.1:0-15447 GCA_964364345.1 uncultured Candidatus Saccharibacteria bacterium | reverse complement strand
AAGTTTGATATTGGTGGGGGGTGAGGGACTCGAACCCCCGAAGGCCGTTTGGCCGCGTGGTGTACAGCCACTAGTAATTGCCGCTATACGAACCGCCCAAATTTTAATCAGAGCCGAGGAGAGGATTTGGACCTCCAGCCTGAGCTTTACAAAAGCCCTGCTCTGCCATTGAGCTACCTCGGCGTCTCTCATTTTTCTATTTTAGCCGCCTGATCCAACTTGGACAAAACCCTACCGAGTTTCCTCTTGGTCGCCTCGTCTTCTGGCTCCAGTTCCAGCGCCTTTTCAAATGACTGCTTGGCGTCATCCCAACTCTCGGTTCTCATGTAAACATTGCCTAATTCCCGGTATAGTCGGGCGTCGCGCGGGCTCTTGGCGATTTCAATTATCAGCAGCTGCTCTTTCTTTTTCAAATCCTCGCCATCGTTGCCAAAATCGCTGAAATCAACATCAACTTCTACCGTTTTCTCTCCCTCTAACTTGGCTTCATTGCTTAAAATTTCTTCCTGGGCTTTGGTTGATTTCCTGACTTGGTGAATCAGCCTTCCGGTCAGAGTATCAATTTTCGAAGAGATCAATCGCAATCGCCGCAGAAGTTTCTCAAACTCGGTCAAAAAGTTCACGCCGTAGGCTCGCAAATTAATCTTCTTAAACCAAGCCGTCAGTTCGGGGAACATCTCAACCCAAAAACTGTCTTGACTGCCGATGGTCTCTTCAACCGTCTCCGGCGTCAATTTTCTAAGATAAACAAACTTCCGGCTGACAATCCGGACAATCAACAGAATCGAAATCAGAAAAATACCAAATGGAACAAAGAAAAACATAATCTTGGCGACGGCTGTCAACAAAATCCGCATATGCGGATTTTGTTGACAGGCCTCAAATTTGAAATCTGGCGAACTTCCCGACCTTGATGTTCTCGCCGATCTTGGCGATGTATTGGCGAATTAATTCCTCAACAGTAATATCTTGATCCTTGATGTAAGGTTGTTTCAAGAGCTCGCTGACGCTCTCGGGATCCATGGCGGCGATGTGCATGGCTAATTCGTGCGCCAACTCAACAAACATCGGATTACGGGCCACGAAATCAGTCTCGCACAAAAGCTCAACCATGGCCCCGATTTTTTTGGTGGCATGAACGTAAGCTTCAATAGTCCCCTCACCGGTGGCCCGAGACGATTTTTTCTCGGCCACGACGGCGCCGCGGGCTTTCAAAATCGCCGCCGCTCGGACCTTGTCGCCGCCAGCGGCCTGGAGAGCTTTCTTTATCTCGTTAAAAGAAAAACCGGTAGCGTCCCGCAATTCTTTAATTAATTCAATATCCATGATTCATGATTCATGATCCCTCTCTTGATCGCTTCAAGTATCAGCTCCACCGACCTTCTGGAGTTATCGTTGGCCGGAATCGGATAAGCAATTTGCTTAGGATCGCTGTCGGTGTTGACAATGCCTACGACTTTGACCTTGGCGTATTTGGCCTCGCGCACCGGCAGTTGGCTTTCTTTCAAAGAAGAGATAAACAAGATGTCCGGCACCCGAACCAGTTTGCGCAAACCGTCAAACTTTTTCCGCAAAGCGACAATCTCCCGTTCCTTCAACATCCGTTCGCGCTTGGTGTATTTCTCAAGCTCGCCCGAAGCCTGCTTTTTCTCCAGATCTTCCAGGTATTTGACCCGGGCAATAATAGTTTTGAAGTTGGTCAGGGTGCCGCCCAGCCAGCGCTCAACGACATAAGGCATACCGACGGCTTCGGCTGTTTTTTTAACGGCGTCCGCCGATTGCTTAGTCAGGCCGACAAACAAAATCAGTTTGGCCTCGGCCATTGATTTTTTCAGGAAGGCGACGGCTTTGGCCAGCGAGTCGGCCGTTTTGATCAAATCCAAAATGTAAATGTTCTCGCGCAAAGTATAGATAAAAGGCTCCATGTTGGGATGGAAAATTGTCTTTTTGCGCCCAAAATGCATCCCGGCCTTGACCATGTCATCATAAGCGGGCAGTTGAATCTCGGCTTCTGACATGGGAGAATTATACCAAAAAGGGCTGGCGGAGGCAAACTGGGGCAAATTTACATGGCGCCCATGTAATTACATGGGCGCCATGTAAATCCGACAGAGAAAGTCACACCTTTGTCACGTAGCTTTACGTTTAAGCCCAATAATGTTAAGCTATCACTTATGAAGACTAACATCCACCCAACTTACTGCGATTCTGCTACTGTCCGCTGCGCCTGCGGCAATACTTGGATAACCGGCTCAACTCTGCCGGAAATCAACGTTGAGATTTGCAACCAATGTCATCCTTTCTATACCGGCAAAGAGAAATTTCTTGATACCCGCGGCCGGATTGAGAAATTCAAAAAGCGGGTCACCAAAACCCAGGCGGCCCTGGAGACCAAAACGCCCAAAAAACCCAGGATTAAAAAAGCGCCCAAGAGTTCAATCGTTTAGATTATGGCCGGAGCCGAGGAACTTAAAAAGGAACTCCAAGAGATTCAAGAGAAACTCGCCGACCCCGGGTTTGTTTTGGACTACAAGCGGGCGGCCGAGGCCTCAAAACGGATGGCCGAGATTGAGCGGTTTCTGACGGGCGAGGCCGCCGGCGCCGGTCACCCCAACCACGGCAATGCCATTGTTGAAATTCGAGCCGGAGCCGGCGGCGAGGAAGCCGCCCTTTTTGCCGGCAACTTGTTTGAAATGTACAAAAAATATGCCGCCTTCCAGGGTTGGACCATCGCGGTTCTTGATTACAACCGCACTGCTTTGGGCGGTTACAAGAACATGGTCTTCGAACTAACGGGCAGGGGCGTCGCCGCCAAGATGAAACATGAATCCGGCGTCCACCGGGTTCAGCGGATTCCTGAAACCGAAAAAAGCGGCCGGGTTCACACCTCCACGGTCACCGTGGCCGTGCTGGCCAAAGCCAAAGAAAGCGACATTGAAATCAAGCCCGAAGATATTGAGACGTCATTTTTCCGTTCCGGCGGCCCCGGCGGCCAAAACGTCAACAAAGTTTCCACCGCCGTAAGAATTACTCACAAACCGTCCGGGATCGTAGTCGGCTCTCAACAGGAACGCTCCCAAGCCCGGAACAAAGAGCGCGCTCTTGAAATCCTGCGGGCAAAGTTGTTAGATATAAAGATAAGGGAGGAACAGGGAGCGATCGGGGGCGAGCGCCGACGCCAAATCGGTTCGGGCCAGCGCGCCGAGAAGATGCGCACTTACAATTTTCCCCAAGACCGGATCACCGATCATCGGATCAAGAAAAGCTGGGGCAACATTGCCAAGATTATGGACGGCAATTTGGAGCCAATTGTCAAAGAACTACAGGCGTTATAGACCTCACACTATGAAATTGCATTTAGAAGCAACAAAAACAGATGAGACGCGCAGTTTTGGAGCGTGGCAAAATGTGAGCCGTACCCGGCGGTACGGTGAACATTTTTCCCGCGAAAAACAAGCGTATCGCTGTTTTTGTTGTCTTATTGAGTGCAATTTCATAGTGTGAGGTCTATAGCTGTATTATCAATAATAACTTGATCTGGCATCTGATCCCAAACGCAATGGACCAGCCAATTCAATCACAACCACAAACTAACGATCAGCCGAGGATGATTTCCCCGGGGCCGGTTTTTGAGGCCGGTCCCGGTTGGGGGGCCAAGACCAAAAACTGGCTCGGCCGATATTTCTGGAAAGTCATTTTCCCGATCGTGATAATCGTTTTGGTCGGCTACGGGTTTTCAACCAGAAACGACGGCGAGCAAACCAAGCAGCCCGAAAAATCAGCCGCCGCCGCCGAAGATAAAATTTCTCAAAGTGTTAAGCCGGGCGACAGCCGCACCCACTTGGCTCGCCGCGCCCTGGCCGAATATCTCCAAAAAGCTCCCGACGAAGTCCTCACCGCCGGCCAGAAAGTATTTGTTGAGACCAAACTTGCTAAAACCGTGACTGCCGCCGTCCTCAAGGCCGGCGGCGCGATAGATTTCCGCCTTGAGGACATCAAAAACTTCGCGGCTCAAGCCAAAGACCTCACCCAATCCCAGCTCCAGAAATGGGAAATTTACGCCAGAAGCGTAAAATTCTAATTTTCTTTCTTGGGAGCTTCGGGAACAGAAGCGGGACCGGGGACGTCAATCTCGGCAGTAATGTCGGCACCGGGACGCTTAATAACTTCCACTTCCTCGGCGGCGGCGGTCGGAGTTTCAAGTTGAGCTTTGAGCTCTTCTTCGGAGATCGGTTCTTGGATCAAAGCCACAATTTCTTCCAGTTTGGCCTTGACCCCCAGTTTTTCGGAAATCCGCAAATCTTTGACTAGAATCTGATTGCCAAAATTAGCCAGCCCAGAAATATCAACGTCAATTTTATGAGGCAGGTCTTGGGGAAATCCCTCAACTTCCAGTTCCTGAATGTTCTTGACCAAAATCCCGCCCAGTCCCTTGACCGCCGGCGACTCACCCATGAAGTTCAGCGGGATTTTGGCGTGAACTTTCTCGTCCAGACGCACTTTGTAAAAATCGGCGTGCTGGAAACTGTCATCCAGCTGATCCCGAACCACATCGTGAATAATGGTGGGATGAGTTTGACCGTCAACATCCAAGTAGACTATTGAAGACTGGCCCGCCTCGGCAAATATTTTCTCAAAATCTCCGGCCGGCACCTGGATATTAAGCGGCTCAAAACCATGGCCGTAAACAACCGCCGGCACCAAACCAGCGCGTCTCAACGTTTTCACTTTTCGGCCGATGATAATTCTTGGCTGGGCCTTGAGCTCAATTTTTTCCATGCGGGTATCACTAACCTATCATAGCCGAGAATAACTGGCAACCGGGATGTAATCGTGGTATAAATGAAGCCAGATGAGCTTCGGGGGCAAATTTTTTCTTTTCTTTGTTTTATTACTCGTCGCCGCCACCGGCGGTTATTTTTATTTCCAAAAAAACATAGCCGATACCGATCGGCAAAAGACTGTTAAGGCCGGGGATGTTTACCTTGAGTTCGCCGGCGAAATCTACGATGTGATCAAAGCCAATTACTGGGAGAAGATTCCCGACGATAAGTTAAGCGGCCTTTACAAACTGGCGGCGGAAAAAATTCTTAACCAGCCGCAAAATCTGGAAACCGCCGACAAAAGCGGCGTCAAGAATTTGATCGCCGCAATCATCAAGGATTACCAACCCCAAAAGAAAAAAGAATTCGTGGCCCAGCTGGGCGATATTGTTTTAGCCAATCTCCAGCCCCTTGGCCGCAGCCGGCTTTACACCGCCAAACTGGAAAAGGATCTTGAAGAAAACGTTAAAAACATTGACTCCGGCGCCGACCTCTACGCGGCGCTGGGCGTAACTAAAGACGCCAGCCAGAAAGAAATTGAACAAACCTATCAGAAAAAATCACAAGAGCTTGAATCCGACAAATCGCCCGCGGCTCAAGAAAAACTGGCCCAGATCAGCCGCGCCTACGAGGCCCTGGCAAAACCCGAAAAACGCCAGCGCTATGACCAAACCGGTTCTGAACCGACGGTGATCTCCCGCTTGATCACTCCCGATATTTACTACATAAAATTAACCAGATTCTCGCCCCAATCGTTTGACGAACTCCAAAACGCCGCCAATGCCATTGACCCGGAAAAGTCACAAGGCCCGACAACTTTGATTTTTGACCTCCGAGCCAATATCGGCGGCTCAATTGACATTCTTCAATACTTCTTGGGCCCGTTTATCGGTCTTGATCGTTACGCCTACGAGTTTTTCCACCAAGGCGAAAAAATTCCTTTCAAAACCAAAGTCGGCTGGTTGGCCAGTCTTGCCAGATACAAAAAAGTGGTGATTCTGACCGACGACAAAATGCAGTCATCGGCCGAAGTGATGACGGCGGCGCTCAAAAAGTACAACGTCGGGGTGGCGGTCGGCGTGCCAAGCAAGGGTTGGGGCACGGTGGAAAGAGTTTTCCCGATGGAAAACCAGATTGACCCCAACGAGAAATACTCTATATTTCTGGCCCACAGCTTAACCCTGCGCGACGACGATCAGCCGATTGAGGGCCGGGGCGTTGACCCCGCCGTCAACATTGAAGATAAAGATTGGTCCCAACAACTTATGGCTTACTTTAATTACCCGGAGTTGGCGCTAGTGGTAAAAAAACTGTTCGGCGAAGGCGGGACTGGCAATCTCGGCTTACCGAAGTAAAATCCAGAACATTGCCGCGACAGCGACGCGATAAACGCCAAATGACGTAAAATTGTGGTTTTTAATAAAACCCAGCAAAAACTTGACCGTGCCCAGGGCCGCCAAGAATGACGCCAAAAAACCAACGGTCAACAGCCCGAATTGATCAAAAGAAAACCGCTCAAAGTTCTTAAAAAGATCAAAGCCGGCGGCGGCCAGCATCGTGGGCGCGGCCAGAAGAAAAGAGAACTCCACCGCCGTTTTTCGGCTCAAGCCGGCAAGCATCCCACCGACAATCGTGGCCGCGGCCCGGGACACGCCGGGAATCATCGAGACGGCCTGAATCAAACCAATCCAGAAAGCTTGGCTGTAAGAAACAAGGCCCAGCTCCCCGCCCTCCCCGCTATTGGCGTCATCCCCGCCCCGAGTCATCTCAAAAAGGATCAAAAAAACGCCGCCCCCAAACAGCGCCCATAAAATCACCGCCTCATTCCCCAACCAGGCTCTGACAAAGTTGTAAAGCAGCAAACCGGCGGCGGCGGTTGGCGCGAAAGCCGTCAAAATCTTGGCCGCGACCCGAGGTTCGCCGACCAAAGTTTTCCAATACAAGACCGCCACCGCCAGAATCGCCCCCAATTGAATCGCGATTTCAAAACTCTTCAGAAAATCTGACTGGGCCAAACCTAAAACCCTGGCCGCCAAAACCAAATGGCCGGTGGAAGACACCGGCAAAAACTCGGTCAGACCCTCAATAATCCCCAAAATAATCGTCTGGGCGAAGCCCATTCAGAAATCCTACCACAACCCCAACCAATTTTCATCATAGACAAAGATGTTAAAACAAGAGAAAACGATCTCGAATTAATCTTTTAATAAAATTAAAATGAAGTATACTAAAAAACTTGCGAAAGTATTTTTGTTTTGTGTTATAATAAACGCATAAAAAAAATTTACACGAATGAAAAAAATTTTCACTTCCACTTCTGGCGCTCCCTTGAACCACAACCCAAATGGAACAAATGGTCTCCAAGGGAAAACAATTTTGCTTGTAAACACTGGTTCTCTTAAAAAGAGATTTATTCTTCAGCGTCTGAAAAAACTTGGCCTCACTATGGTTGTCCTCAACAAAGAAAAAAACTGGGCCCAGCCATATGTTGACCACTGGATTCTTGCTGACAACACGAACTACACTGAATCGCTCCAAGCCGTTCGAGAGTTCATAAAAAGCAACCCCTCAATCAGGTTGGAGGGCGCCCTCACCTTTTGGGAGGACGATGTCCTGCTTACTTCAAAAATTGCTGATAAATTCGGCCTTATTGGCATTCCCTACGGCGTCGCAAAAAGAGCAAGGAACAAATTTCTTTTTAGAGAATTTTGCGAGGAAAACGGCATTGCCGCGCCAAAGCATATTCTTCTTAAGTCGCCCGAAGACTTTAGCCATATTCTCGAAAGTTTCACATTTCCCATCGTCGTCAAGCCCGTCTATGGTTCAAGCAGCGCCTACGTAGTGAAAGTAAACAACGAAGAGGAGCTAAAAAACACCTACGATTATATTAGGAAGAACATTTCAGCAGACGTTGAATCCGCGCTTACCAGCGGTCTTGATACCTTAGCCGAAGAGTATATTGACGGCGACGAGGTTGACATTGATATTCTGCTGCAAAGCGGGAAAATAAAGTTTTTTTCTATCACTGATAATTTCAAAACGCGCGAGCCTTTCTTTGTGGAAACAGGAGATTCAATTCCTTCGAGTCTTCCTCCTAATGACCAAAAAGCGCTTCTCGAACTCGCCGAAGAGGTTTTGGAGAAACTGGGGGTACAAAACGGCTGTATTCACTTTGAAGCGAAATCAACTCGGAATGGCCCCGTTCCTATTGAGGTAAATCTTCGAATGGGAGGAGATTATGTCTATTCTTTTGTAAAAAGCGCCTGGGGGGTGGATTTGATTGAGAGCGCGGTAAAAATTGCCTGCGGTATTTACCTAAAAAATATTCCGAAGCCGGAAGCTCCCGTAAAATATTTAACCGGGCAATATTTCCTTCCGGAAGACTCCGGTATTTTAGCGAAGCTTGATGTAGCGGAGAATTTGCGCAAAGAGCCGTATCTGGAAGAGATACACCTTTTTAAGGAAGTGGGTGATTCAGTACTGGTGCCCCCAGAGGGATATGAATTTCTCGGCTGGGCCACTGTTGCCGGCGATAATCCCATAGACGCTCAAGACAATATGCGGGCCGCCGTAAGGCGCGTCACCTATGAGGTCGCAAAGTTTAATCGAGAATCGTTAATTGGAAAAACGTCTCGAAAGAATCGTTTTTCCTTTGCGGCTTTGAATAAGGATATTCTGCTTCGCGCCGCAAAACTGGAACATATAAAAAGAACAACGGTCGAAAACTTGAGAACCTTGGACGTTGGCATTGCCTGTAATCTGTACGAGGAGAGCCAAGACGCCATCGCCCAAGAACGTATCGCGACCCTAAGAAACATCCAACGAGCCTTACAGGAAAAGGGATATGTCATAAAGATTTTTGACTTTAATAACTTTGGAGGAGTGTTTGAAGAGTTACGGGCAAACGATATTAACTTGGTATTAAATTTGGGCGCCAAAGTAATTAATTCTAATCTCGAGGAAGCGAATGCAACCGCAGTATTCGATATGCTTGAGGTGCCTCACACCGGTTCAGATTCCTTTGTTCTCGCTCTTCTCACGGACAAAATTCGGATGAAGAAAATGCTTGCCTACCATAACATTCCCATACCCCGATGGGACTACGCTTACACGTTAGACGACGAGATTCGGGATGACCTTCGTTATCCTCTCATTGTGAAACCGGCTAATAGTTCGAATGGCATGGGCATCGTTAATCAGTCGGTGGCGACCAACAAAGAAGAACTAATAACCCAGCTCAAAAAAATAATTTCGGAAATGGAAAAACCGGCAATCGTCGAAGAATTCATAGAGGGCGATGAATACCATGTCGCAATTCTTGGGAACGAAGACAGCGGGAACTTACGCGCCCTTCCACTCTCCCGGTCTATATTCAAAGACCTGCGGGAAGAGTTGTGGCCAATGTATAGCTCTGAAGTAAAACAGGGAAAGGAAGAATTATCACAAAACATCATTGTCCAGCGCCCTCCGGTTAATATTCCGAAAAAACTCGAGTCGCTTATCACGGAAATCGCGCTTGACGCATACAACTTCCTCGATTGCACGGATTATGGGATGGTTAAAGTTCGAGTGGATAAAGATTATAACCCTTATGTCATCTGCGTAGATGCCATGCCTGGCATCAATATCGATGACTGCACGCCTACGGTTGCTAATCTTGTGGGATTAAGCTACGGTGATTTCCTAGAAGAACTTTTGCGTATTGCCATAATGCGGTACAAAAAGGAACCAGGTCATTTTAAGCCCTTGGGAGCATAGCGGCAAAAGCAATGATAAAAAAAATTTGTGTTGAAGAGAACACTCTTCATTTTAGAGAGCCGTTTACAATAGCGTACGAAACAGTAAGAAGCGCCGCCGTTGTCATTCTTCATCTTCACGACGAAAAAGGCCGCATTGGGCTGGGCAGCGCGGCGCCAGATCCCTATGTCACTGGAGAAACAGCGCCAGCTGCCCATGGAGTTTTAAGACGTCTATGCAATAAAAAGTTTTTTAACCTTCCCCTAGAGGAATGGCATCGGTATCATGAAAAAATCCAGAACGTATTTAAGGGCTTCCCATCGGCGCAGTCGGCAGTAGAAGAAGCAATCTTTAATCTTCTTTCAGTAAGGCAGGATCGAAGAGTTACAAGCTTTTTTGGCGGGTACCGTGAAAGCTGCAAGGCAGTTATCACCATTGGCATCAGTGACCAAGAGCATACGGTCCAGGAGGTGAAAAAGAGACTGAAACAGGGTTTTTCAATAATAAAATTGAAGTGCGGGAACGATCTCGAGGACGATATCCAGAAAATCTGCGAGATACGTAAAATTATTCCTAAAAACAAAAAGCTTCTTCTTGACGCCAACCAAGGATATTCGCCAAGAGAGGCGACGCAACTTTTACGGGCAATAAAAAGATTGGATATTCTGGGTATTGAACAGCCAATTGCCGCAAGAAACATTGGGGGTTTGAGAAAATTGCGATCACTTCAGCTAGTCCCCATTATTGCTGATGAGTCGGCTTCAACCGTAGCTGACGCGGTTAAGCTCCTCGCGGGAGAGTACGTAGACGGTGTAAACATAAAGTTAATGAAGCACGGGGGACCAATATGTTCGGCAGAAATTTTTCATATCGCGAAAAGGCTTTCAAAACTAACCATACTCGGCTGTATGTACGAATCAAACATTTCAATTACAACTGGAGCCCGCCTGGCTTTGGCGCTGCCATTCGACTTTGTAGATCTTGATAGCGGCCACCTGGATTTTTATGATGATCCGACTCGGGGCGGCGCCTATATTGAAAATGGAGAAATTAAAATTAAAGGAGCGGTGAAGCTCACTAAACCAATATGCATCCAATAAAAAAAATAGAGGTTGATGCCAAGGTCACCCCCCACGGAATAGATGTGTTTGTTGATCGCAAACGGTTTTCCATTCGCTACCCTCTCCATATCTGGCAACGTTATGGCAAAGGGTTGAAAGAAATACTGAAGGAAAACGTCGCCGTAAGCTCTACCCTCTTTATCCCGCAGATATTAAATGTGCGAGAAATTCATTACAACACTTCAAGACCGATCGCGGAAACATTTCTATTTAAAAACGGGCTCTATGACATGGCAACATCGGCTCATACTGATAATGCTTCTTCAGTGGAGTACTTAAAAAGGTTTGTGAATACGGTGCCTATTTTTGCAAACAATAAAATAAAAACTCCATCACTTGTAAGAACCGGGCCGCAGCGCCGCAATCGAAAAAAAATAGTCATCCCTTTTACGTTCGGAAAAGAGACGCTTCTTACGTTTGCTGTTGCCAAAGAACTTGGGCTAGAGCCATGTCTTGTGTATTTCATAGAGCCGGCGCATATCTATGAGTCTTTCCATAAGAAAAAAATCGCAAAACAATTCGAAGCTGAAACAGGCATACCTGTTCATATGGTTGCTTATGGTCCAGGCCTTATCCGTTATGGACGCGCCTGGGGAATAAACACCGAATTGGGGTGGGGCTTGCAGACTACGGAATATGTTTTGCTTGCCTTGCCCTTTGTTAATTTCTACGGAGCAGACTATATTGCTTTAGGCAATGAACAGTCTTGCCCGGAAAGGGTATCAGTTGATACCGAAGGTCTTCTCACATACCGAGAGGCCTACGATCAATATGTTGATTGGACGTCACAACAGAGTCTTCTTGCGACACTTCTTTCCGGCAGAAAACTTCAGGTAGCGAGCTTTGTGGAACCGCTCTACGAACTTGCTGAAATGGCTATTCTTCATGGACGTTACCCTCACCTCGCGAAATTCCAAATGTCATGTCTTGCGAACGATAAAAAAGCCAAACACAATCGGTGGTGTCAAAATTGTGACAAGTGCGCTTTCATATATGCATTTTGCGCGGCTTTACGGATAAATCCCCACTCTCTTGGTTTTACGGAAAATATCTTTGACGCAAATCACGCCCATCTCTTCAAAAGTTTTTTCAATCACACCAAGGATAATTATTACGGCGACAGTGAAATATGGCTAGCGTTTTACTTATCGTTAAAAAACGGCTGGAAGGGATCTACGCTTAGCAGATTTGAGAAAGAAATGATGCCGAAATTCAAAAAAAATAAAGAGAAATATCTCGCGGAGCTTTTCAACATCCAGCCATCCTCTAACTTGCCGCTTGAATTCAGAAGTAAGGTCTTAAGAATTTTTGAGACCGAGCTAAGAGATATAAGAGCTCGACTCAAAAAATTGCTCTAAGCACGAATGTGCGAAAATGGTGGAAAATGTCGAAAATGGTGTCACAAGAAATGGTGTCAAGTCTATTTTCCCACTTTTGCCGGTCTACCACGCGGCTTCAGAGATTTAATCTTAAACTCTATCTTTGCTTTATCTATGAACTGTGAGGCGCCAAACACACCTTCGTCTAATCCTTTTCTTATCTTTTTTAAAAAATCTTCTTTCATCGCTTCCTCCACCATTCTCCTGTAGACTCTCTGGCGCTTTTCAGAATCGTCAGCTAGCCCCAGATAAAAAGGATCTAGATCAATTATTTCTTCAACTAATGGTTCGGTCTTGCCAAAAGCATATAATTTGTAACTCGACCAGGACCAATCTTCTGGCTTCTCCACTAATCTTGCTCTCTTAGCATTAAGTTCGATATAAAGACCACATTGTAAGAAATAATCATCTTTGTCAATCAATGAGCTCTTAAATCTGCCCTGCCAAACATGACCAACGGCGTGATACTTTTTATTAAAATACCAAGTGTGGGCTAAGGTTAACCGATGCATAATCCTTGAAAGACTTCCCTCCTCGACTGGTTCCATTTGAAGATGAACATGATTTGGCATTAAAGAAAGATGATAAAGTTTAAATCTGAATTCCTTTTTATATCTTTTTAAAAGTTCGAGATAATAAATAAAATCAACCTTATCACGAAAAACCACCTGCTTATTATTGCCGCGATTTAAAATATGAAAAGGTAGATTTGGAAGAGTAATTCTAAGGGGTCTTCCCATACATAATTATTATAATCAGTTTAGCATATAAAATAGACTTGACACCCCCCATGGGCTAAGGTTTCCGTTTGTCTCAAAAAACTTTTCGGCGGTGGTTCCAAAGAGTGATTAACGCTACAATTGCCCCGAAAGTAATCACTCCCAACCGCCAGGACGAAAAGAGCCCTCCAAAATTAAACATCCTGCCGATGTTAGCCGCTAGACCGACGCTGACTGGAGCGGCGGCTTCTTGGGGCAACGGCTCTTGCGTTGGGTCGGGGGTTTGACTTGGGTTAATTTGCTGCTGCTCCAGTGGCTGTTCCGGCGGCGCCTTAATCAACCGGTTAGACGCTGCCGAAAGAACTTTCCCGCCGCTAGCGGCTCCCCCGCCGGTGGTCCCACCCGCAGTTCCGAGAGGCAAGGGTGTCGGCGTGGAAATGGCTGTTACTTCTGGGGTTGGCGTAATGACTGGCGTTGACGATCCCCCGCCGCCGCCGCCGCCGCTACTGTTTCCTCCCCCGCCTCCGCCTCCCCCGCCTCCGCCGCCGCCGCTTGAACTGGTTGCCGGCGCCGATTGAGTTGTGAAACTGGATTCGCCGCTCACCGCCTCGGGTGAGGCTCGAGAGACCGTTCTGAAATAATAGGTTGCGCCGGCGGTCAGACCGCTTATCGCAATACTATGGGAAGTAATTTTGGGATTGGCATCGGCTTCCGCCGTAGAGTTGGCGTACCCATAGCAATTTAGAACATCCAGAGGAGAGGGGCACAAACCGCTTGCCAAAACGGGATGACTGACGGCGTCGTAGATAACCCGGCTGGTCGCCGGCTTGTCGGTTGTCCAGGCGATTGTCGCCGAAGCCCCGCCAGAATTAGCGGCGCTCTGACTGCTGATTACCGCCAATTGATGATTGCCAAAAGTTAGAGGATTGCCGTGACTGTCGCTGGCGATTTCATTCCCGCCGCCGCCGAGATCAACAAAGACATCAAAAAAAGAATCAAAATTAAATTGCTTTGAGGCAATGTCAACTTTATAGGATACGTTAAAAGATGAACTCTGGGAGGCGGCCGGCCAAGCGACAACCCAATTTGTCTTTTTCTCTTCAAAAAGTTTATAGCTCCCCGAGCCATTTATCGGGAACGAAAAACGCCCGCTTTCGCCGGTAAGCGAAAGGGCAATAATTTCCACCGGGACAACGGCGCTGGCCGAAGCCGGCTGGCCCACTTTGGCCAGGGCGATGCTCCAACCATCAACGTTTGGTTCAGCGCCGTCGCCTTGTTTCTGCCACAAACCGTCGCCGTTCAAATCGTTCCATTTATATCCGACAATGTTTTTTGTTGGAGTCGGAGTTGGAGTCGGAGTTGGCGTCGGCGTCAGAGCGGGAGTCGGCGTGGGAGTCGGGGTCTCGGAGACTACCGTGACTTTGATCAGGTCGTGACTGGTCCTGGTTTTGCCGCCGCTTGAGCGAAACGCCAAAAATCTAATTTTCAAACCATTAACCTTGGCCGGCGCGTCAATGTAAGATTCAAGACTCCTTGACGCTGTCAGGTCAACATTGGAGCTTGAGGGCATAGTCAGATTTTCGTCATGCCAAATATTCCCGTCCCAAACTTCCAGTTTGGCGCCATTTAACGTGCCGGAGCGGCGGTATTCGTAAGTCACGGTAACGTTGGTTATCAAAGCCGTGTTTGGCACAGTCGGACTGAAGATAAATTCAATATATCTGGCCTCGTCGTAGCTGCCGCTGGCCGGCCAGTCGCCGTCGCTTTGAATTCGGGAGTTGTCGCTGGCGCCGAGTTTTGTAAGGGCGTCGCTGTCAAAGAGCGCGGCTGTGCCGTCGCTGACATCGGCGCCGCCGGTGACAAAATAATCGGCCGAGACCTGGCCGGCCGAGACCTGGCGCCAGTAAACGCCAACGGCAAAAGCGATTGACAGCAAAGAAAGAATCACCAAACTTGACGTCACAACTCGCATCGTTTCTTCCTTATGAGTATAACAGGGCCGTTTCCACTGTCCATGACGGCAACAAAAAACCGCCCCGAGCTTGTCGAAGGGCGGTTTTTCGCAGAGTCGGTCTACTGAACTCGCGCGATGTTCTTGGCGGCCGGGCCTTTCTCGCCCTGGACCACATCGAAAGTAACCGCGTCGCCTTCCTTCAAATCCTCGAACGTCACGCCGTTCAAGTCATCTTTGTGGAAGAAAAGGTCCTTTGATTCACCTTCGCGGGCGATGAATCCAAACGCTCTGTCCTCAATTTTCTTCTTAATTGTTCCAGTCATAATTATTGCGGCTAATTTAATTTTATACTTCGCATAATCGGTTCACTCGGTCGAAACACAGACAAGCCTGATATTTCTTCCTCGTTGCCGATTATGCCGATTATAAAGAAACCCGACCTCGTCTCTTCTCCTGCAAATACATCATACACTAATCCGGCCCTGGCGCAAGGGCCCAAACAATCCGTTCCGGATCTCGCAATTAAGCATGAGCTCATTTCAAAACCCCATTTCTGCTGCAATCTCCGATTTTTGGCTATGGCTGCGTCAGATTTCGTAAAATGTCCTCAATGTAGTTACTACTACGTTTCCGGGCATTTTACTCATCTTCCTTGCCCTATCCAAAAATCAGAGATTTCGCTACGAAAAGGGTTTTGAAACCATCTCTTATTAA
>CAYILQ010000014.1:9244-16736 GCA_964364345.1 uncultured Candidatus Saccharibacteria bacterium | reverse complement strand
CATCTAACTCCCTTTTGCGTTTTAATGTTTCGGCCTGTTTCTCGGTCTGGGCCGTAGCGGCAATCGCTAACTTTTTGGGCAGTAAAAAATTCCGGGCGTATCCGTCGGCAACATTTTTGATATCACCAATCCGAGCCGCCCCCTTGATGTTTTGGAGAAAAATCACCCTCATAAAAACAATAGCGCCAATTTACAAATAATGCGAATCTACGAATAAGATCCATTCATATATTCGTAGGAATTCGTACTTCGTAGTAACCATAGTATTTATAGACCCCTTATGATTTCTCTCGCCTTATCCAGTTGGGGATCGCGGTTATTGTTGATGTCGTCCTCGGTTCGTTTAACCTCAACATCCGGGCTGACCCCCTCGTCGCTTATGGAAATGCCTTTGGGCGTGAACCATTTGGCCACTGTGACTTTGAGAGATGATTTGCCGGCTAATTCTTCCACTTGCTGGACCGACCCTTTGCCGAAGCTCGTCTCGCCAACTATAGTCACGCCCCGGTTATCTCTCAAAGCGCCGGCCAGGATTTCTGAAGCTGACGCCGAACCTTTGTTGATTATCGCGACCAGGGGATAATCCTTGAGCCGGCCGTTAGCCAGAGAGCGGAAATCGTTCTCCCGGCCGTCACCGAAGCGCTCCTTGGTCACGGTGAGGTCTGGATCCAGAAAATAGCTGGCGATATTGACCGCGGAATCAAGGAGCCCCCCGGGGTTATTGCGAAGGTCAAGGATGATGCCAGCGGCCCCAGAGCCGGTTATTTCTCTGGCAATCTTTTTGAAGTCGCCGTCAACATTACGGTTGAAAACAAACAGCTGAATGTAGGCGATATCGTCGTCCACGAGTTTCCAGGAGACCGTCGGCACTCTAATGGTGTCTCGGATGATGCTCACTTCGCGGAGCGCCTGGCCGTCGCGGCCAATGGTAAGCTTCACCGGCGTGCCCTTGGGACCGCGAATCAAGTTGACGGCCTCGTTGACCTTCATGCCTTCGGTGGATTTGTCGCCTACTTTCAGGATTTTGTCGCCGGCCAAAAGCCCGGCTCGCTCGGCCGGCGTGCCCTTAAGCGGCGCGATCACGGTGATGACGTTATCGCGCAAACCAATCTCAATACCCACCCCGCCGAAACTGCCGCTGATTTCCTGATTGAAGCTCTCACTCTCCTTGGGTTTCAAAAAAACCGTGTAAGGATCGCCGACGGCTTTGACTAACCCATCAACGGCGCCGTACACCAGCTCTTGAGTATTGAGCTTATCTTTATCAACGTACTTGTCATGAAGTATGTTCCAGGTATTCCAAAAAATACCAAAATCCACATCCTTGGGCTGGCCGATTTCTTTGTTAAATACCCGGCTCAAGCCCGGGACTTCAAGTTGAGATTTGTGATAATAAAAACCGCCGGTAAAACCGGCTAACAGCGAGATAATTATTGCCAGTATTAATATCCGTCTAAACATTTAAGACTTTGCGCAAGTTCCGATACTTCCAGAAAAACTTGAGAGCGCTATTGATATGCCAGCGCGTCTTCTGATTAAAAAGGGCGTCCAGTATCCCCCACCGCGATTTGGATTCGCGTTGGTGATAATGGTTCATCGCGGCGCCCGGATTATAGACAACCTTATAGCCATTGTGCCAAAATCTGCGACACCAGTCAACGTCCTCAAAATACATAAAAAATCTCTCGTCCATCAAACCGACTTTCTGAACCGCCTCTCGCCTGACCATCATCGCCGAACCCATAATCCAGTCTGGGGTTTGAATTTTGTCAGGGTCGGCATCAGCCATCAGAAACTCATCCAGACCTCTCTTAAACGGTTTGATCCCGCCCAGAAAGCTTCTCCGCACCAAGATTGTCAGCGGCTGATAGTAACTGAAATATGACCTTTGAACGGTGCCGTTGAAATTGCGCAGCTGCGGCCCGACCATGCCCACGTCCGGATGTCTTTCCATGAATTTCATCAGTTCCGCGATGGCCCCGTTTTTTATCACAATATCCGGATTCAAAATTAAAATGTATTTGCCGGTAGAGTTTCTGATGCCCCAATTAACACCCCGGCTAAATCCCAGGTTTTCGTTGGAAGTTAGAAGTTTGGCGTTGGGAGTTCGTTCTACGACAATATCCCGCGACTCCCGCGTGCTCATAGAATCCACAACAATGAGCTCATAATCTTGATTGCCGAAAGCTGGGAGCCGAAAGCTGGGAGCCGCGCTAGCTAAGCACAGCTTCAAAAACCCCGGCGTCCGATGGTGAACAATGATTATTGATAACTCTGGCATGGCGCTAGATTACAACAGCTAGAGCTAAATTCAAGATTCACTGGCTATTTAGAATTTCCTTGAAAAGGAGTTTGACGCTATCGTAATTGTCCCCTTTGGGTAAAAGGATGTACTCATTTTTGGGGGTGCGGGATTCGTAAAGGAGATTTTCGTAGGTTAGGACGTAGGTTTTAATCGCACCGTTGGACATCGCACTGTTGGACACACTGTTGGACATCGCATGTCCCACAGTTGGTGATTTCGGGTTAAAGCTGCCCGCCAGATCAATGACATCTTTGATATCCCAGATTTGGAAGTCGGTGCGGATGTCGCCTTTTAATTCCGAAAGGAGGTTGGTAATTTTGAGGGGGTTTGTCAAATAACTTGTTTGGGCGGCTTTGTTCTTGATGGCCACGATCACCTCTTGTTGGCGGCGGGCCCGATCAAAATCACTAGTTGAAAACCGTGAGCGCACATAATACAGGGCTTGCTCGCCGCTCAAATGATTGTTGCCGGCTGGCAAGGAAAACTCATAGCCCCATTGAGTTGCCTCTCGAAAGGGCTTGGCAAGGTTTATATCTACACCCCCTAGAGTGTCAACGATATGCTGGAAAGCGTTGAAGTCAAAGACCACGGCTTTGTCAATATAGACGCCGCTGACGCGCGAGACGATTTGCTTGGCAAGATCTAGACCTTGCCGCTGTTCCAATCCCCTCTCATATATTTGATTGATCTTTCCCTTCACGCCCGCCAGCTCTATGTAGAAGTCGCGCGGGATGGACACCAGGGCCGCTTTCTTTGTGGTCTTGTCAATACTGGCAACCAAAATCGTGTCGGCTAACAATCCCCCCTCCTCTTCGATTTCCTTCTGGCCGGTGCCGCGAATACCCAAAATTAAAACATCCTAACGGTTTGGTTCGGGCGACGGCATGGGGTTGGGATCGTTTTCTTCGGGCTGCTTCTCGCCTAAAATTGCCCGACCAATGCTTGACAGCCAAGAACCGTTGTAGATAGAAATGGCGTTATAGGCAATGCCGAGGCGGAAAGAAAAGTAGCCAACACCAAGGGCGACGATTAAGAAAAAGTAAAAGATCGGCCTTTTGAACCAAGGTCTGTTAGAGTGAGCAGTTTGCAGTGAGTAGTTTGTGGCGTTCAAGTCATCCACTGGTGAATTTCAGCGGCGGAGACTTTGGCTTTGGCCATTATTTCCTGCCTTCTTCTCAACATTTTAGGCGCCAATCTGAAGAATCTCGGGAATTCCAAAAAAACTGCCGGTTCAAAAAGTAAAGTGTAGCCCAAAACCATTAGCTCGCCCAGGGCGATGCGCGGCAGGTCTTTCAACAGATTAGCGGTATGATCATTTTTGATCAATGCTAGTCTGTAATTGGCCCAGTCCAGGCGGCGTTTTTTGATCGGAATTTGACGGCGCTTCTTGATTCGGCCAAAGTAGTCAAGCCAATGGCGCGAGACATCCTTGGTTGTTGACCGGTCGTGGTAAGCAATCACAGCCGGCGCGTAAACTTGTTTCCAGCCAAACAACCTCATCCGCCAGGCCAGATCAAGATCATCACCGTACCAGAAGAAGTCTTTGTCTACGATTGAACCTCCTTGGGTCTCGAGCCGACAGCTCTCAAGAGCCTGCCGTTGAAACACCGGCACCGCCCCTTCGACAGCAAAAACTTGCCGCTCCCGGTCAAATTGACCGTGATCAACCTCGCCGTGGCCGACATTTATCAGCCGCCGCGATCGGAAAATCTGGAAACCGCAAGTATCAATAGTTCTAGTTTGTAGTGAGTAGTTTATAGTTTGTAGCGGGTAGTGAGTAGCCTGCCCCGTTGCGAAGCTTTTCGGGGTGAGTAGTTGGGAAGCATTATACTGATACACTTTGGGTTGGAGGGCGCCGATCATTGGGTCACCTTCCATTCGATCAACTGCGTTTCTAACAAAGTTTTTGTCCAGGATGACATCCACCGAGAGGACCACAATATATTTGCCGCGGCTGTGTTTAAGGAGTTCTTCTTGGCCGGGCCACATGCCCAGATTTTCGCTAGATTCAATCAGCGAAAATCTGGGCAACTTCTGGCTTCTGGCTTCTAACAACCAACTTTTAATGATTTCTTTTGTTTTGTCGGTGGAGGCGTTATCGTGAATATTCACTTCAATGTTCTGGTACGTTTGGGATTTAACCGAATCCAAACACTGATGAACATATTTCTCACCGTCTCGGACAACCAAATTGATTGTAACTAGGGGGAGTGACACCACCATAGAAATCTATATTATACCACCAAGGATTTCAAAGGAGGCGCTAAGGAAGTAGGCGGGGTTTTTAATTTCTTGAAAAAATCAGGGCAATGGTGGTAGCGAAAAGCAAAAAGGCCCGCTCATCAAAGATGGCGATGTCGGTTAACGAATATATAAGGTTCCAGGGAATAAAAATGAGGGAAGCGCCAAAAAATATCAGAAGCATTGGATCTCGCTCCGCCAAATAATTGTGATAGGTTTTTTTCAAAAGGAGCCAGAAAATTGACAGAGCGGCAAGCAATGCCGGAATGCCCATCTCGGCAGCAATATGAAGATAAAGATTGTGAGCCGAGGAACCGGCCTTGGCTCGGGCCAGATCCTCGCCGACCACCACCGGAAAATTGCCGATGCCAACACCAAGCAAAGGACGCTTGACAATTGAGTTAAGTGTTTCTTTCCAGATCTCAAGCCGCCGGGCGTTTGAAGTTTCCCCTAAGTTAATTATTGAGCGAACCCGTTTAGCCAAAAGTCCCCCATCTTCTTTGGCAACCTCAAACTGGGGCGAGGCAAAAATCGGATAAGCCAAACCGAATAAAACAAAAAAAATCGTCAAGTGCAAGGAGACGAACTTAAACGCCGATTGACGCCATTGATCAATCCCCCGCTTCTTAAAGAACCACCAGTAACCAGTAACCAGTAACCAGCTGCCAGCCCCAGCCGCCCACATCCCCCGGGTGCCGCTTAAGATCACCGCCAGAAAGATAATTGGCACGAATATGACTAGCCAGCGGCCCCGGCTTTTGAGCATAGTTTTGAGATTAACGTCTGGTTTTGACCCTGTTTCCGACACTATCATTTTACTACGATCGTGGTAATTTGATAGTGGTTTTTGAGCGACAATCTTCTCCAGCGCCACTGCCAGCACGGCCGGCAGGCCAAAGATCAAAAACATCGGGAAAGAATGCGAATCCGGAAAAATTGAGAACATTCGCAGGGAGAGCTTGTCGCCAAAATAGGCAAACCAAGTGTTGGCCTTCAGGGCAATCTCGGCCCAGCCGTTGCCATACATATTGCGCTCGACGACATTGCCCCAGTAGTCCATAAACTGGAAAATGTCGAGGAAATAAGTGGAGACAAGCTGGGCCATACCTACGAGAGCGACAATCACTGTCGGCACCACAATGTTTTTAATCAAGCGCCGGCTTAACCCAGGGTTAGATCTGACAAGATCATAAATTACAACACCAATCAAACCCATATTTACGATAAAAATAATCCGCTTGATGCCCAGGACTGCGCTTTGGGCTTGGGTTAAAGACAGAAACGCCAAGACCAAAATTAAAACTAGGGATAACTGTACGGGTCTAGCGTAGCTGATACTCACCAACCTTTTCAGTTTTCCCCAATCCAGCCAACGCAGGAAAACAATAATCGCCAGAATCCGCCAGGCGTTTAGGGGATCAAAGTTAGCCGTGATCGGGATGGCAACAAAAAAAGGAATCGAACGTACAAAAAATATAGTCAGTTCTTCAAGCGGCGCTTTGAGGAAATAGACAGCCAAGGCTAAGGCCAAATAAGGCACAACTAGGCGCGGTATCAATCCCGAGATCACTAATCCAACGACCACCAACTGAATTGCAAAAATTAAGTTTATTCTTTTTATCATTGAGATGGTTCCAAAACCCCTTTCTGCTGCAATTCCTGATTTTTGACTGCGACGGCGTCAGATTTCACCAAAAGATCCTCAATGTAGCTACTGCTACACTTCCGGTCTTTTGGTTCATCTTCCTTGTCTCGTTCAAAAATCAGGAATATCGCTACGAAACGGGTTTTGGAACCATCTCATTGTCGTTTGACCATTTGTCTAATTATATCCAAGAATCTGTCAGCATGGGCCGACCAGGTGTATTGGCCAAGAATCTGGCTAGCCGAACTTATAATCTGACTGCGCTTGGCCTGGTTAGTCAAAGCCTCTCTCATGGCGGCGGCAATGGCTTCAACCGAGTCGGGATCGTCCACGAAGAATGCCTTGTCACCCAAGATTTCCTCGGCCGCCCCGCTCAAGCTGACAACCGGCGCCGTACCGTAAGCTAGAGCCTCAAAGGGCGGCAGGCCGAAGGCCTCTTTTGACGACACGTAGATGAGGCAACGGGCATTGGCGTAAAGGTCGGCCAACTCGGCCTCGGAAACATAATCCTTGTGAATCACCGCTTCGCGGCCGAGCCTTTGATTAGCGGTTTTGACTAAATCAGCGATGATTGACGGGTTGTATTTGTCCTTGCCAACGGCAACCAGATGCAGGTTTGGGAATCGCGGAGCGATTTGCTCAAAGGCCAGGATAGTTTCCTTGAGATGGCGGCGGGGGAAAGCTTGGCCGACGTAAAGAATATAGGCGCCAGTCATTACATGGCGCCCATGTAATACATGGGCGCCATGTAATGATCTTAACTCGGGGCCTATGTTTATACCTAAGTGATTGACTGAAATTCTTTCCGGTGAAATGCTAAATAACTTGGCAACTTCTCCCCTGGAAGATTCTGACATGGTCACAATTTTAGTGGCGTGTTTGGCGGCCCAATTAGCAAACACCCTATAGGCCAAGCGATATCGGAAGGGTAGGCTTCCAGATGACATCTCATAGTGAATGTCTTCGGTTAACATAACGAGTGATTTGCCCCGAAAAATAACCGGCAGCATGTAGTTGGGGAAATACACCAGGTCAAGATTTTCAAAATACAGCTTGACGGGTAAGAAGACATAATAGTAAAGAGTGAAGGACGGCGGCAGAAAAGGCATGCGAACAATTTTTTTTGTAAAAAGCGGGCTGGCCAAATACGGATAATCAGGAATCCGCGATTTGAAGTAAAGAAAAAACTGGAACTCGTTTTGGAGTTCTGGACGTTTAGCTAATTCTCCCAGGAGTTTATTTATCGTTCGCCCAACTCCCCAAGTCTGCAAATCCTCGATAGACTCACATTCAATCCCGAC
>CAYILQ010000014.1:0-9234 GCA_964364345.1 uncultured Candidatus Saccharibacteria bacterium | reverse complement strand
TCTTAACATTATATTAAGATTTAGTTACCTAAAAGTCACTATCATTTTACCACGATCGTGGTAAAATGATAGTGGCCTGTTTGATACTTCGATTCACTAATTACGATTCATGATTCACTCATCGGGCCAAATCTTCCTCGATAAAAATCCATCACTCCCCTAAGAATCGCTTCGGATGCCGGGCGCTTCTGGGGCAGCAAAACTATCTTAATCAATTGCTTGGCGATTATAAAGATTGACCAAAATGGTAAAAGCAGTTTAGCCCAAAGGGGGCCGTTCCGAGCATTGAAAAGTAGAGCGTTGCGATAGTGGTAATAGAGGAGCGTTGGCGCGCCGAGCTCTCGAGTTGAGCTGGAAACTTTGTGATAAATGACAGCTTCGGGTACAACAGCCAAATCGTAGCCAGCTCGGCGGGCTTGGAGGCAATAATCCGCGTCTTCAAAATACAAAAAATAGCGTTCGTCGAGGAGGCCAATTTTTTCAACCACTTTGCGCTTGATTAACATGGCGGCGCCGGGAATATATACACCAGTTTGTAGTCTGTAGTTTGTCTTATCCAACATATGCGGGATAAGACAAGAGTTAATTGGTAGCGAGTGGCGTGTGGTGAGTAATGTGTAATTTGTAGTTTGTACATCGCGATGGTGAAGTTCTGCTTTTAACCATTCAATCTTGCCGCCGCAAACGGCGCGGGCGCCTTCGTCAAGGGCTGGGCCGACGATGCCGATTTTTGAATCAGACCCCCCTATTTCGATCATTTTTGTCAAAAAGTCAGTACTTACCGTGGTGTCATTGTTTAGGACCAACACATAGTCGGCGCCACCCTCGAGGGCATACTTGATACCCAAGTTGTTGCCGCCGGAATAGCCCAGATTAGAGTGATTAGTTTGTAGTGAGTAGCCTGCCCCGTTGCGAAGCTTTTCGGGGTGAGTAGAATTGAGAAATTCTTTGATTCTTTCTCGGTGCTCGGTCAAGGAGGCGTTGTCAATGATAACTACGGCGAAGTTTGGGTAATCTAAACTCTTGAGAGATTGGAGGCACTTGACAGTATCTGCCGAGTTATTATACTGTAGAACTAGAATTTGTACCTTTGGAGGCAGCATGTTTTATTTATTTGTCTACTTGCTTATTTTATTTGCTGCCTTGGCTTTCGGGGCGGCGGTGTTGTTTTCTTTTTCTGGACCTTTGTCTAAAGAGGTTGATGATGACACAACCAGCGTCGAGAAGCTAGAATAGCAACGACATTAAGTTTGCCATCTCGTTCTTGAAACGCTCTTTGGAAAACCGCTCGGCGGTTTTTTTTATTGTCTCGGGGTCATAACTGGCGAGGTTTTCTTTGAGTCGCCTGGCGCCGTCGGCAAGCATTTCCTCGGTCGGGTCTTCAAAGAATTCGCCGTTAATCCCCTCTTTGATATATTCTAACGCCCCGCCGCGCTTAAGCGCCAGCACCGGTTTGCCGTAACTCATGGCCTCAATCGGCGTCAGGCCGAAATCCTCCTCTTGGGGCATGACAAAGGCAAGGCAATCGGCGTAATACTGACGCACAACTTCGTCCGGTTGATAACCGAGGAAGACAATATCGGCATTACTATGGGAGGCAATATCGGCAATGCCACGGGGAGAAGAAGCAATATCGGCATTACTATGGGAGGCAATATCGGCAGACCGATTGGCTAACCGTCGCAGACGGTTTAGCTCTGGCCCGTCCCCGATCACCACCAGTGGCCACTCGAGTTTGCTAAACGCTTTGACTGCCAGGTGAACGTTTTTGTGCCGGTAGAGTCGGCTGACAATGAGAAAATAGGGTGTATGCGTTTTAATACGATCGTGTCTAGATGCATACACACCGTTATAAACTTCTACCGCATCCACCGGCGCATCCACCGGCGGATAAATAACCGCGGCCTCTCGCTGATAGTATTTTTTAACCCGGCGGCGGACGTTCTCCGAGATGACAATGAACTGGTCAACCCGGGTTGAGGCGTGGCGGTCCCAGATCCGCAGAAAATGCTGAAACAGCATGACCCAACCGCGGTTCAGACGGTGCGGTTCGCGGCCATATTCGGCCGACCAATCCCAGACTTGCCGAATCGGGCTACAACAGTAATTGATATGGGCCGTTTGCGGTTTGAGAATTAAACCTTTGGCAAATGCCGACGAAGAGATCACCAGTTCAAATTTACTTAAATCAAGCGACTCAACCGCCAACGGCAGAAACGGCATCAACAGCCAATGGCTGTGGAGGATTTGATAAGCCTTCTGCAAAAAACTGGATCTGATTTCAGCCCCGGGCAGAAACCGGCGAGTGAATTTTTTATTATGCAGCAAGACATAAACCGGCGCCGTCGGAAACATTTCATGCAAGGCCCTCAAAACCTTCTCCGCCCCCCCAACACTCAAAAGCCAATCATGCACCAACGCAATTTTTTTGTTCTTAAAATTTAACAAAGCGAGAGCTAGCCGCGGGTTACCTGTGATTTTATTACCCCAATTCTAGGTCAAGGTAGACTGTGAGCGAGTGACGGACATTGAGATGGTTCCAAAACCCCTTTCTGCTGCAATTCCTGATTTTTGACTGCGACGGCGTCAGATTTCACCAAAAGATCCTCAATGTAGCTACTGCTACACTTCCGGTCTTTTGGTTCATCTTCCTTGTCTCGTTCAAAAATCAGGAATATCGCTACGAAACGGGTTTTGGAACCATCTCAATGAGAGAAAAATGCCTAAGCGACGACTACCTCTTAGCCATGATGTTCTTTTTGTAAACTTCCAGATTCTCAAGCACAGTTCCGGTACCCTTGGCGACGCAAGTCAAAGGATCATCGGCGATGCGGGAGGGCACGCCGGTGATGCGGCTGATCAAAGCGTCTATATTTTTGAGCAGCGCCCCGCCGCCGGATATCACCATGCCTCGGTCCATAATATCGGAACACAGTTCCGGCGGCGTCTCCTGGAGAACGTTCTTTACCGTCTGAACAATTTCGCGCAGTTGTTCCTGGATGGCATCGGTAATCTCGTTTGAGGAAAGCTCAATGGTCTTGGGATAACCAGTCGTCAAATCACGGCCCCTGACATTTATTTTCTCCTCATTTGTTTGTCTGATGGCGTTGCCAATGGCGATTTTTATAAGCTCGGCGGTGCGTTCGCCAATAGCCAAACCGTGCTTCTTTTTGACATAATCAACAATCGCCTGGTCCATTTTGTTGCCGCCCACCCGGGCCGATGACCAACTCACAATCCCGCCCAAGCTGATCACCGCCACATCAGTGGTGCCGCCGCCAATGTTGACAATCAAGTTTCCCACCGGACTGTTAATGGGGATCTTGGCGCCGATCGCGGCCAGCACCGGCTCTTTGACAAGATAAGCGGCTTTAGCGCCGGCGTTAATCGTGGCCTCAATCACAGCCCGTCTTTCGGTTGAGGTAATCCCGGCTGGCACCGAAACTAAAATCTCCGGTTTTAAAAAACCAAACCGGCCGACGGCTTTGGTAATAAAGTATTTGAGCATGGCTTCGGTAACCCGGAAATCGGCAATCACCCCGTCGCGCAATGGCCGAGAGACAATGATGCTGTCGGGGGCCCGGCCGATCATCTCTTTGGCGTAGCTGCCAACGGCCAAGATCTTGTTGTCAAGCACCGAAATCGCCACCACTGACGGTTCATTAATGACTACGCTTTTATTGGGCACAAAAACCAAAGTGTTGGTTGTGCCCAAGTCAATTCCAATCTTTTTGACAAACATTTCAGTAGTGTATAGCGTTTAGCGTGTAGCGTTTAGTTAAATTCGTTCCCTTAGCAAATAGCATTAAATCTGAAATTTAACAAGTATTTACAAGATTGTAATAGTTCACTAATGTTTGATTATCAAGATTCGGTTCTTACTCTGCTTTCTATTTTCTGCTAAAACATGGAACGAAAAACTCGCCGCTTTCTTTTTTATTCGGCCATAATTGTTTTTCTGCTTTTGGGTTACGGCCTGGTGGTTTACGCTTTGGGTTACCGCTACGATTTTATCAAAGGCAAATTTCAAAAAACCGGCTCGTTTCAGGTCCAAACAAATATCGGCGCCAGCGTCTATCTCAATGACGAATTGGCCGGCGAGACTTCTTTTTTGACAAACAGTTTTGCCAAAAGCCGTCTCCTGCCAAGGGCTTACGCGGTCAGAGTCCAGCGCCGCGATTCTCAATCATGGCAGAAAAATATTGAAGTTGAGCCCGGCGCTCTAGCGAGCTACCCAAACATAATCCTGCTGCCTCAAAAATTCAATGAGGCAGCCGTTGCTTCGGGTTCTTTTGATCCAAGTCAGCTGTCCCCGAAAATAAAAAAAGTAAAAAAAATCGCCTCTCCCGACGGTGACAAATCTTTGACCTTCAATGATCATGAGATTTTTATTGAATGGTTGAAAGACGCCGGCCGGCAGCCGTTTCGAAAAGCCGGCGAGATTGAATTGATCACCAGATTCTCCCAAACAATCCGCGATATCCAATGGCACAAAGACTCGGAACATCTCATCGTTGACGCTGGCGGCATTTTGAAATTCATCGAGATTGACACCCGCGGCGGCGTAAATATATTTGAGATTGCGGCTGTCGAAAGCGGGTTCTACTACGACTCCGGCGCAAATTCAGTTTTCAAAATGAATGGCAGCAATATTGCCCAAGTTCGCTTAGAATAGAGGTTACAACTAACGTTTCGCCCATTGGGGGGACTTCCGGGCTTTTTTGAGGCCGTACTTGCGGCGTTCTTTTTCGCGGGAGTCGCGAGTAAGATAGCCGGCTTTGCGGAGCTTTTTGGCAAAATTGTGGTCAAAAAGCACCAAGCCCCGGCTTAAACCAAGTCTAATAGCATCAGCCTGACCGCGCAGGCCGCCGCCTAAAACTTTTACCGTGGCCTTGAAACGATTCAACGACTTAAGCTTTCTCAAGGGGGCGTCAACAACTTCCAGCAGGCCGGGGCTGTTGAAATATTCAAAATACGGCTTGCCGTTAACCGTGATTATCGCCCTATCTTCCGATGCTTGAATATCAGTTGATTTTTTAGTATAGACCCTAACCCGAGCGGTGGCTTCTTTTCTCCGGCCCACTGATTCATAATATTTTTCAACCCCGTTAGAGGCAGAAGCGCGCTGCGAGCCCTCACGGCCTCTAACGGAATCAACCCGCTCGTCCTTAACGGTCGGGGGCTGGACTTCAATTTTTTCCACGGGTAATTCAGCCCCAACTTCAACTTTGGGTTTTTCCTTGACGGCCTTGGTTCGCTGAACTTTCTTCTTATTCTCGGTTTTCTTTATGGTTTTAGTTTTCGGCATTGTTTATCTTATATCTAAATTCTTAATAATCTTATCGCGCAGACGGTTCCGGGCAAGCATCCGATAAACCGCCAGCCGCAGAACTCGCTGGGGGTTTTTCGCGAAAACATCGGCCAGCTTCCGGGCCTTAAGACCGCCGGGATAACCGGAGTAATGGTAATATGTTTTCTGTTTTAATTTTTTGCCGGTAAACTTAATTTGGTTAATGTTGGTGACCACGACTTTGTCCGTCGGCATCAAATAGGGTTGGTAGTTAGGATGGGTCTTGCCGCGCAAAATCACGGCGATTCTACTTGCCAGACGGCCTAAGGATTGATTGGCGGCGTCAAGAGTGTGAATCAATTCTAGTGAGTAGTTTGTAGTTGGTAGTTTCTGGACTACTTACTACAAACTAATCTGCGAATTCTATTATGGCCATCCGAGAGCCGTCACTGACTCGGGGCGGCAACTTCATGATGCGTGTATAACCCCCATGACGCTCGCTGAATCCGGGAGCAATTTCTCGCGCCAGTTTGGCAACGGCTTTCTGATCCAGCTCCGCGCCTAATTCCCGGAAGGCGGCAATGGTGCCTAGCTTGCCTTTAGTTATCATTTTCTCAACATATACCCGCAGACTCTTGGCTTTGGCCTCGGTTGTCCGAATCTTGCCATGGATAATCAAAGCATTGGCAAGACTCCGCATCAAAGCCCGCCTCTGTTTGGTCTCTCGCCCGAATTTTCTGTTTTTCTTGCCGTGCTCCATGAATTATGTTTATTCTTTCTTTTTGCCGGCCCGCTTGGCCTTTTTCGCCGGCGCGGTTTCTTTGGGTACTTCAATCGCGTTTACAATATTGAAGTGGTCAATCAAGATTTGGGAAGCGCTCTTCAGAGCGGCTTCGGGCGAAATACTGCCGTCAGTTTCGATATCCAGCAAGATTTTGTTGTAGTCGGTTCTTTGGCCAACCCGGATATTTTCCACCGCAAAGTTGACGTTTTTGATGGGCGTAAAGATGCCGTCAATGGCAATCTTGCCGATGCTGATTTTTTCCTTTTGCCTCTGTTCAACCGGGACATAACCAATCCCCCGCTCAACGGTGATTTCCATTTCCAGCTCGGTCTTTTTGTCGGTGATGGTGGCAATGGGCTGATTAGGGTTGACCACTTCAATGTCGGCCGTGATCTTAATGTCGGCGCCGGTGACTTCTTTTGGGCCCTTGACCGAGAGAGTAACGGTTTCCGGCTCATCTTTGAAAAGCTTGAAGCGGACCTTTTTCAAGTTAAGAATTACGTCAATCACGTCTTCCAAAACGCCGGGGATAGTTGAGAACTCATGATCAACGCCTTTAATCTTAATCGCCGTTATCGCGGCTCCCTCCAGAGAAGACAAGAGAACTCGGCGCAGAGCGTTGCCAATGGTCGTTCCGTAACCCGGGTAAAGGGGGCCAATTTCAAAAACGCCCTTATTGCCCTCTTTCGACACCGCCTTTGGTTCTGTCGGCAGTTGAATCATGTTATCACTGCTTCCAGCTTTCGGCTCCCAGCTCCCAGCCAAATATAAAGATAAATTCCTTATGGCTGAAAGCGGAAAGCCGTGAGCTGCAAGCCGCGTTAGCGCGAATAATACTCAATAATTGATTGGATATCTTTGGAGTCTAGGCCGCTTTCTCCAAGTGTCGGGACGCCGATAATTTTTGCGGTTAGGCTGTCAACATCAAGCTCAATCCATTTCGGCGGCTGGTGTTTTTTGATCCACTGGGGCGCCAGCAAAGAAAAGAACTTGGTTTTTCCGCTGCCCTCCCTCACTTTTATCACATTGTTCGTCCTCACTTCGTACGAGGGTATTGAAGTTTTGCGGCCGTTGACCAGAATATGACCATGATTGACCAATTGTCGAGCTTGATCTCGGGATTGAGCCAAGCCGGCCCGATAAACCACGTTATCCAGTCTTCGCTCCAAACGTTGGACCAGATATGAACCAGTCTCTCCCGGGGTTTTGATGGCGCGCTTGGCCCAATTCTTGAATTGCCTTTCCAGCATCCGGTAAGTATTTCTGACTTTTTGCTTTGACTGGAGCTGAAGACCGAATTCGGAAAGGTGGCGGCTAAATTTCATGCCCTGGACGCCTGGCGGATACATCCGCTTAACGGTGGCCGACTTTGATGAAAGCGAACGCTCGCCCTTCAAAAAGAGCTTGGTTCTCAATCTTCTCTCTATCTTTTCTCTGGGTCCGGTATAGCGAGCCATGCTATCGCGGCTTTCAGCTTTCAGCTTACAGCTTTCAGCCATCAGCCATCACAAAGTTACACTCTCCGCGGCTTCGCTGGTTTCACCCCATTGTGCGGGATCGGGGTGTCGTCAGTGATCGCGGTGATATTGATACCGCTGCCGATTACGCCTCGGATCGCTCCCTCTCGGCCCGGGCCGATGCCTTTAACTGAAATTTTGGCCTCCTGCATGCCGAAGCGCTTTGCCTTTTCAGCCGCGTCCCGGCCAACCATGGTGGCCGCGTAGGGGGTGGATTTCTTGGCGCCCTTAAAACCCAAGGCGCCAGCCGAAGACCAGGCGAAAATTTCGCCATTAGAACCGGCGGCCGAGACAATGGTGTTATTGAATGAGGAAGAAATGTTAATCGCGCCCCGAAAAACCTGGCGTTTCGCCTTGGTCTTTTTGGCGGCGCCAACGCCGCTCGTCGCCGGCGCGGCCGCGCCGACACTTTGATCAGTTATGATACGTTTCTTGCCCACAATTATAATGCAAATCTACAAATCTACGCGAATGCCACAAATAGCATGTGAAAAACACACTACAAATGTGTCCACACGAATTAAACCCCATTCGCATGTGCGCATTCGCAGCGCGCTATTCGCATACTAAGTTTTTTGCCCAGCCGGCTTGCGGCCCGAACCCATGGTCTTGCGGATATTTCCCCGGGTGGTTCGGGAATTTACTTTGGTGCGGCCATGGATCGGCAAGCGTCTGGCATGGCGCGTGCCCCGCCAAGCGCCGGTTTCTTTCAATCTCTTGATATTATTCCCCACTTCCCGCCGTAAATCACCTTCGACTTTGTAATTACGGTCAATAATCCCCTGGATTCGATTGACTTCTTCTGGCGACAAATCTTTGGTCCGCTTGTTGGGCGGGATGTTGGCCGTTTTCAAAATCAACCGACTGGCTGTCAGACCAACGCCATAAAGGTAAGGCAGGGCATACTCAATTTTTCTGTTTTCTGGGATATTGATTCCGGAAATTCTGGGCATGTTATCACTGCTTCCAGCAAAGATAAATTCCTTATGGCTGAAAGCGGAAAGCTGGGAGCTGCAAGCCGCGTTAGCTACCCTTGTCTCTGCTTGTGTTTAGGGTTAACGCAAATGCAATAAAGCCTTCCTTTGCGGCGAACCAATTTACACTTGCCGCACATTTTTTTAACTGAAGCTTGAACCTTCACGTCCCGGTGCCGAAGTTGCCTGGCCTTCTGGCCTCTCCGCCTTTGGCATGGTCCCTAATCACTTTTCTTGGCAGACGGCGGCGAAAGCTCGGCAGAGCAATGTCGGCAGTGAATCAGGTAATACTACTTCACCGCTTAAACCTTTTCAATTCATTTTCTATAAATGATCCTCCCTCGGCTACCGTCATCGCTTAACTCCAAAGTCACCCGGTCCCCGATCATTACTCTGATATAGTTCATCCTCATCTTGCCCGAGAGATACGACAAAACCTCCCTACCATCATCCAGTTTAACTTTAAATTTTGTGTCAGGAAGCGCCTCAATGATGGTGCCTTCCAGTTTTATTTTCTGATCAGCCAAAGATTTAACCGTTATTGTAGCGTTACCAACTAAGCTCCCGACATTGCTCTGCCGAGCTTTTGCAACCGTCAGTCAAGAAAAGTGATTAAGATTTAACCGTTATTGTAGCGTTACCAACTAAGCTCCCGACATTGCTCTGCCG
>CAYILQ010000013.1:0-17040 GCA_964364345.1 uncultured Candidatus Saccharibacteria bacterium | reverse complement strand
GGTCGGCCAAAGATAAACGAGTAAACGGGTCAAATAAACGGGTCATGTCCCCGTTTCCCCTGCCCCGTTTCCCCTGTTCCTTGCCGACTCTGGTAAATCTTGTTACTTTTATTAGGTGTTTCCAGGAGTTTCTGAAATTTTTGCCGGGCTGAACGACAAGCAAATTGAGGCCGTCAAGGCCACCGAAGGCCCGGTTTTAATTTTGGCCGGGGCGGGGAGTGGTAAATGTGTAGCAGGCGATACTATAATTTTTACGGATAGGGGCATGATAAGAATTGATCAAATACCTACTTATTATCCCGCTTCTACCAACAAGGATGAATGCAGGACAAAGCTTATTTCTTACGATATTAATGGCAATCGACTTATCAACAGTTCTTCGCATTGGTTCAGATTTGAAGAAAGTAAAACTATAAGCATTGTCACAAATAGCGGCTATTGCTTAACTGGCACACCCGAACATCCTGTTTTAATTTTAAACAAAAATGGTGCGCTCGAATTTAAAAAACTGTCCAATATGACGGGCGATGAAATACTGGCCATTTCAATTAAAAATGATGTTTGGGGTAATTATAACCTTGATCCCAGCGTGGCTTATTTAATGGGATTATTAGTGGGCGATGGTTATTTAGGACTTAAAAATGGCATCGGTTTTGCCCAAGTCGATAAGACCGTAATTAACGCATTTAAAAATATCCTGAAAAAACATTTCGATATACCCGCCAACAAAGTAAAGTCTCGAAATAGGTACCCAGAAAACAATAGACGAAAATCGGTAACTCATTATGTGCACAGCGCGGAACTTAAGAGAAAATTAGAGAATCTTGGGTTAAGAATGGTCGGCTCTCCAGAAAAATCGATTCCTGACAGCGTTATGTTATCACCAAAAGAATCAGTTAAGGCCTTCCTTCAGGGAGTTTTTGACACCGATGGTAGCGCTAATGGATCGACGGTCGAATTAACTACTGGCTCTAAAGTTTTGGCACGCCAGATACACATTTGTCTTCTAAATTTTGGGATTCGCTCGTCTTTAAAGCCAAAGTATGTAAAAAAATACAGAGATAGGGTTTATTGGAGAATAGCAGTTATGGGCAGCTCTCTCAGAATTTTTGAACAAGAAATAGGCTTCAAAAACCAGCCGGCCAAACTTTCCAGGCTAAGAGCTATGGCAAGTAAACCCAGCAATAGTAATGTAGAGGTAATCCCATTCCAATCATCTAATGTAACTTACTTTAAAAATGAATATCTACTGAAGAGTGCTGTTTATGATGGCCATAACTACTTTATTTTCCCAAATACTCCAAAAAGGATTTATCTTAGAGATTATCTCCGCTCTAGAAGGAATCCCTCGCCGAAACAATTGATTAGAATACTGGATACTATCGTTACCGATTTTAAAGATGCCGCAATAAACAATATGTATAACCTTTGTAATAATTTTTTCTTTGATCCTATCAGGGAAATTAATTACAGTGACAAAATCAATGTAGTTTACGACTTCACGGTTCCCGATACTCATAGTTTCGTTGGGAATGGCCTTGTTAATCATAATACCAAAGCCTTGACTCACCGGATCGCCTACCTAATTTCAACTGGTGTCAAACCCGAAAATATCCTCGCGATCACATTCACCAACAAAGCCTCCGGCGAAATCAAAGACCGCGTCCATAAATTGTTATCAGTTAGCGGTTGGCGGTTAGCGGTTGCACCAGCCATGGGCACTTTCCACTCCATCTGTCTGCGCGTTTTGCGCCGCGACATTAATAAAATCGGCTATGACCGCAACTTCACGATTTACGACGAGGACGACCAGCTCGCCTTAATCAAAAGGGTAATGTTGGACCTAGACATCAGCCCCAAGAAATTCAATCCCAAAGCAATGCTTGGCAAAATCTCGCAACTTAAAAGCGAACTGACGAGCGCTGGAGGGTTAGCCGAGTCAGCCAAAGAATACGCCGCCAAGATTCTCTCGCAAATTTACACTTCCTACCAGCTTGCCCTAAAGCGAAACAATGCCGTTGATTTTGACGATTTGATCATGCTTTGCGTGGCGCTTTTCAAAAAACACCCCGAGACGCTGGCAAAATACCAGGATATTTTCAAATATATTCTGGTGGACGAGTTCCAAGATACGAACACGAGTCAGTATGAGTGGGTTAAATTGCTTTCGGCTAAACACAAAAACTTGTTTACCATAGGCGACGACGCCCAATCGATTTTTGGCTGGCGTGGCGCCGATTTCCGAAATATTCTTAACTTTGAGAAGGACTATCCCGAGGCCAAAGTGATCATGCTTGAACAGAATTATCGCTCAACCAAGAATATCTTGACGGCGGCTAATCAGGTAATCCTCAACAACAAAAACCAAAAGCCCAAAAAGCTTTGGACTCAAAACGAGGACGGCAATCATATCATTTTGCGGGAATTAAACAGTGAACGGGCGGAAGCCGAATATATTATCAAAACTATCAGGGCCGGGGTCAGAAACGGAGCTCGCCTAAACGATTTTACTATTCTGTACCGGACTCATGCCCAATCGCGGGCGTTGGAAGAAGCAATGATTAAACGCGGTTTCCCTTACCGAATTATCGGCGGAGTCAAGTTTTACCAGAGGCGGGAAATCAAAGACATTTTGGCTTATTTGCGTTTAGTCCTAAACCCCAAAGATGAAGTTGGTTTGGCAAGAGTTTACAATGTGCCGCCGCGGGGGATCGGCCAGGTCTCGTTTGAAAAATTACAGCGCGGCGACAGCGCCGTCGGTCAAAGGCAATTGGCCGCTTTTGAGGAGTTCAAAAAAATGATTGCCGAGCTGGCTGAAAAAGCGAATGAACTTGGTCCTACCGAGCTGATTAAATTAATCATTAAAAAGACCGGTTACGAGAAATATCTGATTGAGGGCAACATTGATGGCCGGGAGCGCTGGGAAAATGTCAAAGAACTTTTCACGGCTACAAAAAAATATGATCCGCTCCGCCGGCCGGCGGATGGCGGACCGGCGCCGGAGGGCCTGGAAAAATTCCTGGAAGAAGTGGCTTTAATTCAGGAAACCGACAAGCTGGGCGATCCCAACGGGCCTAAAAGATTTATTACCATGATGACCATGCACTCGGCCAAGGGGCTTGAATTTCCGGTGGTTTTTATGGTCGGCATGGAGGACGGGGTTTTCCCTCACGCCAGCTCATTTTTTGAACCGGCCGAATTGGAAGAGGAAAGGCGATTGTGTTATGTCGGCATCACTCGGGCTAAGCGAGAACTTCACCTTACTTTCTGCCGCCAGCGCGCGCTCTACGGCAGCACCCAATTAAATCCGCCTTCAAGATTTATCTTTGAGATCCCGGAAAATTTAATCAGATTTCTGCCTTTGGACCATAAAGATCGGGACAAAGACATCGCCGACTATTATGAAGAAAACTGGATTAATCACCGCCGAGATTATTAAGCGGCTGAAAGATATCGGGGTAAAGGCCCAAAAGTCTCTGGGCCAGAATTTTCTGGTCAACGAGGGCGTTTATCAAAAAATTATTGCCGCGGCCCAAATCAAACCGACTGATACCATAATCGAGGTCGGCCCGGGGTTGGGGATTCTAACCGAACATTTAGCAAACGCCGCCGGCCGCTTGATCGCGGTTGAAAAAGACCGCCGGTTAGCGCGCTATCTGCGAAAAAAGTTTCAGAACAATCCTCGGGTTGAAATAGTTGAATCCGACATCCTAAAATTCACTCCTCGCCACTACTCACTACAAACTACTCACTACAAACTAGCCGGCAACCTTCCCTACTACCTCACTTCCAGACTCCTTAAAACCGCGCTCGAAGAGTGGCCATTACCACACCTTGCCGTCTTCATGCTCCAAAAAGAAGTCGCTCAAAGGATCGTCGCCAAACCGCCCCACATGAGCTTGCTTGCCGTGTCGGTCCAGTATTTTTCGGAGCCCGAAATTATCAGCTATGTTTCCAAGGGGAGTTTTTATCCCGTGCCCAAAGTGGATTCGGCCATTGTCCGACTAATGACTAAAGACCAAGGACTAAAGCCAAAAACGGAAAGAGAAAAATTTTTCAAAGTCGTCAAAGCTGGATTTGCGGGCAAGCGCAAACAACTGGTTAATAACTTAGCCACGGTTTTCAAAATCCCCAAAGCCGAGACAGAAAAGAAGCTTCTTGCCGCCGGCATTGCCCCCAGCCGCCGCGCCGAAACATTGAATCTTGCGGAGTGGGCCAAATTAGCCAAAATCCTAGCCAAAAGTGCATAGAGATGGTTCCAAAACCCCTTTCTGCTGCAATTCCTGATTTTTGACTGCGACGGCGTCAGATTTCACCAAAAGATCCTCAATGTAGCTACTGCTACACTTCCGGTCTTTTGGTTCATCTTCCTTGTCTCGTTCAAAAATCAGGAATATCGCTACGAAACGGGTTTTGGAACCATCTCATAAACAGATTTACTCTAAACCATAAAACCGTGGTATAATTTCAGGGGATGACGATACTGAAGGTATCGCTTTTGGGTTATGGAAGAATTTAACGAACAGAAAATAAGTTTGCGGCTCAAGGCCATTTTGACGTTTTTAATCGTGGTTGCCGTTTTGGTAGTTGCCAGAATCGGCTTGGTTTTTAAGGGTGATGTAAAGACGGCAAACGTCCTCTCGGGCGGTTCACGCGTTCTATCGGTAACCAATGAGAACCCGGCCGCTTTTGACTCTGACAAAGACGGGATCGCTGATGTGGACGAGGCCTATTACCGCACCGATCCCTTCAACGCCGACACCGACGGCGACGGCTATAAGGACGGGGAAGAGATTGCCAGCAAATGCAGCCCCATCAAACCCAGACCCGGCGATTGCGCCAGAAGCGCCGATTCGGATAGAGCCGGCCCAAATATTACTGGCGAACTTTCGCGGCTGATTACGGCTGGCATCTACTCCGGCGATCTAAACTCTCCGAGGACGAATCAAAATTTTGAGAAGAGTTTACGGCTGGTGAGAAATCAAGTGCTTTCCGATTTTGACGCAAACTATTCTCCTAGGGTTTCCATGTCAGATTTGAACATATCTCAAGACAACACTTTCCCCGCTATCAGTTCCTATGCAAAACAACTAAACGACTCTTTGGCCACTAGTCTTCTTAAGCCAAAGAGTGAGATAGCAAGTCTAATTAACTCGGGTTTAGATATCTCGCTGGCGCCAGAAAGCCAGGTTAATTACCCATTTTCGAAATTAAGCGATTTGTTCCGGCAATCGTACGTCGGTTTATTGAAAATGGAAGTGCCCACGCACTTTGTAAATATTCATCTAGAACTAGTGAATTCTATGGATAGATTCGCGACCTCATATGAATTACTTTCTAACCACGCTGCCGACCCGGTTGCCAGCGTTCTTTCGATAGAAAAGCTAATTGACGAATACAATCTCTCCAAATCCTTGGCGGAGAAAATAGACGCGGAAGCTAAGGACGCCTTGGCCTTCGCTAAAAAAACCTATGGCGACATTAGCGGCCTAGGGGTAACTGATGCGGTGCCAGTGCGTATAGTTGTGGATGATCCATTTGCCGAACACGAAGCATTTGAGCACCCCGAGGACGAAAAAGTAAGAATCCTGGCTAGGGAAACTTTAACTGAAGTCCAGAAACAGGTGCTTGAGAACATTAGGACCTCTGGGAGGGATGGCGGGCCAGTCTTTGTGCAAAACTGGCGGCAATTCCTCCAAACCGGACAATATCGCGGTGAAGATGTCTTCCGGGCTATTCTGGCAGATGCTGCTTTTGGCAACAATCCAACCATTTGCCCTCATCTCCGTCAGAGTTTGGCTAACGCATTTAACGCTAAAGTTCCGGTAACTGGTTTCAATCCAGCCAAATACAGGACGGACTCGCTTCAGTACTTTAAAATCGAAAACCGCTGCACCCTTCCTTCTAACTTTGACATTGAAGCCTTCAAAAAAGATTTCAGTAAGGGCGGCTGGGCCGCTTGGGCAAGACTTATGGAGCCCCGAAATAACTTTTTTGGCCTGCTAGCCAACGCCACGGCTGAACTTGGCAAACAGCGGGCGTTTGAGGAACAGCTTGACCGCAGTGAAGCCGAATCGGGCGATGGTTTTCTTTCCAAACGGTCTAGCTGCAAAGGCGACGCCCCAAACAGGACCTGCTTGGTGTTAGGAGAGATCAAGACCCCCGGGAAAATTCTCGGAGCGTCAGTTCAAAGATCAATTGATGAAGATCTATCATGGCTCACCAGTTCTGATGCTATGGCGGAGCTTTCAGCTGATGTGGCCAAAGAACTATTCGACGCCCTGATGGAAAAGCTTGAAAATCTTAGCGGCGACGGGACCGGTGGTGATGGGGGTTTTGAAGGAAGCGGCGGTGAATTTGGCGGCGGAGGAGCAAGCGGCGGATTTTGAGTGATTGTAAATAACGACGATGTTCTCAAAAAAAATCATTTCAGCCAGTCTGGTCTTTTCTATGTTTTTGATTTTTGGCGGTCGGATAATCAAAATAGTTCCCCCAACTTTTTTTTGTCCGCCTTTGTTAATTATCGGCCCGCCACTGTCTGGCACCTACGTCTGGGATATCGCTGCTACCAAATTATATTTGAACCGCAGGGTTAGAGAGGGCGTTTGGGTCCTGGGCACAGCTTCACGCCTTTTTGTTTCTTCATGCCCAATCCCCAAAATCTTAATGATGGGGACGAGCTAAATTCACTAAATGAAATCCAGAAAAACACAATTAATCCTAGCAGTTTTCCTAGGGCTATTTTTGATCCTATTCCCCCTGCGCGCGGCGGCGTCTCCGCTCTTTGTCGGCACAGATCTTGTCGGCTTCATCACTGAACTCACGGTCATAGTTATCACCAAAATAGTCGGCCCAATGGTGGAGTATTTTGTTAACCTATTAAAAACATTTATCGACCAGACAAACTATTACCCGCCCCAGGTTGAAGCCAGTTGGAGTATGATGAGGAATTTTGTCAACTTATTTTTCATCCTGATTTTGATCGTGATGGCATTCGGCACTATCTTTGACTTACCGAAATATAATTGGGGCGCTCTCTTGCCAAGATTTTTGGTCGCCGCCATATTAATTAACTTCAGCTTCGCGATTGGGGTTTACATTATTAGCATAGGCAATGGCCTAAGCAAGATTTTTTTAGGGTCAATAGGAAATGTCATGTATACTTTGGGTCAGGGTCTGGGAGCGGCCAATATTACTGAAGTTCAGAGGGCGCTTGGCGGCGGTTTCAGCGCTTTAACCACCGGCGTGCTTTTTATAATTTTCCTAATAATCACCTTGTTTGCCTTTGCCACCTCGGCTATTTTTGTTCTCTTGCGCATCCCATTTCTCTGGTTCCTTCTGATTCTGTCCCCGGTGGCCTGGATCGGATCAATATTGCCCAATTTCAAAGAGCAAACCTGGGGTAATTGGTGGAAGCAATTTATTGGCTGGGTCTTTTTCTTGCCAACCTACTTGTTCTTTCTGATGTTCGCTTCTATTTTTATCAGCGGCAGGAACCAGATAGCGCCGGCAAGTCCCGGTATAACCGGCTTGGGAGGGTTTTTTGCCGCGTTTGGAGTAAATGATATTTTCATGTTTGCTATCACCATTACCTTCATGGTCGGGGGGCTGGGATTGGCTATGAAGATGAGTTTTTTTGCCGGGTCCAAAGCCGCCGAATACTTCGGCAAAATTGAGGGCGGGGTGAGCCGCGTTACCGGACTCTCGGCGGTGAAAAAGGGCTTGGTTCAGACCGGGGCGAGAATCAAAGAGGAGGGGTTGCCAGAGAAAAGATTCAGGTATCTGGGGCCGTTTAGATATGGCGGCGAGAGAGCGGAAAGATTACGAGCGGCCAAAACTGAACAATTTTTCTCAAAAGCCCTGGGTTTTACCCCAGAATTAAAACTCCAAAAACAACAAGTCACCGATATAGACGCCGAGCTTGCTCGTCTTAAAGATCAAGAAAAGGCCGGCCAAATAAGAATCGACCCCGTTTTCGAGACTGAAACTATGGGAATGAACGCTAACACTGTCCGTGGGGCGGCAAGACGCGCTTTTCTTTATGAACGGGGTAGGATTAATAGCGCTGATTTTCAAAACAGTATGGCTAACTGGGCAACACGTAATCCATTCCTGGCTCAATCAATGTCGGAAAGGGCTGCTAAAGGAAATTATGGCGGGGTGGATAGGGATCAGCTCGTCCAAATGGCCGCGGCAAATACCCCGGCTTATGCCCGATTTAGATCGCCCAAAACTACTGCCGCTAGAAAAGAGTGGTTTGATTTCATCAAAAAAGATGACAAGGCCCTTGGTTCCGGATTCTTTAATGTGGGCGCGTTCACCGAGTCCATGGATCTTTTAGGCGGGTCTAACACGAATGAAGGAAAAGAATTCAGAAAAGAGGTGGCTAAGAAACGGCCTGACATTGTAGGCCAGTATGATTTGACTCACCCACCAACTACCCCACCGCCAGCAGATTTACCCGATGCGATATTCGGGGTAATTTCAAAGAAATCGCCAGACGATCTTAAGGACGTATTGAAAGAAGCGATGACCCCGGACTTCGGAGACGCTTTAAGGAAGCTTTTCGTTCAGAAACAAACGGCGAGTCCACCATCGCCAAGATACCCGGGCGGCGGGGTTGATTTTAAGAGAAGATTGGTTAACGCGCTTGATCCAGCTAGGTCAGCTATAGTTGCGGGCGTATCAGCGCCTGGTATACCGTGATGAACAACCAGACTAATACAAGCGGCTACCTACGACTAGATATCTACAGCCCCTATGATGTTGACATGGGTAACTCAAATTTTGATTGGGAAAGTTTTAAGAGCCGGATAGACAAAGGCCCAAAACCAATTAAGGACCTAATTTTTGCCCCCGAAACGGCTCAATTTCTTCAGGAAACATCCGGGAATTTCAATCTTTCGGAAGATCAGTCGCGCGAACTGGCAAGGATCATTAGAGACACGCTTTTAGCGACTGTCCCAGTTGGCGATACAGTTAAGGAGATAGGAACAAGATTACAACTTGAGCCCAAGATCGCCGAAGCGGTGTCAGATTCAATAATCTCGGGGTTGTTAATCCAAGTAAAGGATATTATTGGCTTGGTTCAGGAAGAAAGATCCGGACATGGATTTTCTGGGAAGCAATCACCATCCCTGCACGAACAAAATCTGGGCAACGTGGTAGACCTAAGAAACAGAAAATAAAAACGCGTTGCCGCGTTTACGTTTCGTCCCAGAACTTTTTCTTAGCCTTTAAACAAAACAAAATTTCTAAGTTACACTAGGGTAGATTCTTTATTAGTCGAGCAAATGAAAATGCTAAATTCAATTATCAAAAAGCTAGAAGCTAAAAGCTATCAGCTATCAGCTAATCATGCGTTTCCAGGTGCCACAATTTATTGAGACCGAGTCAAAGATCGTCGGGCCGTTCACCCTCAAGCAGTTTTTGTACATTGCCGCCGGGGCGGTTTTGATTTTCATTTTCCGCTATACTGTAAATAGTTTCTTTATCTGGCTGGTGATGAGCTTGCCGGTGGCCCTCTTGGCGGCGGCCTTGGCTTTTTACAAGATTGACGGCGTGCCTTTACCGCGTTATTTGATAATGGCTTTCTCATTTTTGACCGGCGCCAAGAAATACATCTACCGTCGCCGGGATTCAACTGCCGACATTTTGCCGGGTGGAGATTCACAAGATAAAAATGGCTAAAGAAAAAACTAAAAAACCGGAGCAAAGCACCAAAGATTTTGTTGAAATTGCCGATATTAAAGAAACGATTTTAATTCTGAAAAACGGTTCTCTAAGGTCGGTTATTGAAGTCGGCTCAATGAACTTTGAGCTGAAATCGTCGGACGAACAGATAGCCATAATCCAGGCCTTTCAAAATTTTATCAATTCAGTTGACTTTCCCTTGCAGATCGCCATCAGCTCGCGCAAACTGGATATCAACCCTTACCTGAAATCGCTTGCCGGGCTTATGGATGCTCAAACCAACGAGCTTTTGAGAATCCAGCTCACCGAGTACACCAAGTTTGTTCAGGGCCTGGCGGAATTGGGCAATATTATCGCCAAAAAATTCTATGTGGCGGTCCCTTTTTACGCCATTGAGACGCCGCCCACCAAAGCCGGATTTGTTGACGCCATAAAGGGACTGCTCGCGCCTGAAAAATTTGCCCGGGCCCTGACCGAATCTGAACTGGAAAATTACAAAATCCAGCTCAACCAGAGAATTGACGTGATTCTGGAAGGCATCAGCGGTCTGGGGCTTGAAACTCGGATCCTGGGCGGCGACGAACTCACCAATCTTTACTATGAATATTACAATCCCGGCCATACTCTGGAGGCTGGAAGCTAGGGGCTAGAGGCTGGAAGCTAGGGGCTAGAGGCTGGAAGCCGGAGACTGACTACTAACAATGGCTAACCAAAAAACTGAACAAAAATTAATTGACGACCTGCTGGCGCCGGCGGCGGTTAGCGTTGCCGCCAACTATATTCAAATCGGCGAGAAATTCGCCCGCACCTTACTTGCGGCCACTTACCCGCGCTATCTTAACACCAATTGGTTTTCGCCGATTATCAATCTTGACCGACCCTTGGATATTTCAATTTTTGTCCACCCCCAAGACACCGGGGCGATTCTCAAAAAGCTGCGCGACCGTTTGGGGCGGTTTGAGGCCCAGATTATGGAGGATCAAGCCGCCGGCAAAGTCAGGGACCCGATTTTGGAGACTGCCATCAATGACATTGAGGCTTTGCGCAATAAGCTCCAACAGGGGACTGATAGATTCTTTGAACTGGGTCTTTACATCACCATCTATGGCGACTCGACCAAAGAACTGGACGAGGCCGAAAACAAAATCCGGGCGATTCTTGACGCTCAACTGATTTACACCAAAGAGGCGACTTTCCGAATGAAGGAAGGATTCTTGTCAACTATGCCTCTAAATGATGATCAGCTCAATGTTCACACCTCGCTCAACACCGAACCGATTTCTTCGCTCTTCCCGTTCGTCTCCTACGACCTAACCACCGACAAGGGAATTCTTTACGGCATTAACACTCACAACAATTCTTTGGTCTTGTTCGACCGGTTTAGTCTTGAGAATTCAAACATGGTCGTTTTCGGGAAATCGGGCGGCGGTAAAAGTGTTTTGGGGTCAGAACCGGTTTTAGTAAAAACAAACGACAGAATAGAAATGAGAAAAATTGGTCCTCTTATTGAAAAAATTATTAAAAATCGGGGTTTGACTAAAATCGATAGCGAATTGGAGGGGGTAATTGATCCCGACATCGAGGTTTGGGCATTCGACAAAAATCTAAAGGGATCGTGGTCAAAGGTAACCGTAGCTGCTAGAAAGCAGGCTACCAAATATTTTTACCGTTTCACTACAAAATCTGGCCGAATTATTACCACCACTGGTGATCACAATATGATCACCTTGAGAAATGGCGCGATTGTTACAGCCAAAAGTTCAGAAATTAAAAAAGAGGAATACATTCCTCTACCTCGCTGCGTCCACACCCCTGAAGGGCCGGGCCGATCTATAAATCTCCTAGAAACTCTTGCTAATTCAAAAGGGATTTACGTAGCCGGCGCCGAAAAACTAATCCAAAAGAATTATCACTTTCTAAAAACCGCCCGGCTCGGCAAAATGGACAGGTACTTATACAAGTATCGTGACGGCCGTATCATCCCCTTGACCTATTTTTTAAGAATCGTCAAATTCTTAAAAATTAACCTCGACAATCAAATTCTAAGCGGTCTGAAGATAACCTCCAGATTGGCCAATACTTTCCTGCCAATTCGCTTCCAAACTAATGAATCATTCCTAAAAATCTTGGGCTATGTCGTCGCGGAGGGTACGGTTACCGAAAATTCGGTCATGATTTCAAATATCGACAACGAAGTCTTAAAGGATATCGAGTTGGCTTTGAAATCACTTGGTATTTCATTCTACTTTGGTAATCGTGGGGTCATGATCGCGGACAGGGTTTTCGTGGAAGTAGCTAAAGAATTAGGCTTGAAGAAAAAATCAGCTCAAAAACGCACCCCAGCAGCAGTTTTCAGCTCAAATAAAGAGAATGCTGCTGCTTTCTTGGGGGCATATTTTGAAGGCGATGGGACGGTGGCTCACAATTGCGTATATGCCGTATCAAAGTCGAAAGAATTAACTTCTGATCTCTGCTACCTTCTCTATTACTTTGGCATCGTCGCGCGGGTCGCGGAGACTAAAAAAAGAGCCCCGGGTTGGCATCGAAAGAAATCTTACTGGAAACTAATCATTTCTGGCCAGGACAATCTTAAAAAGTTTGCCGCGGAAATTAATTTTGTTTCAAACCGGAAGAAAGAACTTCTCTCTCGATTGATTGATCGAGAAGGAAACACCAACGTGGACGTACTACCTGGCCTCAGCGAAATATTCGAGGAAATAGATCATCTCTTACCAACACACTCTTTAAAGTTTCAAAAACTGTCCCCATTAAAGAGAGGTATTTATAACCCCTCGCCAACACAGCTAATGTTTATCATCAGCGAGACTAGGCGGATAATCACTGAGTTTAGAAGCAATGGCCCTCGCTTCAATCTTAAGTTACCAAGCCTAGAATCAATCGTAGAAAAAGGCGGACAGGACAAAAAATTAAACCGTAGGTTATGGCAAACACTTGGCCACAGCTGGCAACTTATGAAGAACGGCGAGGTAACGCTCAGGACAATGAATGTGCTAAAAGCCATAGAAACGATCGGCGCCAGTTCCGATTACTCCCTGGCCGGAATAAAAGATTCAATCCGCTCCGGTTTTAGAGAAATGGGACTGATTATGAACCACTTTAACCCTTCGCTTCAGAGCGCTCTGATTAGCGGGCCGTCTGGGAACACATCATATAGAATGATTTGGGATTCAAGCCGATATGTTTCGCACAAATACCAAGAGAAGCTGAAGAACCTTGCCCAACTGGAGCAATTACTCAACAGACTTGAGTTACTGGCAAATAGTGATTTGCTCTGGGACCCCATCGAGAAAATAGAGAAGTTAAAAAATACCCAGGAGAAATATGTTTATGATCTGACAGTAGACAACGAGGTATTTTTGGCCGGTTCCGGCGGTGTTTTTGTTCATAATTCTTACGCTGTCAAGCTTGAGATTTTAAGGAGTCTGATGTTTGGCACTCAAGTTTTTGTGATTGACCCGGAAAACGAGTACAAGTTTTTGTCCGAGACTGTGGGCGGCACCAATGTCAAAATATCGGTTTCTTCGGATGACCATATCAATCCCTTTGATCTGCCCAAGCCTTTGCCCGACGAGAGTCCGGCTGATGTTCTGCGCTCCCACGTCCTGAACCTAACCGGGCTTTTGAAGCTAATGCTCGGCGTTCTGACGCCCGAAGAGGAGGCAATTCTTGATGAGGCTATCTCCCAAACTTACGCCATCAAAGACATCACCCCGGATTCTGATTTTAGCAAAACCCCGCCGCCTCTAATGACTGACCTGCAAAATGTTTTGGAGAGCATGACCGGAACCCAATCATTGGTAATTCGCCTTAAAAAATACACCGGGGGCAGTTTCTCGGGATTCTTAAACAATCCCACCACGGTCCGACTAGATAACCAATTGGTGGTTTTTAGCATCCGCGACATGGAAGAAGAGTTAAGACCGGTGGCAATGTATTTAGTTTTGAATTATATCTGGACCCAGATCAGGACCGAACTCAAGAAACGTCTCCTGGTGGTTGACGAGGCTTGGTGGCTGTTGAAATATGACGCCGGCGGTCAGTTCTTGCTCAATGTCGCCAAGAGGGCCAGAAAATATTTCTTGGGCTTGACCACGATTTCCCAAGACATCCCCGATTTCATGAACTCGCCTTTTGGCAAACCCATCGTCACCAACTCTTCTTTACAGCTGCTTTTGAAGCAATCGCCGGCCTCAATTGAGCTTGTTAAACAAACATTCAATCTTACCGATTCTGAAAAGTTTTTCCTTTTGGAATCTCGGGTCGGCCACGGTTTGTTTTTTGCCGGCCAAAACCATGTCGCCTTGCGGGTGGTGGCTTCTTACGCCGAGGACCAAACCATCACCTCCGATCCCAGACAGATTTTGGAAATTGAAGAGGCTAAGCGTGAACTAGAAACGGCCGCTCGTTAAGAGCTCCAAACATGGCCCAAGATCTGGAAGAACAATACTATGCCAATCTTGCCTACCTTCAAGCCCAGCAAAGCGAGCTCAATGAGGTTGTTGCCACGGCCAACCGGGTGATTAAACACCCCTCGCGGCTGAAGTACGGTTTTCTTTTTTCCCTATCAATAATCGGCGATTTGGTTGATCTGGCGGGACTTACCGGCATCGGTTTAATTCTGGTTTGGCTAGTCAAATTGATCGTCAGCCCGATTTTGTTTTTTGCCGGTTTCGGCGCCAGCTCCCGGGTTGGGGCAATGAATAAATTTTACGGCGAGATTCAGCAAGATATCGCCGGCCTGACTCGAAAGATGATGTTTTACTCCAGGATGTACGCCCGGGCGCTGCGGTTCTCCCGAAAAACCGGGATTTTGAAAAAGCCAATCCGGCGGGCGGCCTTAAAGATTGGGGCCGCCAGAAAGGCAATAATCCGCTCGCCGGCGCTGAAGATGGGCGCCGCCGGTGTCGCTGATTTGATGCCAGGCCTAGACCTTTTCCCCTGGCGGACTATTGGCGTTTATCTGGCCTATCGCGACGAGAAAAAAACCTATCTTGAGACTCAACCAATCGTGCCCGAATACATCGCCGCCAAAACCGAAGAGATTGACACTACAAACGTTGTTTTGGAACGGACGGCCGAGATTGCCGACTTAGCCGAGGAAGGGTCGTTGCCGACTGAAGAAAGCGAACCTCAAGAATTGCCCTACGCGGCTTAACCACTTACTCCCAGCTTTATGACCAAGAGGTTCATTATTTTTTTCGCTGTCGTCTTGGTGGGTCTGGCGGCTTTTTTGATTGGCCGATTAAGCAGCCAGAGCCGCCTGGTTAGTGACGACCGCGGCCAGTTGGCCTTAGTCAATAACTCCCTCATTTCCCGGTTCAACCGAACCGAGGAAAAATATGCCACCCCAAAAGGACCGGTGAAGATTTCGCAAGATGATGCCTATTCCCCCAAGCTCGCCCCCAACGGCAGAGAAATCTATTATTATGTCCCCCAAACCGGCCAGATCCGCTCGGCGCCGGTTGTAAGCGCTAACGATCCGGCCGGAACCGGCTCCGCTCTAATCGCGGAAATTAAATCTGGCCTCAAAGAAATCACCTGGTCGGCTGACGGCAAAGAAATTATCGCCAAGGACGACGCCTCCCATATTTACCACAACCTCCCGACCAAGTCGTCCAAAAGGCTTAATCAGAACGCGCTGAATCCGGTTTTCTCAAAAAACGCGGATCAAATCGCCTATCTCTACTACGACCCCGCAACTGGCGAGGGGGCTATCAGCCTTGCCGATCCTCAAATTGAAACCTTCAAGAACATCCTCAATACCCGCTCTACCGACTGGCAAATAGATTGGGTTGGCCCAAAAACTTTGAGCTTGGCGACTGATAATTCGCTTTTTGATCTTAATATTGAAACCGGGGCTTTGACCAAAATTTTAGAAAACAAAAATAATCTTGACGTTGTCTGGTCGCCCAACGGCCAACGTTTGATATTTTCAAGCACCGATGCCGAAAGCGGGGAGTCCGGCCTTTTTGTTTGGGATACGGCCGATCAGACCGAGGCCAACCTCGATATCCGCGCCCAGGCCTCAAAATGCGTCTGGAGCGTCAATAGCACTAACATCTACTGTTTCGCCGGCAGTTCTTTGGTCACTGCCGAGGTTGACCAAACGGAACTCGAACCCAAAATCATATTCACCGACCCAGGTTTTGTCCGGGCCGAAACCCTAATTTTAAGCGGCACCGAAGACTATCTCATTTTCAGAGACTCCCAAACCAAAAAACTCTATCGCCTCAACTTAAATTAATTAAGTCTGGTGAATAATGCCTTCTATCACCGCCTGAATCCCCGCCTCTAAGTAAATATGCCTAAAGCGATTTACTTCAAAGACCATAAACACATTATTGACTTTGAATTCTTTGAATTACGAAATACCAAATCTATGGATATCGGATATAATAGATTGGGGTATCCGGGAGGCCTAATCTCCCATACCCCATAAAAATGAAAATCCTAATTCCACTCTATCAAAAAATCAAACAAAAAGTAATGTTTTTATGCAATAAGATGTCATTGTCCATGCAAGGCAATCATAAGGGTCGAAGGTTAGCCGTCAATAAGATTGATTCCCTGAATCTAGCCGTCTTTAAGCAATCAGAGGGGATCAAAACCAAGAAATCAATCTGGAAAATATTTGAACCGAATTGTTCCTACAAAACTCTGGTTATGTCTCTAAATCGTGTAGCCAAGCTATCCTTAAGGCTACTCGGCCTAATCCTGATTGTTAATCGCCATTCTTCTCATCCGATCAAGCATACTGATTCAACCGATATCCCCGTCTGTCTGAACAAGAATGCGAATAAACGGGTCATGTCCCCGTTTCCCCCCGTTCGTAGGCGAGTAGCCCAGCCGCCTTGCTCTGGATCGTATGCACCCCACGTTATACTGTCGCCAAAAATTAAGATGTTCATATAATTTCTCTGATAAATGATTCTACGTCTTGAGATAATTCTTTTTCGTATCCCTTGAAGCTGTGAGCGGCTCCAGTAATAGTGGAAATTTGGGCTTTAGGGTTTTTAATTTTGTTGACCCTTTCAATCCACTTATCCATCGTTCCATCAATCTTGATAATGCCTATGTCGCTGTCGCCGTAAGCAATCAGAGTAGGTATTTGTATTTTACCTAACAACGCTCCGCCAGCTCGTTCGCCATAAATGTCTACCGCTGTACCAGCTTTGCACAAAGTCGGATAAGTTTGTGCCGAGAGCGGGGTTTTGTCGAGCCAGCATTGAGCATTAACAAGCTCTTCGGCTTCGCCGCGTGAAATAAGTTCTTCGCTTTTCTTCAGATATTCTTGATGGTGCGAATCGGTGTTCGCCCAACCGACCA